>DASUJR010000436.1:0-21795 GCA_036279175.1 Candidatus Acidiferrales bacterium | reverse complement strand
CTCTCCAATTCTCCGGCAAAGACCGATAAATCGCCCTTAGGCTCCCTTACTTTCAGACAGCCCGTCAAGAACGGTTCTCGCGAGCCGGAATAAATTTGTGAAGCGCCGTTTATCGAGAATCCGTGGATCCCCAGAAACATTGCCGGGGTGCAGAGCCACTGCTACCATACCCCCGGTATGACGCAAACAAAGATCAACGTTCGGGAAATTCTGCTCTTTCTGCGCGGCCGCCAGAACGAAATGGTCAGCCTGCTTGAAAAATTCGTCCGCTGCGAATCGCCCAGCCTCGATAAAGCGGCGGTCGACCGCATGGGCCAGATCGTTGCGGGCGAATGGCACGCGCGCGGCGCGCAGGCGCGCCTGCTGCCGCAGCAGAAGCGAGGCAATCAGGTTCGCGCTGAGGTCGTCGCTGATAACGGGCGCGCGGCGGGGCAGATCCTGGTCCTCGGCCACATGGACACCGTCTATCCGTTCGGCACGCTTGCGACCATGCCGTTTCGCGTTTCCGGCGGCCGCGCTTGGGGGCCCGGCACGTTCGACATGAAGGCGGGCATCGTGCTGGCGTTATTTGCCGTGGATGCGTTGCGCGGGTTGAAAATCGCGCTGCGCAAGCGCCTCGTCTTCTTCTGGTGTTCCGATGAAGAGATCGGCAGCGAATCATCGCGAAAACTTTTCGAAGCGGAAGCGCGCTGCAGTGACGCGGTGTTCGTCGTCGAGCCAGCGCTCGGTGCCGACGGCCGCCTGAAAACCGCCCGCAAAGGAGTCGGCAGCGCCGAAGTGATCGTCACAGGACGTTCGGCGCACGCCGGAATCGAACCGGAGGCCGGCGTCAATGCCGTTCACGAGCTCGCGCTGCAAATCGAACGCCTGATGAAAATGAACGATCCTCGGCGCGGCATCACGGTGCAAGCCACTGTTGTCGGCGGTGGAACGGTTTCCAACGTTGTTCCGGATCACGCGCGCGCCGAAGTTGATATCCGGTACGCGCGCCTTGCCGATGGGAAGCCGCTCGATCGGAAAATCCACTCGCTAAAGCCGATCCTGCGCGGCGCAAAAATCGAGGTTCGAGGCGGAATCAATCGCCCACCGCTTGAACGCACAAAAGAGGGTGCAAAGCTCTTCGCCCACGCGCAATCGCTGATGCGCGAAATGGGAATCACCGTCGGCGAAGCGTCTACCGGCGGTGGCTCCGACGGAAACTTTACCTCCGCCCTCGGCATTCCCACGCTCGACGGCCTCGGCGCGGTCGGCGACGGCGCGCACAGTCCCCGCGAGCACGTCGTCATCCGCCGCCTCCCCGAACGTGCCGCCCTCCTGGCCAGCCTGCTCGCAACGGTATAGCAAATGCGGCCCAGAACGAGCCGTTGCGCGATGTCCTGGTGCGACGTCCGGTAGCGGTCTCTGGTTTTATACCCACCGGCGCACGTGCCTCTTATATTCGATCCACTCGTCGCCGAACGTTTCCGCTAGCTGTCGTTCTTCGCGGCGAATGAACAAGTCGACGAGTGGCAGATGCGCGGCGGTGATGAGCAATGCGCCAGGCGACCCGAAGAGCAGCGCGGCGCCGAAGAAAATGAAGACGTTCCCGCCGAGATAAAGCGGGTTTCGCGTGAAGCGATACGGGCCGGTGGTGACCAGTCTGCGCTGGGGAACCAGTGAAATGACTTTCATCTTGCGCTCGTAGAAATCAAACGCCGCCCACGTGCGCAACAGAAAGCCCGCATCGAGAAGCACCCATCCTCCGGCCGTTGCGATAGCCACGTGAAACTGTCCCCAGCCAAGCACCAAATCCAGCCGCGTTCCGAGATAAGCAACGCCAAATCCGACGAGCACGACGCCAATGTTGTGCGCCACGCTCTTGAGCAGACTTGCGGTAGCGGTCGTGGAAAGCGGTTTGCTTTCCGCGCCAGCCGCGTTTACGCGTGTTCTGGCGGGAGCCCCGCGGCTTCGCTTAGCTGCATTCATCGCGGTCGAGTATAGACCAGTGATAGCGGGAGGAGCCGAGACTTAGAACGCACTCTCGCTCGGGACGGAGCTTGAGTGTCCAAAAACCAAGGAGGAGCATGCTCAACACAGAAAAAACCTGTTCGCAGGGATCGCCAGGCGAGACAGATTCCTCCTGGCCGGCAAAGCGCTGCGCTAGCCGGCGGTGGTCAGTTTCACAGGCTCGCCGGGGAAGCGAAGGTCGAAGCGCTTCAGGAGGTCGGGTACGCTTTCGGGTTTCATTTCCAGTGCGTAGCGCGAGCACAGATCGCCCATCTGGGATGGCGCGATGCTTGCCACTCCTCCCATATCGGACACTTCCTCGAAGAACTTTTCGAAACCGGCAGGTGAAATGATTTCCAGGATGCTCGCCGGCTCATCGCTCGCGTTCCAGAACGTGTGCCACTGGTTTCGAGGCTTGAACACCAGGTCGCCGGGCTTCGCATACACAACGTCGTCGCCCAGCAGCGCGCCCAACCGGCCACGAAGAACGTAGCTGTATTCATCCTCGCGCGAATGCCGATGAAGCGGCGCGGCTAATGCCCGCGACGACATAGGGTGCTCGACCAGTGAAAACCGTTGGCCCGCTTCTACACCTGCAATCATGAACCGAACCCCAATCGTGCCCAAAAATCCGAGTTTGCCGTCAGTTGGCCCCACTACCTTTACAGCCATGGTTCTACGTCCCCCTTCGATGTGAATAGACGATGAGAAACTGCTTCCTGCGGGCGGGAGGGCAAGAACACATATTTTCCGTTCGGTTCGCCTAAAAATCTAGATGGAAACTAAATTGGCCCAAACAAGTTCCGCGACCGTGTCACGATAATGTGAGGTGGCCGTCAATAGGGTCATCAATGTGTTGCCCCGGCCATCTTACGGACTGCACGCATAACCATGGTAATGAAGGAAAGCGATGAACAAGCAAGCGCGTATTGATGTCAACGGCAAGCCAACTGAGTCCGATGGCGCGCCTGGTGGGCCCGCTGGCGCAGTCTTGGGAGAGCTTGTTAGCGAGACTTTCGAGTACGACGGTGGACGTCAGGTCACAGTGTATATCCCACCGAATCCGCCGGAAGCGATCATCTTCGCCGGTGACGGTCAGCGAATCTCGAAGTGGGGCAGGTTGCTCGAGAAGGCCAATATAAGGTCCACAATGATCGTTGGTGTACATGGGCTGACCGATGAGATGCTGCGGCTCCATGAGTATTCACCGGGCTTTGAGCCAGAGCGGTTCGCGGCACACGAGAAGTTCTTCGTCGAGGATGTTCGCCGATGGATGGAATCCCGATTTGGGGTGGCGCTGCCCGCTGCGCGTACCGCAGTGCTCGGCGTCTCGGCCGGTGGAGAACTGGCCCTCGCTCTTGGACTTCGGCATCCACATTTCTACGGAGCGGTCCTCTGCGCCTCACCTGGCGGCGGTTACAAGCCGGTGGGTGTTATGCCGAATCTGCTTCCGCGCACATATCTTGTCGCTGGCACAGAGGAGCCGTTCTTCCTCCAGAACGCAAGGAGGTGGGCGGACGCGCTGCGCGATTCTGGCGCGGACGTCGTCATCAAGGAACGAGCTGGGTCACACGGGGGAGCGTTCTGGCGAGAAGAGTTCCCGCTCATGGTGGGATGGGCATTCGGACGATTATGCATGATTTAGTGCGAAATGCTTTGATGCATCTGCGATTTCCGCGCATTGAGAATAACGAAGAAGCGGAGCGCTCGGATGAGCGCTCCGCTTCTTTTTCCTAATGACGAGGAGTTGAGAAAGCTCTAGCTGCAGCCGGAGGTGCTGCCGCAGTTGGAGCATTTGTAGCAGCTGCCGTTCGGCGTCATGAGCATGCCGCATTCGGAGCAGTACGGCGCACCTTCAGCGGCCGAGCGTGCGCGGGAAGCGCGATCCTCTTCCGGCGGTCTCACTGCGATAGCCGGGGCTTTCGCGGCCAACACAGGAACCGCTGCTGCGGCTTCCTGCTCGGCCATTGATTCGGCGTCGAGGTAATCACGCGTGAGGAATTTCCCGCCGAGCCAGCGACCAAGGTAGTCCACGATGGATTTCGCATAGCGAATTTCGTGATTCGGCGTATAGCCGGAAGGTTCGAAACGCGAATTGCAGAATTTATCGACCAGCGCTCGCAACGGCACGCCGTACTGCAGCGCGATCGAGACAGACAACGCGAAAGCGTCCATGATGCCGGAAAGTGTGGAGCCTTCCTTCGCCATCTTGATGAAGATCTCGCCCGGCTGGCCGTCCGGATACATCCCGACCGTGAGATAGCCTTCGTGGCCGCCAATCGAGAATTTATGCGTGATCGAGCTGCGTTCGTCGGGCAGCTTGCGGCGCTTCGTCCCAGGGAACATCTCAGCTTGCTGTGCAGGAGCGGATGCGTCCAAGGCTGCCGGAGCGGCTGTAACCGGCGCCGCTGCGACTGGAGCGGCCGTCACCGATGCGGCCGCTGGTTTTGATTCTTGCTTCTTGCCCGCAGCGGACAGCGGTTGCGAGCGCTTCGAGTTGTCGCGATAAATGGCCACGGCTTTCAGTCCCAATTTCCAGGATTCGATGTAGGCGCTCGCGATGTCTTCCACCGTCGATTCTTCCGGCATATTGATTGTCTTGCTGATCGCGCCGGAAAGGAACGGTTGCGCCGCGGCCATCATGCGAAGATGTCCGCGCCACGCGATCGATCGTCCGCCGGCAAGAGCGAGCGAGCAATCGAAGACGGGCAGATGCTCCGGCTTGAACCCCGGCGCGCCTTCGATCGTGCCGTTCGCGTCGATGAAATCGACGATTTTGGCCACGTCTTCCGGCGAATAGCCGAGATTATTCAGCGCCTGCGGAACGGTGTTGTTGACGATCTTGATCACGCCGCCGCCCACGAGCCGCTTCTGCTTGACCAGCGCGAGATCAGGTTCGATGCCGGTCGTGTCGCAATCCATCATGAAGCCGATCGTGCCCGTTGGAGCAAGCACGCTCACCTGCGAATTCTTGTAGCCGAATTTTTCGCCCAGCGCGAGTGCGTCGTCCCAGGATTGCCTTGCGGCGCGAAGCAGCGCCGGTTGAACGTTTTCTTCTTTGATCGGGCGCAGCGAGTCGCGATGCATACGAATCACTTCGAGCATAGGCTCGCGATTCTTCGCGTAGCCGGGGAACGGACCCATGCGTTCGGCAATCCGCGCCGATTGGGCGTAGGCTTCGCCGGTCATTAGCGCCGTGATTGCGCCGCAGAAATCGCGCCCGCCGTCCGAATCGTACGGCAATGCCAACGACATCAGCAGCGCGCCCAGATTCGCGTAGCCCAGGCCTAGCGGCCGAAAATCGTGCGAATTGCGCTCGATGCGCGGCGTGGGATATCCGGCGTTGTCGACCAGAATTTCCTGCGCCGTGATCGTGATATCCACTGCATGGCTGAACGCGGCAGCGTCAAACTGGCCGTTCGAACCGAGGAATTTCAGCAAGTTGAGCGATGCCAGATTGCAGGCCGTATCGTCGAGGAACATGTACTCCGAGCACGGATTCGATGCGTTGATGCGGTCCGTCGCCTTCGATGTGTGCCAGCGGTTTACGGTCGAGTCGTACTGCATGCCGGGATCGCCGCAGTGCCACGCGGACTCCGCCATTTCTTTCATCAGGTCGCGCGCGCGATATTTTTCCACCGGCGTGCCGTCGGTCACATTGCGCGTCCACCAGTCGCGATCCTCCTCAACAGCGCGCATAAAATCATCGGTTACGCGCACGGAGTGGTTCGCGTTCTGGAAGAAGACGGAGGAATACGCCTCGCCGTCGATCGAAGGATTGTAGCCCTGTTCGATCAGGACGTGCGCCTTGCGCTCTTCCTTGAATTTGCTGCGGATGAATTCCAGGATGTCCGGGTGATCGACGTTCAAGATCACCATTTTCGCCGCGCGCCGCGTCTTGCCGCCGCTCTTGATCACGCCCGCGAACGCGTCGAAGCCCTTCATGAAGCTGACCGGCCCTGAAGCAATACCGCCACCGGATAGAGATTCGCGGCTGCCGCGCAGACTCGAAAAATTTGTGCCCGTGCCGGAGCCCCACTTGAACAGCATGCCTTCCGTCTTGGCCAGGTTCATGATCGATTCCATGCTGTCCTGGACCGAGTTGATGAAGCACGCGGAGCACTGCGGCTTGGCCTGCACGCCCACGTTGAACCACACCGGGGAATTAAAGGCCATCTTCTGCTCGACCAGAAGATGAGCCAGCTCGTCGCGGAACGCATCGCGCGATTCCGAGGACGCGAAATAGCCGCCCTTTTCGCCCCAGCCAACGATCGTGTCCACGACGCGGCCAATCAGTTGGCGCAGCGAAGTCTCGCGCTCAGGCGTGTTCGGCTTACCGTGGAAGTACTTGGAGGCAACGATGTTCGTGGCCGTCTGCGACCACGACTTGGGGACCTCGACGTTCTCCTGGCGGAAAATTACCTGTCCTTTGTCGTTGCTGATCAGCGCGGTGCGCTTCTCCCATTCAACCTTGTCGAATGGAGCCGCCTTGCCGTCTGTAAAAAGGCGCTCGAACTCCAATCCCTGCCGAGTTGCCTGATCCGCTGCAATTCCGTTCAATGCCATACGAGTTTCCGCCATCGTCTGCCTCCGCGCCGACAGTCGAGCCGTCGAGAATGTGCCGTTATGCCGGACCCGCGGAGGAGTACTTCTTATTTTACTCCGAACCGCGCATCGCAGCGTTCGTGTGTGTCGCGAAGAAACCTAAACTCGCCGCAGCGGAAAAACGTACCGAAGCGGCACGAAAGGATTGGTCGCTCGGCCCTGGTGAAGGCCGAAAGGAAATAACTTGGAAAAGCCTAGCCCGCGCGTGCTCTTTCGAATCACGCCAGCCCAAGCCACTCGCCGTGGCGAGTAAATTCCCCCTAATTTTTGATTGAACCCGGTGAGTTGTCCCGTTCGCTCGCCGGCGCTGGGAATTGCCAGTGAACGTGTCGCCGAGTCTGGGAGCGAAGTATCGGAGCATGATGAAAAGTTGTCAAGCAAAAATGCGATGCACACCACAAAATATTAGGCCCAAAATGCCCAATGCATCTATCTATAGTGGTATCTGTTCCAGACGGGAACTACCTGTCGTAGGCACGCCACCCGACGCTCTTCCAACCCGGCGGTGGCGGGGCCCCGAAAACAGTCTGCGGAATCCTTCCGCTCCGCTTGGCCTCCTTACGAAATCTTTATGCCTTGCTTATGCCTTCCTTACAGGGCCGGCCTCATGCTTGGTTCGCTGGTGTGCCCCGGAACGCCCGCCAGAGTGACTGAACGCGGTGTCGTCGTCCAGTTCTGATTTCGACAGCTAACACGAGGATACCAAAATTTCTGGAGCCTCATTTGGGGGAGGTCTGGATGCAGGATGTGATGTGGATCCTGGTGATGATCGCCTTCTTTATTGTGGCGATCGCCTATGTGGGTTTGTGCGATCGGCTCAGGTAAGGGGACCGGCATGGAATGGATGATCGTGCTCGCCGTCAGTGTCGCCACCGCCGCCTATCTCGTGTATGCGCTCCTGCGCCCGGAGAAATTCTGAAATGACGGCGAATGGCTGGCTCCAGATACTCCTGTTTCTTCTCATCATTTTCCTGATCACGAAGCCGCTCGGCATTTACATGGCGCGCGTGTTCGGCGGCGAGCGCACATTCATGGATCCCGTGATGCGCCCTCTCGAGCGCCTGCTCTATCGAGTCACGGGGGTCGACGAAAAGCACGAGATGCGCTGGACCGAGTACGCCGTGGCAATGCTTCTGTTCAGCCTGGTATCGATGCTTCTGCTCTACGCCTTCGAACGACTGCAGCAATATCTGCCGTTTAATCCGCAGCACCTTGGTCCGGTTTCGCCAGCGCATCTCGCGTTTAACACGGCTGTCTCGTTCACCACGAATACCAACTGGCAGGCGTACGCGGGCGAAACGACCATGAGTTACTTCACGCAGATGGCGGGTCTCGCCTACCACAACTTCATGTCTGCTGCCGTCGGCATCGCGCTCGCGATCGCTTTCATTCGGGGCGTCGCGCGGCGGCAAATGGCTACGATTGGCAATTTCTGGGTGGACATCGTCCGTTGCTCGCTGTGGATCCTTCTTCCGGTGTGCTTCGTGGGCGCATTCGTGCTGATCTCGCAAGGCGTCGTTCAAAACCTGAACCCGTATACCACCGTAGAGCTGGTTCAGCCGGTGCAAGCGCCGAAACTCGACGCGAATGGACACGCGGTCGTTGGCCGCGACGGCAAGCCCGTGATGCAAACGATCGCGACGCAGACAATCGCGCAGGGGCCGGTCGCGTCGCAGGAAATGATCAAGGAATTCGGCACGAACGGCGGGGGCTTCTTCAATGCGAACAGCGCGCATCCGTACGAAAACCCAACCCCGTTCTCGAACTATTTCGAAATGATCCTGATTTTCGCCATCGGCGGCGGGCTCACCTACACGCTGGGCCGGATGACGGGTTCGCAACGGCATGGCTGGGCCGTTTGGGCCGCGATGGCAGCTCTGTTTCTCGCCGGCGTTACGGTCGTTTATTGGGCGGAGGCGCGCGGCAATCCGCTGCTGAAGGGCGCCGATCAGCACGCAACCATGTTGCAATCGGGCGGAAACATGGAAGGCAAAGAGGTTCGCTTTGGGATCGCGGACAGCGCCCTGTTTGCAACAGTCACTACAGACGCGAGTTGCGGCGCGATCAACAGCTGGCACGATGCGTTCACGCCGTTTGGCGGGATGGTGACGCTGGTCAACATGATGCTGGGCGAAGTGATTTTCGGCGGCGCTGGCGCTGGCATGTACGGGATGCTGATTTACATCGTGCTCGCGGTTTTTATCGCAGGGCTGATGGTCGGCCGCACGCCGGAGTATTTAGGCAAGAAAATTGAGGCGTACGACGTGAAGATGGCCATGCTCGTCGTCTTGATTTTTCCGCTGCTGGTCCTGGGCTTCTCCGCAATTTCTGCGGCGCGGCCGTACGGCACGGCGGGAATTTTGAATCCAGGGCCGCACGGACTCAGCGAAGTTCTCTACGCGTTCACATCCAGCGCGGGCAATAACGGCTCGGCATTTGCCGGGCTGACCGTTAACACGCCCTGGTACGACACGACCCTCGGTCTGACCATGCTTGCAGGCCGCTTCCTGATGATCGTCCCGATGCTGGCGATCGCGGGAAGTCTTGGCCGCAAGAAGTACGTTCCGCCGTCGCTGGGCACGTTTCCTGTCGATGGCCCGTTGTTCACGGTGCTTTTGATTGGCGTCATCATCATCGTTGGCGCGTTGACTTTCTTTCCTGCGTTGAGCCTCGGCCCTATCCTGGAGCACTTGCTGATGCATGCCGGAAGGACCTTCTGAGGAAAAATTATGCCTTCCGACAGAAAACGCCGAATTTGGGAATGGAAGATCGTTCGCCGGGCGGTACTGGATGCCTTCGTGAAGCTGAATCCGCGAAACATGATGGGCAATCCCGTCATGTTCGTGGTGGAGATCGGCAGCGTGATCACCACCGTGTTGCTGATTAAGGGCGGCGCGCATTTTAGCTTCAACCTGCAGATCACCTTGTGGCTGTGGTTCACCGTTCTTTTCGCGAATTTCGCCGAAGCCATGGCGGAAGGGCGCGGGAAGGCGCAAGCGGACTCTCTGCGCAAAGCGCGCATGGAGACGATCGCAAATCGCATCGTCGGCGATGAGGACGAGACAGAGCAAGTGCCGAGCTCGAAATTAAAAGCCGGCGACCTCGTCATCGTTTCCGCGGGCGAATTCATTCCGTCTGATGGCGAGATTATCGAGGGTGTCGCGTCGGTGGACGAGTCGGCGATCACCGGCGAGTCCGCTCCCGTGATCCGCGAAGCGGGCGGCGACCGCTCGGCCGTTACCGGCGGCACGCGCGTGCTTTCCGATCAGATCAAAGTGCAAATCACTTCGAACCCCGGCGAAACGTTCCTCGACCGCATGATCGGCCTGATCGAAGGTGCCGAGCGGCAAAAGACGCCGAACGAGATCGCGCTGAATATTCTGCTCGCCGGGCTGACCATTATTTTCCTGTTGGCAGTGGTAACGCTGCAGCCATTCGCGATTTACTCGGGCGCACGCCAATCGGTATTCGTGCTCGTCTCGCTGCTTGTCTGTCTGATCCCGACGACAATCGGCGCGCTGCTTTCCGCGATCGGAATCGCGGGTATGGACCGGCTGGTGCAACACAACGTGCTCGCCATGTCCGGCCGCGCCGTAGAGGCGGCCGGCGACGTGAATACGCTGCTCCTCGATAAGACCGGAACGATCACCTTAGGCAACCGGCAAGCCACGCGCTTTGTCCCCGCGCCGGGTGTTGGCGAACAGGAATTGGCGGACGCGGCACAGCTTTCTTCGCTGGCCGATGAAACACCGGAAGGCCGTTCGATCGTGGTCTTGGCGAAGGAGCGATACGGCCTGCGCGGACGCGACATGGCCTCGCACGAAGCGCGCTTTGTTCACTTCAGCGCGCAGACGCGCATGTCCGGCGTCGATTTGAGCGGATATGAAATTCGCAAAGGCGCGGCGGAGGCAATCACGGGTTACTTGAATCGCAACGGCAACAGCTTGCCCGCCGAGGTGAAAACAACTGTCGAAGAAATCGCGCGCTCGGGCGGGACGCCGCTTGTCGTCGCCGAAAAGAGCCGCGGCGCGCTGGGCGTGATCGAATTGAAAGACGTCATCAAAGGCGGGATCAAAGAGCGGTTCAATCAACTGCGCGCCATTGGCATCCGCACGGTGATGATTACAGGCGACAATCCACTCACAGCCGCCGCCATCGCCCGCGAGGCCGGCGTCGACGATTTCCTCGCGCAAGCCACGCCGAAAGACAAAATGGATTTGATTAAGAGAGAGCAGGGAGGAGGCAAGCTCGTTGCCATGACCGGCGACGGCACGAACGATGCTCCCGCGCTCGCGCAAGCCGACGTGGGCGTGGCGATGAACACGGGCACTCAGACGGCGAAGGAAGCCGGGAACATGGTCGACCTCGACTCGAATCCGACGAAGCTTATCGAGATCGTCCAGATCGGTAAGCAGCTCTTGATGACGCGAGGCTCGCTAACCACGTTTTCCATCGCGAACGATGTCGCCAAGTATTTCGCGATCATTCCGGCGATGTTCGCGGGCGCGTTCCCCGTACTGAACGCGCTGAACGTCATGCATCTTCGCACGCCGCAATCGGCCATCTTGTCGGCGGTGATCTTCAACGCCGTTATCATTATTGTCCTGATTCCGCTCGCGCTGCGCGGCGTGAAATACCGGCCGATGGCGGCTGGAGCGTTGCTGCGCCGCAACCTCTGGATCTATGGCGCGGGCGGCATCATCGTGCCGTTCATCGGGATCAAGGTGATCGATATGCTGATCACCTACGTGCGGCTGGTTTAGGAGTTTCGATGAAGAAGAATCTGACCATCGCGATCCGCATGACCATCGCAACAACGATCCTTCTTGGTCTGATATATCCACTGGTAGTGACCGGCATCGCTCAACTCGCTTTTCCATTTCAGGCGAACGGCGAGCTGGTACGCCGAAACGGTGTGGTGATCGGCTCAAAGCTCATCGGGCAAAACTTTTCAGAATCCGGCTATTTTGAATCTAGGCCCTCAGCCGCGGGACGCGGTTATGATGCGGCGAACTCGAATGGTTCGCAGCTCGGACCGACGAACCGCCAGCTCATCGACACTGTGGAAGAACGAGTGGCCGCGGCTCGCAACGAGAATCCGAACACGCAAGTGCCGGTTGACTTGGTAACGGCCTCGGCTTCTGGTCTCGATCCGGATATCACGCCCGCTGCGGCCCAATTCCAGATTGCGCGAGTTGCCCGTGCGCGTGGCATGACCCAGCAGGCCCTCGCGGCCCTCGTTGAAAAATACACACAGCAGCGCCAATGGGGTTTCCTTGGCGAGCCTCGTGTGAACGTCCTGGAATTGAATCTCGCACTGGATCGGATTCACCCGCTGAGGGAGCCGCGGCGATCGAATCCGTCGGACGCTGGCATCGCGGTGCCTAAATAACTCGACCAAGCCCGATTGCGCTGGTTCGGCGCTGGTGTGGCAGTTCGGAGCAATCTTGTGTGCCACAGCTGTCACCGCCGTGCACGTTTCCCGCAATTAGCCGTGCCTCTATTCGCTACGTATGCGCGCCAATGAGAGTAGCGCCGGCGCTTACCCGCAATCATTCCGGATCCCGCCGGCGTTTTTCGGGCGTTCTGCTCGCATTGCTCTTTATGGTCGCCGGCCGGGGATGAGTCGTCGAGAGGCCGAGTGATTCGGGAATTTGCCGGGTGAATGCTATGCGGGCTCGGCCCTCGACGAATGAAGACATTGTAAGCTGTCCCCGTCGAACCGCTTTCCTCGATTTTTCAATCGACTGCATCCAGTTTACGGATGAAAACATAATCGTGCTGCTGCGCGCCGTCTGCACTACACGTTTTCAACACGCCCTCCCCAACGCAAGTGTTGTGTGATAATGCCTGCGCGTTCGACGACTTGGCCCCGGATAAAGGTTCCGCCGCCCCTTAGGCACAGGCGGTAGCGATTTAGCGAGGAATGACCGACATGGACACAGGAATGTTTGCTCGACTACGAATAGTTCTATTAAGGACCCTACTTATAACCGTTTGCTACGGCGTCGCGGCTTTTGGCGACAACCTAAACATGAAGGTGACCGACAGCGGCTATCTTAGCGCGCGAGGTGTCAGCATCATGCTATACAGCGACGTTTACAGCCCCGTCTTCTTCGACCAAAAGGATGCAGGGATGCAGATCATTCTGCACGGCCATCGCATTGCCACGAACGGCAGCGTGCGTCTCATGGCCACGCCGGAGCAATGGGACCGGATCCCACATTTCGAAAAGCGCGAGGCCGACAAGGGCCCCGACCGCCTCACCGCCACTCTTTCCTATCCCGCATTTCACCTAAACTATCAAGTAGTCGTCGCCGCCGAGCCGGGCGGCGTCCGTGTGAGCGTCAATCTGGATAAGCCGCTGCCGGCAACGCTAGCGGGCCGCGCCGGTTTCAATCTGGAGCTCTTGCCTTCCATCTACGTGGACAAAACGTACGAGGTCGACAACAAGGTATTCGGCGTGTTGCCGCGCTATCCCGAGGATCGGATGACCACGGCGCCGCCCAAACCGGACGACCCGAAGCAGGTATGGTACGTGGAGCAGTGGCACAAGGCCGAGGGCTATACTGAGCCGCTGCCTTTCGCCACCGGCAATACGATGACTCTGGCCGCGGCAGACCCACTTAACCGCATCACGATTACTTCGAAGACCGGCCCGCTGCTCCTTTTCGATGGCCGGAACAAAGCGCAGAATGGCTGGTTCGTCCTCCGCACGCTGATTCCTGCAGGCAAGACGAAAGACGCCGTGGTATGGCACATCCAGCCCAACTACATTTCGGACTGGACGCGGCCGCCCATGATCGCGCACAGCCAAGCCGGCTACGCCGAGAATTTTTCGAAAGTTGCCATCATTGAGCTCGATCCAAACTTCACCGCTCCTAACACGGCCAAAGTTCTCCGCCTTTCAGACGACGGTTCATACCAGGAGATTTTCGAAGGTCCAGTGTCGAAACCCACACCGTGGCTGCGCTACACGTATGCAAAATTCGATTTTTCCGCCGTGAAGAAGCCCGGTCTGTACGCAATCGAATATGCCGGCCAGCGCACCGATTTGTTCCCCATCGTCGCCAAAGACGTGTACGGCAAAACGTGGCAGACCACTCTGGACTGCTTCCTTGCTCAGCAGATGGACCACGTTTCCGTACGCGACGCCTACCACCTCTGGCACGGCGTTGCACACATGGATGACGCGCGGCAAGCCCCGCCGAACACCGCTCATTTCGACGGCTACAGCATGGGCGCGGATACATATTCTCCTTACAAAGCCGGTGAGCGGATCCCGGGTTTGAACGTCGGCGGATGGTTCGACGCAGGCGATTTCGACAACGATGACTACGGCCAGTATGCAACCATTCAAAATTTGTCGCTGGCGTATAGCACTTTCCACCTGAAGTGGGACGAACTTTCAGTCAACGAGAAGGCCCGGGCAGTCGAAATGCATCGCCCGGACGGCACCCCGGATGTTATCCAGCAGGTGGAGCACGGCGTACTGCAAACACTCGCGCAGGTCCACGCGGTCGGGCATCCGTTCGTTGGCATCCAGGCGCCCTACCTGCGTGGCTACACGTTTGTGGGTGATGCCGCCTCACAGACCGACGGCCGGATCTATGATCCGAAGCTCGGACCGGACGAAGTGAATGGGGGCAGCTCAGGCAAGCCGGATGATCGGTGGGCCTGGACGAACTATAGTGAGTTCGACGTATACGGTGCGACGGCATCGCTGGCCGCCGCTTCGCGCGTGCTTAAAGGTTGGAACGACCCGCTGGCGAAAGATTGCCTCGATACCGCCATCCGGCTCTGGAACGACCAAAAAGCTCATCCGGCTCCCAGCCGTTTCCGTGGGTTCGCGCGCTTCGGCGCCCCGGATTGGATGGCGGCTCTCGAGCTGACGATCGCCACGAACGGCGCAACTCCCTACAAACAGCGCGTCGAAGAGCTATTCCCAATGATGCTGCAGCATATGGGATTCCAGGGCTGGACGGCTGTGCGAGCCCTGCCCTACTTGCCTGCCGATTACAAGACTCGATTCAAATCGGCGCTGCAAGCCTGGATTCCCCAATTGAATAGCGAACTGGCCAGCACACCTTTCGAGGTACCGCCCACACGAGGCTCGTGGGGCGGCTCAGAGCAGGTGGCTGATTTTGGCGTTGAGATGTACTTCCTGCACGAAGCCTTTCCCGATGTAGTGGGCCCGGAATACACGCTCCGCGCCGCCAACTATCTTCTCGGCACGCACCCGGTTTCGAACGTGTCGTATATTGCCTCGATTGGCACAGCCTCAAAGCTGAAGACGTACTCGAACAATCGTTGGGACGATAGTTTCATCGCCGGCGGCATGATTCCGGGCTACGTTGTTATTAAGCCGGATTTCCCGGAGTGCATCACTGATTTCGGGATGCTCTGGTTCGAGGACGAAACCACCGTCTCGGCCGCCAGTAGTTGGGTTCTGGAGGCTAATGCGGCTGACGCGATTGTCAGGCAGGAGACGGCTGCGACTCGGCCGCCAGAAAATTGAATTTTCCTTGTGTCCATGTATTCCGGCGGAGGCTTGCGAACTCAGGACATATAGATTCGGCAGTTCTCGAACCCAACGCAGGCGAGCGGATCACCGCGTCCCTAGTCTGAGGCCTACCGGCATGGGCGGAACAAGGGCGGGGCGTACGCGCTGGCTACTGGTTTTGGCGTGCAGATGCGCTGCGTTCGATTTCCGAGCGTTGGTCATTCGTCACCATGGCCCACCCTGAAAAGATACTTCGCAGGTGAAATGGCGCGAAGTGGTAGCCCCGCCCCCGCGCGCCCCCGAAGCGCCTTAAAGTCGAGTGTTGACCCACCGTCAGCAAACACTGCGAACTACGCGGCGCCGAAGGGTGGAATCGTGGCTTCCGATTCATGATACCCCCATGAGGCTTACGGCGAAGGCTGTGCGCGAAAGCAAATCAGGCGGGGGCTCTCTTGCGATGATGTGGAAACGCGGTTCCCACTTTTGTACGTGAATCCGGCTAGAGCCGCCTGGATCGTCCCGGCTTCGAGCGATTACTTTGCGGCTATGCTCGGATCGGGCAGCGCCTCTTCGGCCGGCGGCAGTGCGACGGGAGCCGTCGGTTCTTCAATGCGGATTTCCGACAGCTCCGAAATCAAATTCCCGGCCCATTGATAGACGTTATGCTCCCGTACGGCCCGCCGCATGCGCTCCATTCGCGCCTGTCGGTCGTGAGGATCCATTTCGAGCGCCACATGGATGGCATCCGCAACCTCTTCAGCATCGTAGGGATTGACGAGCAACGCGTCGCGCAACTCCCGGCTGGCCCCGGTGAATTGGCTGAGTATCAGCGCACCCTCTTCGTCGATGCGTGACGCGACAAACTCCTTCGCCACCAGATTCATCCCGTCGTGCAGCGAAGTGACCATGCACAGGTCAGCCGCCTTGTAATACGGCAAAATCTCGTTGTGGTTGTGGTGCCGCAGCATCAACACGATCGGCTTCCACTCCTTCGTCTGGAAACGCGCGTTAATCCGATCCGCTTCGGCCTGCACTTCCGACTGAAGATCGTGGTATCTCTGGATCGTCGAACGGCTCGGCGCCCCAATCTGAACGAAGGTGAACTTCTCGCGATACTGCCGGTATTTTTCGAGGAACAGCTCGATGCCGCGGAAGCGCTCCAGAATACCCTTCGTGTAATCGATACGATCAACTCCGATTCCCAGGAAGCTCGCTTTGACTCCGAGGTTTTCGAAAATCTGGGCCCTCAGGTCGTAAGACGACGCGGTGATTTCGTCTGCGGCCTCCGCATCACCAAAATCGACGCTGATGGGGAACGGCCGCACAAGGGTCGTATGATTCATGCGCTTCACGGAAAAGCGCTCCCACTCGACGCGTGATTCCAGCGACGCATCGACAGTCTCCAGGAAATTGTTGCAGTGAGCCTGAATGTGGAAACCCACCAAGTCGGCTCCGAGCAAGCCATCGAGCAGCTCGCGTTGCCATGGACAGATGTGAAACGCTTCCGGGTTGGGCCATGGAATGTGCCAGAAAATCGCGACGCGAGCGTCGGGTCGCGCTTCCTTTATCATGCGAGGCAGCAAAGCGAAATGGTAATCCTGGATTAAGACCAGCGCCTTCTTGGCCCCTTCCATTTCCTCTAATACGGCGTCTGCGAATTTGCGGTTGGCGTCCTGATAGGCCTGCCAGTCCGAAGCGCGAAACACCGGCCGGGTATGGGCGATGTGGCAAAGGGGCCACAGCCCCTCATTCGCGAAACCATAATAGTAGCCTTGCTCGATTTCTTTCGGCAGCCAGACGCGGCGCAGAGTGTATTCGGGGCGGTCAGGCGGTACTCGAAGATGATCGCGATGATCCACAGTCGCTTTGTCGGCATCGCCCGATCCGGACGCGATCCACGTGCCGTTGCAGGCGCGCAGGATCGGTTCGATCGCGGTAACCAATCCGCTGGCGGGAATCACGATTTCAACGGTTTTGCCCCGGCGCACGTGCATATACGGCTCGCGGTTCGAGACGACGAACAAAGGTCCCAGGGGCTTTCGTTGTACGCTTGCGCGAAGGCGCTCGGCCGTCCATACGGCTGCGCCGGTCTCGCGGAGGCGCGCCTCCTCGGAAGCTCTGGCACGCGCCTCGGCTAAACTGCGCGTCAGATTCACCACCTCCTGCGACAAGGGCGCAAAAAAATCGTCTGCCGGCAGTGGCGACTTGGGCGATACGCGCCCGCTGCGCAGGTCTTTCATCCATTGAGCCGTGCGCGAGATGGGCAGGATGATGGTCCACCGAATGATCAGGATGGTGACGAAGACGATTAAGACGACTTGAGCGATCACGTGCCAGAGCGTTTCACGCCAAATCTGGTCGCTCTGCGCTTCGATATAACCCGCGTCGTGGAAGATGCCGAGAACGCCGTCGATCTTGTCCGCGGAGTCGGCATGCAGGGGGAGATAGTAGGCGTGCATCGGCTCGTTGCTAAGCCTGACGAATTCGCTTACGGCTCGGCCGGTGGATTCGATTTTCTCGACCGGCACCGGCGGCGTCGGGAATTTTGTAACCAGGCTGGAACTCTGCGCCAGAACTTTCCCCGACGCATCGTAAATCGCCACACCAGCCAGCCGCTCGCGGTTCCCGAATCGCTGCACGATGCGGCGTAACTGTTCGCGTGAGCGCCGCTGCATTGCGGGTTCGACGATTTCCTGAAGGCTTTCCGCAAGAATTTCGGCGCGTCTTTCGAGGTCGGTGCGCAAGCCGAGCTTTTCCGAGCGCACCTGATTCCGCGCAATTACGAAAGTAACCACCGTAATGCCAATAACTAAAAACAGGATCAGTCTTAGGCTGAGTCTCACTGTAGTCCTGTGTGGGGCTCTTGGGATTCCGCTCGGTCGGCTCCGGAGGAGGGGCGGGCCGAACAGCTTCGCAGAGAGCCGGTCCATGTGAGAGGCTCTCTCGGAAGGGCGTCCGAGACGCTCGTCAATTTTCCCGCTCGCACGCGCTAAGGTCAACGATTTTGAGGAGATTCACTAACAATAACAGTTACGTCCAATATTCGCTCCCGGACCGGCGTGCATGGAGCCCTCATTTGCTTGACGTCCGAAGATCGGCAGTGTAGCTTGCGGCGGGGAAAATATAGCGTGGCGATGAAATCCGCAGCCTTTCGCGCTGCTTGCTGGACCTCGATCGTGACGGCGGCTGCTCTGGCTGCCTGCCTGCGAGTCCATTCGCAGGAAGGCGAAGCAGGGTGGAGCGCCCAAGACCATTACACGAAGCACGAGTACCGCATACCCATGCGCGACGGCGTGCGCCTCTTCACCGCCGTCTATTCGCCAAAAGATACATCGCAGACTTATCCGTTCCTGATTACCCGCACGCCGTATAGCGTTGCGCCTTACGGCGAGGCTGCGTACCCGCGGCGGCTCGGTCCTTCGGAAGAATTCGAGAAATCCGGGTACATTTTTGTGTTTCAGGATGTGCGCGGCCGCTACATGTCGGAAGGCAAATTCGTCGAGATGCGCCCGGAAATCGACCATCCCAAGTCGAACAACGACATCGACGAAAGCACTGATACGTATGACACGATCGATTGGCTGCTGAAACACGTCCCCGACAACAACGGAAAGGCGGGAATCTGGGGCATATCGTATCCGGGCTTCTATACGGCTGCCGGAATGATTCACTCGCATCCCGCGCTCAAGGCAGCTTCGCCCGAAGCGCCGATGATCAACTTGTTCGAAGGCGATGATTCGTATCACGGCGGGGCCTTTATGCTGGCGGCCAATTTTGGCTTTTATGTCTACTTCAAGCCGCAGCTCGAGCCGACGTCGGGAGAACAGTCGTTCCGGGGCTTCGATTACGGCACCGGGGACGGGTACCAGTTCTATCTGCACATGGGGCCGCTCTCGAACGGCGACCGGTATTTCAAGAATGGCCCGAATTACCTCTGGGACGATCAGGTCAAGCACGACACGTACGATCGTTACTGGCAGATTCGTGACCTGGAACCGCATCTGCGCAATGTCCATTGCGCCGTGTTGACGGTCGGAGGCTGGTTCGATGCGGAAGACCTCGAAGGTCCTTTTCGCACTTACCATTCGGTCCAGCAGCACGACCCGGGAATTTTTAACGGCCTGGTGGAGGGTCCGTGGGTTCACGGAGGATGGGAACGCTTCGACGGCCAGCGTCTCGGCCGCGTCACATTCGGTTCTGATACCGGCAAGTTCTTCCGGAGCCACATTCTTTTCCCTTTTTTCGAGCAATATCTGAAAGACCGCGGCGACGCGCATCTGCCAAACGTCTATGCTTTCGAGACGGGCACGAATGTGTGGAAGCAATATCCGAGCTGGCCGCCGGCAAATCATGTTTTGCGCACACTCTATTTCCGCGAAGATGGCGGCCTATCATTTGACGCGCCCCCAAGCAAATCCGACAGCGCGCGCAGCTACGACCAATATATTAGCGACCCGAATCGCCCGGTTCCGTTCGTCGGCTATCCCACGACGGATGTTCCGCAGGAATATATGGACTCCGATCAGCGCTTCGCCGCAACTCGGTCCGACGTGCTGGTCTATGAAACACCGCCGCTCGATCATGATGTGACAATCGCCGGACCCGTATCTCCCCGTCTGTTCGTTTCGACCTCCGGTACAGACTCAGACTTTGACGTGAAGCTGATTGACGTGTATCCCGAAAGCGAGCCGGAGACCGGGTCGAGACGGGAAAATTCTCGAAACGATGTAGGCCCGCCGCACGTCACTATGGCCGGCTACGAGCAGCTTGTTCGGGGAGAGCCTTTTCGCGGCAAGTTCCGTAAGAGCTTCGAAAAGCCGCGGCCGTTCACCCCCGGAAAGATCGAGGAGATTGATTTCACCATGCCCGACGTGAACCACACGTTTCTGCGCGGGCACCGGATTATGGTCCAGGTGCAGAGTTCCTGGTTTCCGCTCACGGATCGCAACCCGCAAACATTCGAGAACATTCCGGATGCGAAGCCGGCGGATTTTCAGGTTGCAACGGAACGAATCTATCGAGGCCAGGGCCACGAGTCCGGGATTGTTGTAAACGTATTGCCCTGAGGGTTCGTAGCCGCAAGTCACAGCATCACGGGATTTGGCAGCCAGATCCGAGTGGTCGGAATCTGGATTGCGTGGGGTTTGTTTCTCACGGTCGGCACCTATAAGTTCCTGTTTCGCACAATTTCGTTTTGAGGAGACGAACGATTATGAAGTCTCGTACGATTTACTCCCTAGTCATTTCTCTTGCTTTGTTACTGCTCGTTCCGGCGCTTGCTCATGCTCAGGACGAGACAGCGCAGAAGAAGGCGCCGGACATCCTGCAGAATCTGAAATTCCGCGATTTAGGCCCTGGGTCTGCCGGAGGGCGCGTCACATCGGTGGCCGGCATCCCCGGAAACTCGAAGGTATATTACGTTGGCTCTGCAGGCGGGGGCGTCTTCAAGACGGTCGATGGCGGCCTTACGTGGAACCCAATCTTCGAGCACGAAGCCACGTCGTCGATCGGGGCAATCGCGCTCGCGCCCTCGAACCCGAATTTCATTTGGGTCGGCACGGGCGAAGGTAACGTCCGCAACGACTTGCTCGACGGGCGCGGCGTCTATTTCTCCCCTGACGGCGGGCATTCCTGGAAATTCATGGGCCTGGCCAACACGCGGCAGATCTCGACGATCGCGGTCGATCCGAACGATCCGAATACGGTCTACGTGGGAGCGTTGGGCCACGCTTGGGCGCCGAATCCTGATCGCGGCGTCTTTAAGACGACCGACGGCGGAAAAACCTGGAAGAAGGTGCTGTACGTCAACGATACGACCGGCGTATCCGATTTGGCGCTCGATGCGGGTAACTCGAAGGTGATTTTCGCGGGCATGTGGGAATTCCGGCGCTACCCGTGGAATCTTACCGACGGCGGACCCGACAGCGGCCTCTATCGCTCGACGGACGGCGGCGAAACGTGGCAGAAACTCACGAAAGGTTTGCCGGAACCACCGATCGGCCGTATCGCCGTCGCGGTTGCGCCTACGAATCCGGATCACATTTACGCGCTGATCGGCGCGAAGAAAGGCATGCTCTGGACGTCGTATGACATGGGCGATAACTGGGTGCCCGTCAGCGACGATCACGCGCTCGATGTTCGCGCATTCTATTTCTCGCGGATGCTGGTTTCGCCAAACGATGAAAATAGAGTGTATTTCATGTCGTTCAACCTGATGGAATCCGACGACGGCGGCAAGACGGCGCACGTTGCGGATCGCCACGTTCACTCCGACCATCACGCGCTCTGGATCGATCCGAAGGATCCCGACCGCATCCTCCAGGGTGGCGACGGCGGCGTCTTCCTTTCGATGGATGGGGCGAAGACGTGGCGCTTCCTCGACGGTATGCCGATCGAGCAGACGTATCAGGTGGCCGCGAACAGCCGCACACCGTACGACATTTGCGGCGGTTTGCAGGACAACAGCGCTTGGTGCGGCCCGTCGAGTGATTTGGGAGCGCGTGAAGTCCCGGGAAGCGCGTGGTACACGGTGACCGGAGGCGATGGCGAATATTCCGTCCCCGCCCCCAGCGATCCGAACGTTGTGTACAGCGATTCGCAGGATGGCTCGATCTCGCGCCTGGACTTGAAGACGCACGTCAGCGCGTCTATTCGGCCATCGATTCCCGCAGTGGAGGACACGAAGACGTCCGACCTGAAGT
>DASUJR010000435.1:0-3495 GCA_036279175.1 Candidatus Acidiferrales bacterium | reverse complement strand
CGCTGCCAGCACCGCGCTGCTGCAATACGAAATCGACACCGAGCTGCTGCAGCTGGTGAAGCTCGTCGGTCACGAAAATGCACTTGCGACCTACAAGGCGTGCGAGCACGCCGTTTCGCAGCTACATGCGATTGCGAATGAAGGCGGCGACGTCGGTTGGTGCGAAGCGCCAAGCCTGTATCTGGGTAGCTCGCGGCGCGACGCGCGACGGCTGCGGCCCGAATTCGAGGCGCGCTGCGATGGCGGCTTCCGCGTCGAATGGCTGGAGGAATCCGCGCTGCACGAACGTTTCGGATTGGTCGCACCCGCGGCGATCCTGTCGCGACCGGCTGCTCAGGTTGACCCCTATCGTTTTGCCCACCGGCTTTTCGAGAAATCGTGCGTACAAGGCCTACGCGTCTTCGACCGTTGCGAAATGCTGGAGTGGAAACCGGATGCCGCCGCGCTGAAGATTCGCGTGGCGACCGGTGCCTGCGTGCGCGCGCGATGGCTGGTGGTGGCCGCCGGTTACGAAAGCCAGTCGCTGCTGCCGCGGCGGGTTGCGAAGAACCGCAGCAGCTACGCCTTCGTCAGCGAGCCGTTGCAATTGCCGACGGAATTCGCGCGCTGCATCGGCTGGGAAACCGCACGCCCGTACCTCTACTGGCGCAGCACCGACGACGGTCGGCTGATCGTCGGTGGACAGGACGACCGCATCGACATTCCCGCACGTCGCGATTGGCGCATTCCGCGCAAGGTGGAAAAGCTGCTCGCCCGCCTGCAGGAGCTCATGCCGGACGTGCAGCCGGAGGTCGGCTTTGCCTGGGCGGGAACCTTCGCCGAAACGGCGGATGGCCTGCCGTGGTTCGGCGCGCATCCGAAACTCGATCCGCGGGTGCTGTTCGCCATGGCCTACGGCGGCAACGGCATCACCTACAGCGTGATCGGCGCGCACATCCTCGCCGATGCCGTGCGCGGCCAGCCGCATCCGCTGGCGGCGCTGTTCGGATTCGAGCGCGATCGGCTTGATCGTTGACGCTAGCAATGCGGGCGAAGCGCTTTACGCGCCAGTCACGCGCATCTGTGTAGAACAGCCCAACAAGGAACACCACGCAAAAGGAGAATGGCGATGAAAGCAACCATACTGCTTGGCACGCTCAAGCGTTCGGGCTTGTCCAACACGCAGACGTTGTGCGAATTCCTGGCCCGCGGGATGAAGCGGGAAGACATCCGCTGCGAGATCATCAAGCTGGTCGATCATGATGTCTTGCCCGGAACCTGCAGCGACATGGGCAAGGGCGACGCCTGGCCCGGCATCCTCAAAAAGGTGCTCGCCTCCGACGTCGTGGTCTTCGCGACCCCGATCTGGTGGGGCGGTCACTCTTCGGAAATCCAGCGCGTGATCGAGCGGCTCGATGAAATCCACGATGACATCCTCACTGACAAGCCGTCGCCCTTCGAAGGCAAAGCTGGTGGCATCGTCATCACCGGCGATTCCGACGGCGCCGAGCACGTCATCGGCAACATCAGCAACTTCTTCAACGCCATCGGACTGCTGATCCCACCGTACGCCACGCTCTCCGTGCTGTGGGACAAGCAGGCCAAGGACAAGAAAACGTCGAAGAAGACGTTGCTGGAGAAGTATAAATCCGATTACGCGGACACGGCCGACGAGATGATCCGGCAATTGCAGAAGTACGCAAGCGTATCCGGGAGCGCGCGCGGCGCGGCTTGAGAGGAGTCGCCGTACGCTCGATGAAAGGCGGTATCGCCTACAAGCACCCATAGGGCGGGTGACTACCCGCCGCGCGGATTTTGTGACGCCGGGGATTCATCCCGCTTTCCCGACCTACGCGTGCTACGCACCTCCGATCTTTACTCGTTTATTCCTCTTGCGGTATTTCCGCTGATATTCGCGGCGCTGTTTAGTGACCTCATAAAGGACGATTCCGGAAGTCGTTCCAAGATTAAGGCTCTCGATCATTCCGAACATTGGAATGCTCACGCACATTTCGCTGTGCTCGACGACGAGGTCGCTGATTCCGCGCGCCTCGTTGCCGAACCAAACAGCCAGCTTGTAGTGGATCGTGAAGTCGACTTCGTCAAGTGACGCGTTCTTCCTGCCTTTCATATGTGGTGATGTCACGATCGAAGCGAACCGGTTTTTCGCTAGATGTTCGATGCACTGTTCTGTGCTATCGAAACGTTTGACAAAACTCCACTTGATCGCAGACACAGAGGGGCCGGAGAGGGATCGCTTCTCTCGCATCGCCCGCCAATCATCCGGTAAAGCTTTCCGAGGATCGACAATGTACGCTTTTTCAACGCCGAGCGCGTTGACGTTTCTGATTATCGTGCCGATGTTGCGGATATCGTGTGGATCCTCAATGACGGCTATCAGGTTCTTGCACCTGAAAGGCTTGATCCTGTCTGCGCGCAAACGGGCAGATGACTTTGCTTTTGGGTTTTCGTCCACGTTATCGCCTGTTTGATCGGCCAGAATCGCCGCGATCTTCCCATCCGAGCGGACTGGCCGCAAGCAGGCGCATATCCCCCAATCGCTACCGCACCGGCGACCGGTAGAGGGGTCAGGTTCATTTTCCGAGAGGGGAAATAAACTCGCGTTTTTTCCTCAAACGTGCCACGCGATGGATCAGGGCAGAGGCTCCCCTTCACCTGCGTCATCGATGACAGAGGATCGCCGTCCATCGAAGTAGGCGTTCGCGTCCGCGCGGAACAGGAAAAAGCAGAACACGGCGGTACGTGCAATCGTCCAGATGAATGTCAATGTCAGCGTGGCATGTCGCAGTACCTGCGGAATCACCGCGAGGACGATCAGGATGGCAAGTACCACGTAAGCAATCCGTGCCCAGTTTGCGCCTTTCAGCATGAAAGCAGCAAACAGGATAATCGCTACCTGGAACAGCGCCCCGATTTCGGCCGCGACCGATATTGATATGGGCGAATCAATCACGCTGGCCAGTGCAACTCTGGCAAAGCTGGAGAACAATCCAACCAGCGCTTCGATCCCCAAGGCGATGATGACCCACGCCACTACCGTTACAGAGATCGGACGATTCATGAGAGTTTTCCCCTGTGCTACCCCGATGCGATCTTCCCACCGGCTCCGACCTTCGGCAAGTCGGCGCGGTGGATTTCGGACAAATTTTTATCGGTTACGTGAAAACCCTGTCCAGAATGGCAGGTATTGCGGTGTCAGCGCATCCGGGATGGGAACTTCGGCACCGATCTCGCCCTCGAGCTTCGAGCCAGCCAGTTTCAGGTGCAATGCGATTCGTGCGCATGGAAGTATCCCGTTGCGGATTGGCTGCTGGAAGTGCGGCGGCACGCTCAATCGCGCCGCGTGTATTCGTATTGCACCGCAAGCCAGCGCTGGCCGGTGCCGTCGGCGCGGGTCCAGTACTGGCGGATGTATTCGTGATTGGGGCCATCGTGCACGATCACGAGATTGGAGTTGATGCTGCGTCCTTCGACCTTGTCGCCCAGCCCGACGAA
>DASUJR010000434.1:0-5703 GCA_036279175.1 Candidatus Acidiferrales bacterium | reverse complement strand
AGAACGCGCCGAAAACGATAATCAGCGGATGAATCAAGGCGGTAAAGAGCAACCACAGGATGCAGCGCCGGAATTTTCGTTCGAGTGCGGCGTCCACGGCGAACAGAATTGAGAATGTCGAAATGGAGCGCGGATTGAAATACTGATCCATCAGGTAGAGGGCCGTCCCGCTAACGGGAATCGTCAGCAGAACGGCGACAAGGCCGGCGGCGGCCCAGCGAGCGGTTTCCGTCGAAAAACATTTTGCCGCGATTCGCCTGCAGACGAGCAACAGCAGAAAAATCGAGATGAAGTGGCAGAGCAGCAGCACGACGGAAAGTCGCAGGTGAGTGAGGCGCACGAGCGCGGCTACAAAGTCGGGAAACAGCGTCATGTGCGCGTGCGATTCGAAGAATTGCGAGCCGAAGGGATACAGCGCAGGATGCAGCAGCTTTCTGATTTGCGGGACGTAGATTTCGGCGTCTTCGGCAAACGGATGATAGCCGTGGACCAGAATCGCGCCGCAAGTCAACAGAAGGAGAACGCCAAAATTACGCAAGAATGCTAACGGACGAAAACCGCCCGGAGAAAACGCAGAAAATTGTCGCTGGGCGCGTCTCACGTGTCACTTGCGTGCCGAGGGCGGGACTGTCACCGCTATCACGATGCGCGTCCCGTGCTTTGCTCGGCGAGCGTCGTTGAAGCGGGCATTTCGGCGGTGGCATCGGTCAGCTTGCGGCCATCGGCATCGAGAATGCGAAAATGTGCCAGGCCGAGCCGCTGTAGGGCGCATTTGAACGTTGCGCCCAGAACGCCGAAGCCGTAACGCACGCTACGAAGGAAGCGAATCGACGACGCTTCGTCGAAATAACGCGTGGGACAGGAAATTTCTCCGATGCGGAAGCCGAAATAGACCATCTGCACGATCATTTCGTTGTCGAAGACGAAATCGTCGGAATTTTCAGCCAGCGGAAGCTTTTCCAGCACGGCGCGGCTGAATCCGCGGAAGCCGGTGTGATATTCGGAAAGCTTCGCGTTGAGCAGAAGGTTCTCAAACGCGGTGAGCAGGCGGTTGAAGAAGTACTTATAACGCGGCATCCCGCCGCGCAACGCGCCTCCGCCAAGAATGCGGGAGCCCAGCACCACGTCGTACACGCCGGACGAAATCATCCCCGCCATTGCCGCGACGAGCGTCGGTTTGTACTGATAATCGGGATGCACCATGATGATGATGTCGGCGCCGGTATCGAGAGCGGCGCGATAACACGTCTTCTGGTTGGCGCCGTAGCCGTAGTTTTTCTGGTGAACGATGACGGTGATGCCAAGCTCGCGGCCGATACCAACCGTTTCATCGGCGCTATGGTCGTCCACGAGGATCTTCACATCGACGACCGCAGGAAGTTCAGCAACGGTCGCGCGAAGGGTCTTCGCCGCATTGTAAGCAGGCATCACGACCGCGACTCGCTTGCCTTCGATCAACGGTTCTCCATGCAGCCGCGGCGCGGTCAGGCGCAATTGCCGATCGGCGCTCCGCGCGCATTCTGTGGAATTTTATCATCACAAACGGCGCAATTTGCGTATGATCTCAGGGCGGAAAGCCAGGCTGGCGATGCGTGCTTCGCAAAGGACAACGCTCGATGAGGGAGAACTAGCGCAATGAAACGAGATGACCGGTCGTTGATGGGATTTTCCCTGGGTGTGACGGGAGTCGCCGTAATAGCGGTAATTTTGGCCGCGAGGCCGTCGCCGCTTAAAGCTCGTACGCCGCTCCCCGTAGCGCGCGCTTCGCACGCGAGCGTATCCGGCCGCGTGGCGCAGGCCGCCGCGCCGCAAACTGCTCAGCCTGGCGCGCAGCAGACGGCGGGCGACAAATACATGAACGTCCAGGTGCTGAAGGATATTCCCGCGGATCAGTTGATCCCTGCGATGCGTTACATCACGGCCGCGCTCGGCGTGGAGTGCAACTACTGCCACGTTCCGGACCACTTTGACAGCGACGATAAACCTCACAAGCTGACGGCCCGCAAGATGATGACAATGATGTTCGCGATCGATAAAGACAATTTCAACGGGCGGCGCGAAGTGACCTGCTACACATGCCACCGCGGCGCTTCGCATCCCGTGGGAGTGCCGGTGCTTGGCGAAATGGCGAGCGCGTCCGCCATGAACGGCACAATGGGAAACGGCATGGGGATGAGGGAGCCGTCTCAATCGAGCGCAAACCGGCCGGGTGCGCAGACCGCGCCGGCAGTCAGCGTCGACGCGATTCTGGCAAAGTACACGGATGCGATCGGCGGATCGACGGCGATTGGTAAGATCACGTCTCTCGATGAGAAGGGTACGGCCACGATGCCTGCGCGCGGCGGAAGGCAGATGCAAGCTGAAGAGGTTCGAAAAGCGCCGGACAAGGCTCTCTTGACGACGAATCTGCCAAACGGAAGGGAAGTGCAGCGCGGATACAGCGGCGCAGTTGCTTGGCAGGCGTTTCCCGGCCGCGGCGTGGAAGAGCTCACGTGGGATGATCTGGTGCGCGCGAAGCAGTGGGCAACGTTCATTCCCGGCCTGACTATGAAACAGGATTTCGTTCGCGAGCAGGTCGTCGCCACAGACAAAATCGGCGAAGCGAGTGCTTATCGCGTCATGGCGATTCGCAAAGGTGGCGGGCGAGTGTTCTTCGATTTCGATGCGCAATCGGGATTGCTGCTGCGCGTATCCCAGCGCATCGAAAGCCCGCTAGGCGCGTTGCCGCAGAACACGGATTATTCCGACTATCGCGACGTGAATGGAGTGAAGCTGCCGTTCTCGGTCACGGTGACGCAGGTGCAGGGGCCCACGATTTACAAGTGGGATTCCATTCAGGCGAACGTGCCGGTTGAGGACAGCCGATTCGAGAAGCCCGCACAGAAATCGGCGGAGCAGTAGGACTCAGCAGCTAAACAAACGGTGCAGCGCTCACGTGGAAGAACGTCGCCGGGCCCTTCGCGTGGATCTTGCTGATGAGTTCGAACATCTACTTCGAGTTCTTATGCGCTGCCCGAGTGGGCGATTGCGTCGCGTTCGACTGCGCCGGAGGCGCTACGACTTGAGCGGGGGCGACGAGGAGTGGGCCGCCGCAGGCGTCGCGGACAGCCGAGGCGAGGGAATCGGTCAAAAGGGCTCCCGCGCGCGACTTAGTCGAACAGATTTGCGATGCGGTGAGCAGAAGAGCGCCGCGGAGATCGGTGCCATCGATAATTGCGCCGGAGAGATTCGCGCCGGTCATGACGGTGCCGGCAAACTGAGCCCCGCGTAGATCTACATTCCGCAAGTCCGAGTCGATCAGAATCGTCGAGCCAAGCTGCGCGTTCTCGAGATCTGCCCCTGGAAGTTTGGCGGACCATAGATAAGCATTGCGCAGGTCAGCGTGTTCGAGATTGGCCCCGCCAATAAAGGACGAACGCAAGTCGGCGCGTTCGAAGTTCGCGCGCTGCATCGACGCGCCTGTCAGCCGCGCGCCGTAGAGCGACGAATCCTGAAACTGAGCATCAATCAGGATCGCGTTGTCCAGCGAGGAATAGGACAGATTGGCCTTTCGGAAATCGGCACGGTCGAGATTTGCACCCTTCAAATCGGCGCGGTCCAGATTCGCGTTGTAAAGGCGAGCGCGATCCATCACGGCGTAACGCATAGCAGCCTGGCCGAGGTCGGCGCCGCGAAAGTCCGCATCTGACAGAAACGCGCCTTCCCAATCTGTGTGCCACAGATGCGCGTGCGCCAGAAAAACTCCGTAGGCCTGCGCGTAACGCAGGCTCATGTCGTTCAGATTTGCGCCTTTTACCCGGGAAACACTGGAATCGGCGCCGTCCCAGTTCGCGGGCGGGATTGAAATGGCGGCTTCGGTCAAATTGGCGTAAGGATCGTAGCCGAACGACCAGAAAACGTCAGGCGCCCAGCGGCGAACGTTCGCGTCGGAGAATTGAGGCGCGCGCGACCGGCTGTGTGGAACTCCCTTGATTGTTCCAGCCGAAAAGAAAAGAAGCAGCAGCCCCACGCACACGCCCGATTTCATCGGATTCACGTTGCGGAGCTTTGACGTCCAGTGCCATGTCCGTTTTGAGTCGGTGACCCAGCGTTCCTGCGGCCGTCCGATTTTCGCACTGGAATAAAGCGCGACGCCAACAGCAACCGCGACGAGAATCGCATGCAGCGCCGTTCCGTGCAGGTCTTGCAGCGTGAGGAACCGCGCCCAGAAAAGTAGAAGAATCGCCGGCGCGAGCCAGTACGCAAGAACCAGCCCAAGCGCGCGTTCGATGATGCGCGTGGATGGCGCGTCCTTGTTCATCCAGCGGAAATGCGCGCGAAGCAGTGCGCGAATGATGCGCGGCGAATTGTGCCCGATTTCAGCCCCGTCAGGAAAAACGGCGGGCAATTCCAGAACAGCGTCCCACAAAGTTTGCAGATGAAATTGCAGGACGAGATACACGATGAATAGCGCGACGGGCGCAATCAAGTACACCTGCGCCGTGGGCAGCGCTGCCGCGCTACGCGCGTGCAGAAACGGGAAAATCGACGAGTCGGTGAGCAGTTGGAGGTCTTTCGTCCGCCAGACGATCAGGACCGAAGCGGCGCTTATGGCCATCATGGCGATAAAGAATTGCATGGCTGTCTTCGAAGCCTTGGCAAACGCCGTTCGCGCCTCGAACCGCGCGATCGGATCGGGCACAGAGGCGTCGTGCAGGTTTGCGCCGGCCAATTGCTGAGGCAGGAGTCCCATCGCGCCGTCCAGCGTCGCGCCCTCCAGATTCGCGCCCTCGAGATTCGCTCCGACAAGGCAAGCATCCTCAAGGTTCGTGCGCACCAAACAAGAGTCGCGGAGGTCCGCGAGAAGCAGATCGGCGCCCTTCAGGTTTGCACCCTGCAAGTCCGCGTGACGCAGGTTGACGTTGATCAGGTCGATGCTTGGGATTTGGGCTTCGGCGAAGTCGGCCTTCCGGCCGCTGGCCCCTTTCGAGTCCAGCCATTCCTTGTGTGCTGCCAGTTTTTCTTCGAATGCCCAATCACTCGCCGGAAGCGAAGGCACCGACGGAGCCTGCGACCTCGGCACCGCCGTCTGGCTGAGGGCTGAAGTCACCGGAGATGAGACCGGCAACTCCTGAGTGGCCGCTTCGTCGACGTCGCGCTCAGCCCTTTCGACGCTCAACGCAATTTCGGGCGGAGGATCAGCCTCGGGAAGTGATTCCGGGCCGGAAAGCAGAGCCTCTGACGCGATCGAGTGGTCGAGCCCCGCAGGTAATTCGGGTTCCACTACCGCTGCTTGGTCCGACGGGATGTCGCCGGTTTCCAAAGCGGGTGAAACGTCAACAGGCGACGAGATCGATTGTGTAAGAGGCTCAAGCTGCGGCTCGCGTAAAACCTCGGGTTTCAGCTCCAATTCCGGTGAAGCGACTGCCGCGCGAGGTGGTTCGATTGCGGCTGGCGTGGGCAAAGTGGGCGCGTAGAAGGCGTACGCTTCGCGGGGACGAGTTGTAGAGCGATCGTCGCTGAACAGGTCAGCGAAGATGTCCGCCGCGGAAGGAAGTTGCGATGCGGGAATCAGGCCATCAGGGCCAGGGCGCAACGGGGGCTTTTCGGCGCGCTCGCGTTCGATCGCGGCGTCTGTGGCGCTGGGCTCAACCGCGACCGTAGCGATTGCGGTTGTGTTTTTATCGCCATCGCTTGAGCTCGCCTCGGGCGCGACAGGCCTTT
>DASUJR010000433.1:0-3835 GCA_036279175.1 Candidatus Acidiferrales bacterium | reverse complement strand
TCGCGACAATTGTGTTCAGTTCGCCTGCTGCTGGGCAACAAAATGCCGCAACGGAATTGCGGCCGCCGTCATCTTCGCAAAGTTCGGCGCACGCTCTGCGCTCCACTACGCGACTGGTCCAGCTCAGTGTGATTGTCGATGGTCGGCACGGCAAACCGATCGCGGGTCTGAGCAAAGACGATTTTGAGCTTTGGGACAACGGTCGCCGGCAGACGATCCGACTGTTCTTGACGCATGACAGCGACCCGGCCGGCAGCCATCCTGCCGCGCTTCCCCCGGATACCTACTCGAATCGCCTGTCCGATCACACGATCCCAATGAGTGCCACCGTGATTCTGCTCGACGGGCTGAACACGAGAATCACCGACCAGCAGTACGCGCTACAGCAGGTCGTCCGGTTCCTCGGGCAGATCCGTCCCCAGGATCGCGTCGCTCTCTACACCCTCGGGACGGACTTGACGTTGGTGCATGATTTCACAAACGACGCCAAGGACTTGGTCGCTGCGCTTCACACATACAAGGGTCGGATTTCTCCGGAATTTGAAATGCCGCCTGACCTACAACGCCGTGGCGGCTCCAGTCGCGGCCGCGCAGGACTGGGCGGTATCTCTGCGCCGAAGAACTTCCTCACGCCGATGCTGAAAATATTCAACGCCTCGGAGCGCAACGTTCAATTGAGCGATCGCGTCGGGCGGACTGTCTGGGCGCTCGAGCGAATTGCCGATCACGTTGCGCTTCTCCCGGGAAGAAAAAATCTCGTGTGGGTTTCCGGAAGTTTTCTTGCAGCCGCAGACCTGCAAGATGTGGAAATGAACACTCCGGATGGCAGCCTTTTGTTCACCACGGACTTAACCGGCGTCGCCCGCATGTTGAACAACGCCAGCCTGGTCGTCTATCCCGTGGACGCGCGAGGCCTCCTCGTCGGTGGCCTTTTTGGCGCGTTCGGAGACGCCGACCCGCGCAATTTCGCGATTATGGACGAAGTTGCTCACCGGACTGGCGGCGAGGCCTTCTACAACACGAATGACATTTTCAATTCAATTCGCAGAGCTGTGGATGATTCTCGCGTTTCATACGAGCTCGGTTATTACCCCGATACTGGCAAATGGGATGGTACTTTCCATCGGATTCGCGTCAAGGTTCTTCGCCATGGAACGCACGTGCGCGCTCGGGAGGGCTATTTCGCGAATCCAGGCCCTGCAGTCACGCCGGGAAACAGAGCGAAGTTGCTCGGTGAAGCCGCGGCCAATCTGTTTGACGCCGATGGCATCGGAGTCACTGTCAGAGTTCGGTCCACGAACGAGTCGCCCCGCACTGGTCGCAGTATCGAAGTTTCAGTGCGCCTCGATCCTGGCGCGTTGACGCTCCGGCAGGCAGCACATGGCTGGACGGGCGGCTTTGATACGGTCTTTGTGCAGCTCGACAGCAAAAGCGCCGTCCTGAACGCTACGGACGATCCGATTCGCTTTCTCCTCTCGGCCGATCAATATCGGCAAGCAACGCAGCACGGGGGTTCGTATACCGAGACTGTGAGCCTTAGCCCTCAAGCCTCGCAATTGCGCGTGGTTGTCCGCGACACGCCAACTGGGAGAATCGGCTCCGTCGCAATCCCTCTCGCCCACTACTTCTCATCTTCGGCTTTGCCACCGAAATCCTGATTGCCGGTTTCGAGATACGCCACAGCCAGCGAGATAGTCGGCGCATCTAGCTTGCGAATCGCGCAACCTCGCGGATAAAGTGGAGCGCTGCACGCACAAGCGCATCGTGCCCCGATGGACATTCGGTTTGTAGCAGGTTCTTGCTGCTTGGCATCACCATGACACGCAATGAATGCTGAAGAGAAACGGCTTCAGGAAAACGCCAGCCGCCAGGTCTATTGGGAGCGCTGGGGTCCATATCTGTCTGAACGGCAGTGGGGGACCGTCCGCGAAGACTACAGTCCCAATGGCGATGCCTGGGATTACTTCCCTCACGATCATGCGCGTTCGCGTGCCTACCGCTGGGGCGAAGACGGTATTGCAGGTATCTGCGACCGGCACCAGCACATCTGTTTCGCGCTTGCTCTCTGGAATGAGAACGACGCAATCCTTAAGGAACGCCTCTTCGGGCTAACAAATCGCGAGGGCAATCACGGGGAAGATGTGAAGGAGTGTTACTACTATCTCGACGCGACTCCAACCAGTTCGTACCTCAAATACCTGTACAAGTATCCGCATGCTGCTTATCCCTACGATCAACTCCGAGCTGAAAATGCGAAGCGCACGCGACAGGATCCCGAATACGAACTGATCGATACGGGAATTTTCGCCGAGAATCGGTATTTCGATGTCTTCGTCGAATACGCAAAGGCATCGTGCGAGGATATTCTGATCAGCATCACGTCTTGGAATCGCGGCCCTGAGCCCGCCCGCCTCCATTTGCTTCCCACGATCTGGTTCCGTAATCGGTGGGATTGGGGCGACCTCTATGACATGCCTTACGTCCGCCGCGTGAACTCGACAACAGGCATGGCGCTCTTCGAGCTGTGCGATTACCACTATGGGCGGCGATTTCTGGCGATCGAAGGCGCCCCGGAATTGCTGTTCACCGAAAATGAAACGAATTCCCAGCGCCTTTATGGGGAACCAGGGAAAACTTCGTACGTCAAAGATGCCTTTCATCGCTACCTCGTCGAAAAGGAGCGTTCCGCGATCAATCCCGCCTCGACCGGGACCAAGGCGGCGGCCCACTTTTCCTCCGAAATCGCGCCGGGAAGAGCTTGGACGATTCGCCTGCGGTTCATTGACCACGATCCCCGTAAGTCCGCCGAAGATGCCGGAAAGCTTTTCGAGGCCCCGTTCGATCAGATTTTCTCCGACCGTCGGAGGGAAGCGGACGAGTTTTACGCGACACGAATGCCCGATGCGAGCGATGATGAAAAGCTTGTTCATCGGCAGGCCTTCGCGGGACTCATTTGGAACAAGCAGAGCTACCACTACGACGTTCGCCGTTGGCTCGACGGTGATCCAACTCAGCCCAAACCCGATCCGGCGCGCCTCTCCGGTCGCAACCACGACTGGGTCTATCTCTACAACTCCGACGTAATTTCCATGCCCGATAAATGGGAGTATCCCTGGTATGCCGCGTGGGACCTCGGATTCCACTGTGTCGCCATGGCGCTGATCGATCCGGAGTTTGCCAAGCAGCAACTCGTGCTGTTTTTGCGTGAATCGTACATGCAACCGAACGGCCAGCTTCCTGCCTATGAATGGAATTTTTCCGATGTAAACCCGCCTGTGCACGCATGGGCTGCGTGGCGCGTGTATCGCATCGCCGCTCGGATCACAGGCCAACCCGATCGCAAATTTCTCGTGAGGGTTTTTCACAAGCTGCTGCTGAACTTCACCTGGTGGGTGAATCGCAAGGACCCGCAAGGTATGAACGTCTTTCAAGGAGGTTTTCTCGGACTCGACAACATCGGAGTGTTCGACCGCTCGCGTCCGCTCGGCCCCGGTGAATTCATGGAGCAATCCGATGGCACGAGCTGGATGGCAATGTACTGTCTCGATATGCTGGCGATCGCCATCGAGCTTGCGCGAGAAGATGCCGCCTACGAGGACGTCGCGAGCAAGTTCTTTGAGCACTTCGTGCACATTTCCGAAGCGATGAACAATCTCGGTGGCCAGGGCATCGGCTTGTGGAACGAAGAGGACGGTTTCTATTACGACGTGCTGCACCTGAACGATTCACGCCACATCCCGATCAAAGTGCGCTCGATGGTCGGCCTGATTCCGTTGTTTGCCGTTGAAACGTTCGAGCCCGAGGACCTGGAAAAACTCCCGCAATTCAGGAAACG
>DASUJR010000432.1:0-3526 GCA_036279175.1 Candidatus Acidiferrales bacterium | reverse complement strand
AGGTTCGGCTCGTAGACGCTGCCGCGCTCCCAGTGCTCGTTCGCGGTGAATGCGGGTGCGTCCTGGTCGATCCATTGCGCGCCATCCCATTCCAGGTAACCAATCGCGTAAGGACCCATGAAATTCTGCGAGGCTCCCGCGTAATAAATGCGCTCGACCCATTCTTTTCTTGCTGGATCCCATCCCTTGGCGTAAGACGGGCAATGGCGCCCTCCTTTGCCGTCCCACCAAAAGCTATGCGCCTTTGTTGCCAGCAATGCCGGCCTGCTGGGGGCTCGCGGATCCGGCGTCAGCTGCCAGCCTCTCGTGGAAAGAGTCGCACCTTCCGGCAGGCTGGCGCTGAACATGTTGATTTCCGCCGATCCGTGTTCAACGCCACAGGTGAACATCCACCAGCGGTTCTCGCGCTTCACCACCGTACAATCCACCATCGTTCGAAGGCTGGTGATCGCCCCATAGCCTTTCGCAGCGTCGAAAATTGTATTGTAAGTTTCCATCTGCGTCGTGGAGTGTAGCAACCGGCCTCGGACCGCGCCAACGCATTCGACAGGAAGCCAGAAGCTGGATGAAAAAGAGCGAGATGGTTGCCTGTCGAAGCTTCTTGCGCAATTCGCTTCGGGATTGCTTTTCTTTCAGTGGAAAATCAGCATACGCGCGAACGTGCTGCGGTAGAATCGTATAGCCAACAGGAACGCAGAGTGGCTGTGCTGTTTAGCGCACAGCACGACCTTTACCGGCAAGCGGGGCCAACGGAGCTTGCGTCCGTGGCGAGAGACGCAGCATCCAAACGGCGTAATTGCAGTTTCCGAGCCATCGCACCGCAGTTTCTGGACCACGAAAGGAAGGTAGTAATGAGTTCCTCTGCAAAGCCCGATTCCGCATCTCGTGCCAGCACAGTCGAAAACCCGCTGAAGGAGCTCGCCCGGTTCGGGCAGTCCGTCTGGCTCGACTATATTCGCCGCAGCTTGATCACGACTGGCGAGCTTGCGCGCTTGATCCGCGAAGACGGCCTTCGGGGAATGACGTCGAATCCCTCCATTTTCGAAAAGGCGATCTCCGGCAGCACGGATTACACCCAGGTGCTCGATCAATTGAGCCGGCAGAAATTGGACGCCGGGACGATTTACGAACGGCTCGCGGTGAAAGACATTCAGGATGCTGCCGACGTGTTGCGTACGGTCTACGATCAGACCAATCGCCGAGACGGCTACGTCAGTCTGGAAGTGTCGCCGCGCCTCGCTTACAAGACGGAGGAAACCATCGCCGAAGCGCGTCGCCTGTGGAAAGAAGTTGGCCGCGAGAACGTGATGATCAAGGTTCCCGGGACGCCGCAAGGGATTCCGGCCTTCCGGCAGTTGATCAGCGAAGGAATCAACGTCAACGTGACGCTGCTTTTCGCGCAGGAAGTTTACGAACAGGTGGCGGAAGCTTACATTGCCGGGCTCGAGGAATTCGTGAAGCATGGCGGCGACGCGAGAAGGATTGCGAGCGTTGCGAGCTTCTTCGTCAGCCGCATCGACACACTGATCGACAATGAGCTCGGCGCACGCATCAAGAGCGCGAAGACGCCGGCTGAAGCTTCGGCGCTGCGCAACCTGCAAGGCAAGATCGCCATTGCGAACGCCAAAATGGCCTATCAGTTCTACAAGCGAATCTTCAGCGGGTCGCGCTGGAAGGCTCTTGCCGATCGGGGCGCGCAGACCCAGCGGGTGCTCTGGGCAAGCACCAGCACGAAAAATCCGGCGTACAGCGACGTTCTCTACGTGGACGATCTGATCGGACCAGACACAGTCAATACGATTCCGCCGGCAACGTTCGACGCTTTCCGCGAACATGGCCATCCGGCCGCCACTCTCGATCAAGGAGTGGAGGAAGCTCGCGCGGTGCTCGACAACCTGGCAAAAGCAGGGGTTTCTCTGAAAGCCGCTACAGACCAGCTCACGAAGGACGGGGTGGATCTTTTCGCTGAGGCTTTCGACAAGCTGCTCAATGCCGTCGGAAAACGCACGGCGAAAAATGTGCCCGCGCCAGTGGAGAATCTCACATATAAGCTGCCTGACGAGTTGATGCCGGCAGTAAAGGCCACCCTTGACGATTGGAAGACAAACGACAAAGTAAAGCGTCTATGGGCGCGCGATGCATCGCTCTGGACGAATACGGACGAAAGCAAATGGCTGGGCTGGCTCGGTATCACGGAAGAACAGCTTGCTTGCCGCGAACAGTTCCAGAAAATCGCGGAAGACATTCGTAAGGCCGGCTTCACGCACGCTTTACTGCTCGGAATGGGCGGGTCGAGTCTATGCGTTGAAGTTTTGGAGAAAACGTTTGGTGAGGCCGAAGGCCATCCTCAAATGCACGTTCTCGATTCCACTGATCCCGCACAGATTCGGGCCATCGAAAGTCAGATTGATATCGGCAAAACGGTCTTCATCGTGTCGAGCAAGTCCGGCAGCACCCTCGAGCCCAACATCTTCAAGCAATATTTCTTCGATCGCGTGAAGAACGCAGCCGGCGCTGCTGAAGCGGGCAAGCGCTTTATCGCCATTACCGATCCGGGTTCTCACATGCAGAAGGTTGCCGAGGGCGATGGCTTTCGGCATGTTTTCTTCGGCTTGCCAAGCATTGGCGGACGCTACTCTGCGCTCTCGGATTTCGGCATGATCCCCGGCGCGATTCAGGGCGTAGATATTTCCAGATTCCTCGACCGCGCCGAAGAGATGGTGCACGCCTGCGCTTCCGTCGTGCCCGCCGATCAGAATCCAGGCGCCATCCTCGGCGCAATCCTGGGAACGCTTCAACGCAAAGGACGTGATAAGGTTACGATCTTTGCTTCGCCCGGAATTTCTGATCTCGGCGCATGGCTCGAACAGCTCCTCGCCGAGTCAACCGGCAAGCAGGGCAAAGGCCTGATTCCCGTTGACCGCGAGAAGATCGGCGAGCCGGCAGTTTACGGAGCCGATCGCGTTTTTGCTTATCTGCGACTTGAAACAGCCCCTGATCCGAGCCAGGACGCGGCTGTCGAGCGCCTGGAAAAGGCCGGCCAGCCCGTCGTTCGAATTTCCGTGCCCGACATCTACAGCCTGGGCCAGGAGTTTTTCCGGTGGGAAATCGCCACGGCCGTTGCCGGCTCGATTATCGGCATCGACGCGTTCAATCAGCCTGACGTTGAGGCCAGCAAGGTTGAAACACGCAAGCTCACGGACGAATACGAAAAAGCCGGATCGCTTCCGCACGAAGAGCCCTTTTTCACGGATCGCGACATAAAGTTGTTTGCCGACGAACGGAACGCGTCCGAGCTGAAACAAGCGGCGCAGAAGGACGGCACGCTAGTGGCTTATCTGCGCGCCCATTTCGCCCGGCTGCGCGCGGGCGATTACTTCGCTGTGCTCGGATACGTTCAAATGAATCAGGAGCACGATGAGCATCTCCAGTCGATCCGTCTTTTGATTCGCGATAAGAAACGTGTCGCCACTTGCCTCGGATTCGGTCCGCGTTTCCTCCACTCGACGGGCCAGGCTTACAAGGG
>DASUJR010000431.1:0-12477 GCA_036279175.1 Candidatus Acidiferrales bacterium | reverse complement strand
GGCCGACGATGCGGTCGGGATAGAAGGGTTCGAGGGCGTCGTATTTTTCGCCGACGCCAACGAATTTTACGGGCGCGCCAGTGACTTTGCGGATCGAGAGCGCAGCGCCGCCGCGCGCGTCGCCGTCCATTTTCGTCAGGATCACGCCAGTAACGCCGAGGCGCTTGTGGAACTCACCCGCGGAGTTCACAGCGTCCTGTCCGATCATCGCGTCGGCAACGAAAAGAATCTCGGAGGGGTTCAGCTCACGTTTGAGCATCGAGAGTTCGTTCATCAATTCGTCGTCGATATGCAGTCGGCCAGCGGTGTCGACAAGGATCACGTCGCAGGCGGAGAGCTTCGCTTCGCGCGTAGCGCCGCGAACGATTTCGAGAGGTTTGTCGGTGCCCGTTCCGGGCCATAGGGGCGTCTTCGTTGCTTTGGCGACTTGCGCGAGCTGCTCGCGTGCTGCGGGACGATACACGTCGGTGGAGACGACGATCGGCCGGTGACCATGTTCCGCGAGCCATTTGCCGAGCTTGCCGGTGGAAGTTGTTTTGCCGGAGCCTTGCAGGCCGACGATCAACCATACCGTTGGCGGCTTCGAGCCGAATTGAGGTTTCGCTTCGCGACCCAGCAGATCGCCGAGTTCGTCGCGAACGATTTTCACCACTTGCTGATCGGGCGAAAGTTGCAGCAGGACTTCCTGGCCGAGCGCCTTCTCACGGACATGACCGACGAATTCGTCTACCACGCCGAGATTGACGTCGGCGTCGAGCAGCGACTCGCGAATTTCCGTCAAGGCGAGATTCAGGTGCTCTTCGCTGAGCTTCCCCTGGCCGCGCAGGTTCTTAAAAGTGCGTTGCAGTTTTTCAGTTAAGGTTTCAAACATTCCGTGACTCGTGGCCGGCGTGCCGGCAGCACCTCTGACTTCTACTGGCGCGATTCGACAACCGCAATCGGCAGGATTGCGGCGAAGCGTCGATCCATTCTATCAATTTTGGGCCATCAATATTGAGGTGCGAATCTGGTCGACATCGTTGGCAGGCACAGCTGCGATCGCTGCGCAAGTTTGACTTGTTTGTGCCATTCATTCAAAACCTGCTCGTCAATCGCAAGGCAGGTCTTGATGGCGCACCCCCGAGCCCGCCGGGGCAGTATAAATAGCTCATTTTCAATTAGTTGCAGTTGCGCAGGCTGTTGATCCGTGCTGGCTGTAAACCCCTGCGACACGGCACTTCGCTTTTGCGGGGTGTTTCCATTGACATGCCGCACAGTTTGACTAAACTTCGATACGTCCGTGACTTAGGATGCGCGGCCTGCGCCTGCCAATTCTGCTGATTGCAACTTGGCGCGCCAGCGGACGAACTGCCCGTCGTGACCAGCCCAAGTCAAAAAAGGAGCGCCATGGCCACCGTAGCCAAGCCGGCCCCACAGCCGATCCCTCGGATCGCGCCGCGCGAGGATTTAAATCCGTATCGCATCGCGCAAATTCAATTCGATATTGCTGCCGAGTATCTGAAACTTGATCCCAGCCTGCGCCAGGTGTTGCGTTCGCCGAAGCGCGTTCTGGAAGTGTCCGTGCCGACAAAAATGGACAACGGGCAGGTGAAGGTCTTTACCGGTTTTCGCGTGCAGCACAACGTCGCACGCGGGCCAGCGAAAGGCGGCATCCGCTACCATCCGAACGTCACGCTGGATGAAGTGAAAGCGCTGGCCGCGTGGATGACGTGGAAGACGGCCACAGTGAATATTCCATACGGCGGCGCCAAGGGCGGCGTCATCTGCGATCCGAAGCGAATGAGCAAGAGCGAGCTGGAGCGCATGACGCGGCGTTTCGCGTCCGAGATCTCCCCCATTATCGGACCGGAGCAGGATATTCCGGCGCCGGACGTTTACACCGATTCGCAAACGATGGCCTGGATCATGGACACGTATTCCATGACGAAGGGCTATTCGACGCTCGGCGTGGTGACGGGCAAGCCCGTTTCGCTGGGTGGGTCGGAAGGCCGCAACGAAGCGACGGCGCGCGGTTGTCTGGTCGCGTGCGAAGAAGCGTGCAAGATCAAGAAAATGAATCTTCGCGGCGCGACGGTCGCGATTCAAGGCTTCGGCAACGCGGGTTCGATCGCGGCACGCCTTTTCACCGAGAGAAAAGTGCGGGTGATTGCGATCAGCGATTCGCGCGGGGGCGTTTTCAATTCGCGCGGCATCGATCCGCTGAAGGCGATGCGCTACAAAGACCGCTCAGGCACTGTGGTCGGCATGCCGGGCACTTCGCGGATTTCGAACGACGATCTGCTGACCATGAAGTGCGACATTTTAATTCCGGCGGCGCTGGAAAATGCGATCACCTTGAACAACGCGGACCAGATCAAGGCGAAAATTATCGTCGAAGCGGCAAACGGCCCGACTACGCCTCATGCGGACGAAGTGCTCGCACGAAGGGGCATCATGGTGCTGCCCGACATTCTGGCGAACGCGGGCGGCGTCACAGTGAGTTATTTCGAGTGGGTGCAGGATCTGCAGGGCTTCTTCTGGTCGGAAGAAGAAGTGAAGGCGAAGCTCGAGACCGTGATGCGGCGGGCGTTCAACGAGGTGTTCGAATCGATGCGCAAGCATCGCACGCACATGCGCACGGGCGCGTACGCGCTCGCGGTGGGCCGAGTCGCCGAAGCTACTCTCGTTCGCGGTCTCTTCCCATAGAAACAGAGAGCGCAAACTGCTCTTTCACTTCGAATCTTCATCGGGTATATGATTCACCTAGGTCCCGACGGAGCCGCGCAGTCGTGCGTGTCGCAATTTTCGTTATCGCCGCTTCCCAACGTAAAGACCGGATCGCTTTTCGCCGCGGCTTACTACTGCTGGTACTTGCCCTCTTCGCGTTCGCTCCGGTTTTCTTCGGCTTGGGCGCACAGCAGAATTCGCCGGAAACACCGAAAGGTCAGAATCAAGGATGGTTTCTGATCGCACACCGCGGGCTGTCCGACCCGTTTTTCGCGAAATCCACGGTTCTGATTGTCATGACGGTGGCGGGCAAACCTGATCCGGGCGTTGTTGGATTGATCGTCAACAAGCGCACGAAGATGAAATTGGCAGAGCTTTTCCCTCACGCGCGTTCTGTGAAAAAACAGGATGTAACCGCTTACTTTGGCGGGCCCGTCGATATTCACGCCGTGAGTGCCGTCTTCCGTGCGTCGGTTGCACCCAGAGAGTCCGTGCACGCAATACACGTGTTTGCCGACATCTACGTCACGTTCGACCCGAAGTCGGCCGAGGAGCTCGTGAAGAAATCAAAACAGCCGTCGGAGCTCCGCATCTTCCTGGGCCGTTCGCAGTGGACCCAGCCGCAGCTTCGGCACGAGATGCGCATAGGAGCCTGGTACAGCACTCACGACGGCGCCGACCCGATTTTTGCGAGCGATCCCGACAAGGTGTGGGAAGCTCTACTCGATCGTATGGAACCGCGCCCGTATGTCGACTACCACCTGCCGGGAGTGAAAGAAGCGACGGTGCGATCGCGCTCTGCGTTGTAATCGTGCGGGGTAGCACTGATTCGACGCGAAGCTCGAACGAGAGAAGAGCGAGCCGGGGCAAAAATAGCCTTGCATCGCGGGCGACAACGCGCGTAAATTTCAATTTGCCGGCGTGCCCAGCGACTTACGAGCCGCCGGCATTTGTGCCTCGCGCGGAGGGCACGACGAGTTGAACAACCACGCAAACCACACGCCACCGATCCTCCTTAGCATTGCGGGATTTGACCCTTCATGCGGCGCCGGTGTTGCAGCCGACCTGAAAACGTTTGCTGCGCACAACTGCTATGGAGTTGCCGCTGTGACCGCACTCACCGTGCAATCAACGCAGGGGTTGGTGAGCGTTCACGCGACTCCTTGCGTCAATCTGCGAGCGCAGCTCGAAGCGCTGATGGAGGATGTGTCGATCGCCGCGGTAAAGATTGGAATGCTGGCGAATCGCGCGAACGCGACGGCCGTTGCCGAGTTCCTGGACAAATACAAGTTCGCGCACGTGGTGCTTGATCCGGTATTCCGGCCGACGGCGGGAGTGGGCGAACTGCTCGACGCGACCGGCCTGAAGTTCGTCCGCGACGAACTGCTGAAGCGCGTCAGCGTGATCACGCCGAACATTCCAGAGACCGAATTTCTCACCGGCATGGAAGTGAAAGACGTGAATGGAATGAAGGCTGCGGGCCAGAAGCTGCTCGAAATGGGCGCGCACGCCGTCGTTGTCACGGGCGGACATCTTGAAAAGCCGACCGACGTTCTGTGCGAAGGCACGGCCGTTGACGTTTTCGGCGGCGACCATGTGAAAAGCTCCAATACGCACGGTTCGGGCTGCACTTTCTCTTCGGCTATCGCGGCGCAATTGGCTTCGGGTCAGCAACTCCGCGAAGCGGTGATCCTGGCGAAAGCGTACGTGACGCGCGCAATCGACAAGTCGTACTCGATCGGCAAAGGCGCCGGGCCGGTCAATCAGCTGTTCCGCTTCCATCAGGAGCCTCCCGCGCGCGGCGTCCACGAAGTACCGCAACACGGTATGCACCCGGCCGCCGAGCCCGCGACGCATTAGCCGCTCGATCTTTCCCTCGCCCGCTCGTCACCGCACAAGCATCACAAGAGTTTGAGATAGCGCCCGTTTCGGCCTCCACTCAATTGACAACCCCGGCGGGCGCAGCTAGCATTTTTTCGCGTCCCGCAGCGCCGAACTATGCATATGACTTCGCGCCAGGAAACGATACTCGACCGCATCGTCGATGCGCGCCGCGCGTCGGTCGCACACCGCAAGCGTGTGCTGCCCGACGTTGCGCTGAAGATCGCCGTGGAAAAGAAAGCTCCGCCCGCCCGCGACTTCGCCGCCGCACTAAGCCGGGTTGGACTGAACGTGATCGCCGAATTGAAGAAAGCATCGCCATCGCTCGGCGTGATTCGCAATGAGTACACGCCATCCACACTGGCCGCCCAGTTGGAGCAGGCCGGAGCCGCGGCGCTGTCGGTTCTGACCGAAGAGGATTTTTTTTCCGGGTCGCTTGGGGATATGAAGGATGCGCGAAAGGTTGTGCAGATCCCAATCCTGCGCAAGGACTTCGTTATCGATCCGTGGCAGGTGTGGGAAGCGCGGGCCGCCGGCGCCGACTCGTTCCTGCTGATCGCGGCCGTGTTGCGCGACGAGCTTTTATCCGAGCTACTCGAGCTTGGGCGCTCGCTGAAGATGGAACCGCTGGTGGAGGTGCACTCGCGGGCGGAGCTGGATCGAGTGCTTCAGGTAGGTGCGCGCATCATCGGCGTGAACAATCGCGACCTGCGTGATTTTCAGGTGCATCTCGAAACTTCGCTCGAACTGGTCGAGGCTATCCCGGAAGATTGCATTGCGGTCAGCGAGTCGGGCTTGCGGGTACATGATGATCTGGTGCGCCTGCGCGCCGCCGGTTTCGATGCCTTTCTGATCGGCGAGCATCTGATGAAGAGCGCGGATCCCGGCGCCTCGCTGCGGGAGTTTCTTGGAAGCTGAAACGCGACGGTCTCGTTATGCCCAAAGCCAAGGTTAGGGTGAAAATTTGCGGGATTACGAATTTGGCGGACGCTCGCTGCGCCTGCGAGGCCGGCGCTCACTTTCTCGGCTTCAATTTTTATCCGCGCAGCCCGCGCTACGTCGATCCGAAACGCGCGCGGTCGATCGTGCGACGGCTGCCCAAAAATGTCGCGAGCGTCGGAATTTTTGTGAACGAATCTGAGCGGGACATCGTCCGCATAGCGCAGCTCGTCGGACTGAAATACGTCCAGCTCCACGGCGACGAAACGCCCGAGTTAGTTTCGCGCTTGCGCCGTGAACTTGGTGCGGTGAAAATCATCAAGGCCATTGGCGTGGAACGAGCGGCGAGTGTGAGAGTGGCCAGGCGGTTCAAGAATGCCGCGGCGATCCTGCTGGATGGATTCGATGCGCGGCAACGCGGGGGCACCGGCAAATCGTTCGACTGGTCGCTGGCGGCGCGCGCGAGTGTGAAGCAGCATATCTTTGTGGCCGGCGGCCTGACGCCAGAAAACGCGGCCGAAGCGATTCGCATCGCGCGACCGTACGCGATCGATGTTTGCAGCGGGGTCGAATCGTCACCCGGGAAGAAAAATCACGGAGAGATCAGAGTTCTTATGAGCAATGTGAACGGCACAAAGCGCTCCCGACGAAAAGCGAGTTCACGAAAATGAGTTCAGCTACGCAAGCCATGCCGGACGCGCGCGGGCGCTTTGGTCCATACGGCGGGCGGTACGTTCCCGAAACGTTGATGGCGCCGCTCGAGGAGCTTGAAGCCGCGTACGCCGCAGCGCGCAAGGATCCCACCTTTCAGAGCGAACTCGATGACCTGCTGAAGAATTTTGCGGGGCGACCCACGCCGTTGCAATTCGCGCAGCGCTTGACTGCACATCTGGAGGGACCGCGAATCTACATCAAGCGCGAAGATCTGCTCCACACCGGAGCCCACAAGATCAACAACTGCATCGGACAGGGCTTGCTGGCGAAGCGTATGGGCAAGAAGCGCGTGATCGCCGAAACCGGCGCGGGCCAGCATGGAGTCGCGACCGCGACCGTTGCTGCTCGGCTCGGCCTCACATGTACGGTTTACATGGGCACGGAAGATATGGAGCGGCAGCGGCTGAACGTTTTCCGCATGAAATTGCTTGGCGCGGAAGTGATCGGGGTTGATTCCGGCAGCCGTACACTGAAGGACGCCATCAATGAAGCGATGCGCGACTGGGTGACGAATGTGCGCACGTCGCATTATCTGCTCGGATCGGTTCTTGGCGCACATCCCTATCCCGCGATGGTTCGCGATTTTCATAAGGTGATCGGAGAAGAGGCGCGCGAACAGATCCTCGGCGCCGAAAAACGCCTGCCGGATTATCTGTTCGCTTGCGTCGGCGGCGGGTCGAATTCCATCGGTTTGTTCCACGCGTTCATCGGCGACGCGAACGTAAAAATGGTCGGCGTGGAAGCGGGTGGACGCGGCAAATCGTTGGGTGAACACGCGGCGCGACTCGCTGCCGCGCGAGGATTCGCCGGCGCGCGTCCTGGAGTTCTGCAAGGAACATACACGTACGTGCTGCAAACGCCCGACGGGCAAATTTCTACGACGCACTCCGTTTCGGCCGGCCTCGATTACCCTGCAATCGGCCCGGAGCACGCGTGGCTGGCCGATCAGGGCCGCGCGGAATATACGGCTGCGACAGACGAGGAGGCGATTGACGCTGCGCGCACACTTTCGCGCATCGAGGGCATCATTCCGGCACTCGAATCCTCGCACGCGCTGGCGGAACTGATTCGTCGAGGGCCGAAAATGAAGAAGGATGAACTGGTGATTCTGAATCTCTCCGGCCGCGGTGATAAAGATATGGAAATGCTCTCGCGCTATGTCTGACGCCGTCCCGCACGCCGTGCCTGCAGCGGCTCATTCTTCCAGTCGCATCGCGCAGCGCTTCGAGTCGCTGTCGCGCAGCGGCGAGCTCGGCCTCGTCGCCTACGTTACTGCCGGCGACCCATCACTCGACGCAAGTGAAAAAATCGTCCTTGCTGCTGCCGAAGCCGGCGCTGATGTGATCGAGCTCGGAGTTCCCTTCAGCGATCCGGTCGCCGATGGCCCTACCATTCAGCGTGCCAGCGAACGCGCTCTACGCGGTGGAACCACTCTGGCGGGGGTGCTCGATCTCGTGCGACGGCTGCGCTCGGGCACTCAAGTTCCGCTCGTTCTGTTCAGCTATTTCAATCCCATGCTTCAAATGGGTATTCAGAACTTTGCGGATGCCGCTGCGTCTGCCGGTGCGGATGGTGTGCTCGCCACGGACTTGACTCCGGAGGAATCGGAAGAATATCGCACTGTGCTCCGTTCGCGCGGACTCGACACAATTTTTCTCGCCGCACCGACGTCGACAGACGCTCGCCTTAAACTGATCGCCAGTGTTTCGAGCGGATTTCTTTATCTGATCTCGCGCACTGGCGTTACCGGCGCTCGCGAATCGCTGCCCGAAGAATTGCCCGGTCTGGTGCGGCGCATTCGCAAATTCACATCACTGCCGGTTGCAGTCGGGTTCGGTATTTCGCTCCCCACGCACGTCACCGTCCTGGGCGGAATTGCCGATGCAGCTGTGGTCGGCTCCGCGATCGTTGCCGAAATCGAAAAAGCCGGCTCGCCGGACGCTGCCGCCAAGGCTGTGGGCGATCTCGTCGCGAGCCTGAAAAATGCCGCACGTTCCGGAGTCAGTAGGCGCAGCCCCGATCTGCGGTAGCGGGCGTGGCGTGTTCTCTACAAATCGATCTGCTGGTTGAAGTACACTGCTGCCGTCAGGGCAGCGAGCGACGTTTAGCCATGCGCTCGAAGCGACTTTAACCTGCCCGCTCGAAGCGAGGCACGAGGGACGATGGACAAGCGGGTTGCTGACGCGGACGCGGCTGTTGCGCGCATTCAGGATGGCGCGACGATTCTGCTTGGCGGATTCGGCCTGTGCGGTATTCCGGAGAACCTGATCGCGGCGCTGAAACGAAAAGGCTCAAAAAACCTTACACTGGTCTCGAACAATGCCGGGATTGACGACTTCGGCATTGGGATCCTGTTCCACGGCAAGCAAGTGAAAAAAATGATCGCCAGCTATGTGGGCGAGAACAAAACGTTCGAGCAACTCGCGCTGACGAAGCAACTCGAAGTGGAACTCAATCCCCAAGGCACTTTGGCTGAGCGTATTCGCGCGGGCGGCGCGGGCATTGCCGCTTTCTTCACTCCCACGGGTTACGGCACGATGGCGGCAGAAGGGAAAGAGACCCGGGAATTCAATGGGCGTCCCTACGTGATGGTAACGGGGCTGCGCGGTGATTTCGCATTTATCAAAGCGTGGAAGGGCGACCGTTGGGGCAACCTGATTTATCGCAAGGCGGCGCGCAACTACAATGCTGTGATGGCAACTGCCGCCGATTACACCATCGCGGAAGTGGAAGAAATTGTCGAGCTGGGCCAGCTGAATCCCGACTGCATTCACACGCCCGGCGTTTATGTCGACGCGATTTTTCAGGGCACGAATTACGAGAAGCGCATCGAGCACCGCACGGTGCGTGGCCGTTGAGGGAACGCTCGACCAGAACTAACAAAATCTAAAAGCAGATCCCTCACCATCATTTCCGACCGAAGGCGTCGGGGCTGGGTTCGAGATGACAAATGGCAGAACAAATGGATAAACGGGAGCTGATCGCGCGGCGGGTTGCACGGGAGCTGCGCGACGGCGATTACGTTAACCTGGGGATTGGCCTGCCCACGCGGATCCCGAATTATCTTCCGCCGGGGATCGAAGTTGTTCTGCAATCGGAGAACGGAATGCTTGGTGTGGGCGCGTACCCGTTCGAGGGTGACGAAGATCCGGATTTGATCAATGCGGGCAAAGAAACAGTGACGGAGATTCCAGGCACGGTTTATTTTTCGAGCGCCGACTCATTCGCGATGATTCGCGGCGGGCGGATTGACGTGACCGTGCTCGGCGCATTGCAAGTCGACGAAAAGGGCAATCTAGCCAACTGGGCGATCCCGGGCAAGATGCTGAAAGGCATGGGAGGCGCGATGGACCTGGTGGCGGGCGCGAAGCGCGTGATCATCGCGATGGAGCACACCGCGAAAGATGGCAGCAAGAAAATACTGAAGCAGTGCAATCTGCCGCTTACTGGTGTCGGCGTGGTCGACCTAATTGTCACCGAACTCGCAGTGATCGAAGTAACGCCGGAGGGACTCGTTCTAAAGGAAGTTGCGCCTCGAGTTACGCCTGAAGAAGTACAGAAAGCGACCGAACCGACGCTGAAACGCGCGCCTTGGCTGAAGACGATGGACCTGTAAGCCTCCGGACGCCCAACTTCCCGCACGGCCAATTCTTCTCTACGAACTGCCGATCAAAATCCCGACGATAAATACTGCGACTCCGCCAACGATCACCTGCATAGTCGACGAGAGCAGCGGCGTGTCCATGTATCGGTGCCGAACGTAGCTGATGATGGCGAGTTCGATCGCGACCACTATCACCGCTACCGTGAATGCCAATTGGAAATTCGAAATCAAGAATGGCAGCGTGTGGCCCAGGCCGCCGGCCGCGGTCATGAGGCCCGTGATCGTCCCACGAATCAGCGGCTTGCCGCGCCCGGTGAGCGAACCGTCGTCCGAGAGTGCCTCAGCGAATGCCATAGAGATACCGGCGCCAAGCGAGGCCGCGAGTCCAACGAGGAACGCGTCTTTCGTGTTGTGCGTGGCAAACGCAGCGGCAAAAATCGGCGCGAGTGTCGAGACGGAGCCATCCATCAGCCCCGCTAGCCCCGGCTGAATGACTTGCAGCATGAAAAGCTGGCGGCGGGATTTCTCTTCGGAGCGGACATTCTCCGGAGTAAGGTGCTGCTCCTCGAGACTCTCGGCGAAATCTTCGTGCTGGCGCTCGATTTCCGCCAGATCGCCGAGCAGCTTGCGAGTTGAAGGATCGGAAATGCGCGTCATAGCTTGTTCGTAAAAGCGCAGCGTTTCTCCCTCCATCACTTCCACCTGCTTGCGCACGGTAGCCAGCCCGAGCGGTCGCACCAGCCATACTGGCTTGCGCTCGACGAACCCTTTCACGTCTTGCGGCCGGATCAACGGAATGTGGTCGCCGAAACGCTGCTCGAACATGTCGATCAGGCGCTGCCTGTGGCGCGACTCTTCAACCTGCATCTCCTTGAAAACTTTGGCGCTGGCGGGGTAGTTCTCTTTCAGGCCGTCGGCGAAATCTGCGTAAACGCGGCTGTCCTCTTCTTCCAGCTGAATCGCAAGGGCCAGAATTTCGCGCTCACTGAGATCCTTGAAACGTTTCTTGGGCATCAATATTTCTCCCACATCCAGTGATCGATGCAGGAATTATACTTGAGTGGCGCGGAAGTTCGGCGCCCGGGCGAGTCGTGACGTCCGCACACAGCATCCATCGCGGTAGGCGCTGAGAGACGGTGGCGAAATCACGTTCAAGTTGGAGGGCGTTCACATGGCAGAGACGATCGGATTCATAGGCCTTGGCAACATGGGCGAGCCGATTGCGGAGAATCTGCGGCGCGCCGGATACGGTTTGCGCGTGTATAACCGCACTCGGTCCAAGGCTGCGAAGTTGGTGGAGCGGGGAGCGATTCCAGCGACAAAGCCCGCGGATGTGGCGCAGAAGGGCGGGATCGTGTTCACGATCCTTGCAGACGACCGCGCGCTTGAAGAAGTGTGTTTGGCGGAACAGTCGTTCGTAGAAGTGTTGGGTAATGGAGGCATTCACGTTTCGCTGAGTACGATCTCCCCCGCGACGGCGCGGCGGCTTGCTGAGCATCACCAAAAATACGGCGTTAGCTATGTCGCGTCACCCGTGTTTGGCCGGCCAGAAGCGGCGGCTGCTGCAAAGCTCTGGGTCTGCGTCGCGGGGCCCGCGCTGGCGAAGAAGACTGTGGAACCTATGCTCAAGGCGATCGGCCAGGGCATCTTCGATTTTGGCGAGGATCCTGGAACAGCCAATGTGTTTAAGCTATGCGGGAATTTCATGGTGGCGTCCACAGTGGCGACTTTGGCGGAAATGCTCGTTCTAGCAGAGAAGAACGGAGTCAGCAGGAAGGCGATGGCGGAGATGATTGGGAAATTTTCTCCGCTTCACTATGGGTATGCGAACATCATGGCGGAGGAGCGCTTTGATCCGCCCGGCTTCCGGCTGGCGCTTGGACTGAAGGACGTCAACCTGATTTTAGATACCGCTGAAGCCAGTGTTACGCCGCTTCCTCTCGGCAGCGTTCTGCACGATCGCTGGCTGGCCAGCATAGCGAAGGGACGCGAGAACCTCGACTGGTCCGCGATCATTCTGGACGTGGCTGAAGAGGCTGGAATCAAGACCAAAGCCGCCCCGGCCGCATAGGTTCCGGAGTAAAACGATGAAAGCCTGCGTTTTGCGCGCGCCCGCTCCCGTGACGACAAATCCGTTGCAGTTTGCGGACATGCCGATTCCCGAGCCTGGGCCGACGGAAATACGGGTTCGCGTCAGCGCTTGCGGAGTTTGCCGGACGGATCTGCATGTCACCGAAGGCGAGCTTCCTCCGCGCAAATCGCCGATCATCCCGGGGCATCAGGTGGTCGGCATCGTGGAGAAATCAGGCGAGCGCGTTACGCGGCGAAAAATCGGCGAGCGCGTCGGGATTGCGTGGCTGCATCACACTGACGGAACGTGCGAGTACTGCCGCTCGGGCCGCGAAAATATTTGCGACAATCCTCGCTTCACGGGCTACACAGATGACGGCGGTTATGCCCAGTATGCGATTGCGCCCGAAGATTTCGTCTATTCGCTTACGGAAAAATTGTCGGATGAACAAGCTGCGCCGCTGTTGTGCGCGGGAATCATCGGTTTCCGTTGCCTGCGATTGTCGGGAGTGAAAGCGGGCAGCAGGCTTGCGCTCTACGGATTCGGCGCAGCAGCGCACGTG
>DASUJR010000430.1:0-4212 GCA_036279175.1 Candidatus Acidiferrales bacterium | reverse complement strand
CAGTCGCAGCAGTGCGCCATTCAGACAATTGACCGGAACCTGCAAATTATCGCTTGCGCCGGGTCCGGGAAAACACAGGTCATTTCCCGGCGGATTGTCGAAATTCTGAAGCACAAGAAGGACGCCGCAATCGGGCCGCGGAATAGCGTCGCTTTCACTTTCACCGAGAAAGCTGCGGCCGAGCTGAAGGACCGCATTCAGCGGCTCTGTCTCGAAGGGCTGGGCACGAACGACGGGCTCGCGGAGATGTATGTAGGTACCATTCACGGGTACTGCTTGAACCTGCTGCAACAGCCACCTGCCTATCAATACCTCAAGTACTCGGTACTAACTGAGGTGCAACAGCGGCTGCTCATCGACCGGAACAGCAGCAAGAGCGGCTTGACGCACGTGCCGCTGTTGAATGGCAGCGGAACCCTCAGGCGCTGGAGGGATTCGCGGCTTTATCAGACGCTACTCAGCGTCTTGCAAGAGGGAGACGTCGCGCCGGCAAGCATCCCCGCCGGAGTCCGGGAATCAGAGGAGCGGTATCGGGCACTGCTCGAAGACAAAAAGTTTCTGGACTATTCGGGAATGGTTCTGCAAGCGGTAGAGCAGATCAAATCCAATCCGGCGCTTCGAAAGCACGTGCAAGCGACGGTGCGTTATTTGGTCGTGGACGAATATCAGGACGTAAACCCGCTGCAGGAGCAATTGATCCGAGAAATCGCCGCGCTTGGGGCGAATCTCTGCGTCGTAGGTGACGATGACCAGACCATCTATCAATGGCGCGGTAGCGACATTCACAACATTGTCCAGTTTCAAAAACGGTATCCAAACGTAGCGGCGGTCCGGCTCAATGAAAATTTTCGGAGCAGCAAAGGGATTGTGAACACGGCGAGGCGGATCGTGGAACAAAATCCCGACCGCCTCGAGAAGGAAATGCAAAGCACGGATGCGCAGCCGTTTGAACGCGGCGACATTTTAGCCATGCAGTTCAAGGATGTGGATGCGGAAGCCAACTGGATCGCGAAGAAAATACAGTGCCTGTTGGGCAGTACTTACTGCGATGGCGTGGGCAAGCCGGCTCGCGGCCTAACGTATTCGGATATCGCAATTCTTGTTCGAGCGTGGAAGGACGCCGGACCCATTGTGGAGGCTCTGCGCAATGCTGAAATTCTGTATTTGGGCGGCGGCATGAACTCCCTGTTCGACACACCTGAGGCGTCCACTATTCGCGAAATATTTTACTTCCTAGATGGGAACGCTCCGCGAGGTGGGCCACCGGTTTCTGAAGCCGCTGTTCGCGCCGCGCTCCGAGATGGATTTCCCGGAATCACGAAAGAAGACCTCGACAGCGGTCTTGAATTCCTGCGGCGCCGTCGGTCAGAAATACCGAACGGCAAGAATAATCAGCTCTTCCTGCAGCGCGTTTTTCTCGATCTGCTCGAAGCCATGTCGATCCGAGAGGAGCGCATCGGCGATAAAACGCGAAGCGGCGAAGTGATTTTTTTCAACCTAGGTAAGTTCAGCCAGCTCATCTCCGATTTTGAACGCATTCACTTTCACAGCCCGCCCGCGCGCCTTTATATGGATTTTGCGGGCTTTCTGCAGTATCAGGCCGCAGACTATTACCCGGAAGAAACAGAAGAAACGGCTCATGCACGCCCCGAAGCGGTTCGGGTAATGACGGTGCATCAGGCCAAAGGCATGCAGTGGCCCGCCGTGTTTGTGCCGTGCCTGCGCGCGAACCGCTTTCCTTCGCGGCGTCAAGGCGGGCGGAGCATCTGGCATGTGATCAGCGATCGCGTTGTTCCGAATGCCGACCGGTACAAAGGAACGGTGGAAGACGAGCGGCGCCTGTTTTATGTAGCGCTCACCAGAGCCGAAAAATATCTATATTGTTCGTGGGCGCCGGTGCCCGGCAATCAGCAGCAAAAGAGGGTTTCGGAATTCTTTACCGACTTTAGCCAGAGCGAATATGTTCTGGGCAGAGATCCGCGGCGGGAGCCCGTTCGTTTGCCGCAAGTCCCGCGCATGGCGGAAACCCCGTTGCCCCTGACGTTCAGCGACTTGCGTTATTTCTTTGCGTGTCCCTACCAATTCAAACTGCGATTTTTGTATGGATTCGACGCACCGATCAACCGAGCGCTGGGATATGGCAAATCGTTGCACAATGCGCTCTGTCAAATCCACGGCGAATCCATCCAGGGCCGCGTGCCAACGCAGCACGATGCGCCCAAGCTGGTGCAGGATCATATGCATCTGCCTTTCGCAAACGACGAAGTCCGCGCAAACCTGATGAAACAAGGTGAGCAAGCAATACGGCGCTACCTGAAAGAACATGGGAATCAACTGAAGAGTTTGGAGCACGCCGAAAAGATCATCGAATTAAAGCTGTCCGATGGAATTGTTGTGAGCGGCCGAATCGACCTCATTCGGCGCACTGATACCAATGAGGTTGCCATCGTCGATTTCAAATCCGACGACAACACCCAGCCGAAGGAAATGACGCGGTTGCAACTACACGTCTATGCGGCCGGATACCAGAAGGCGACGGGCAAGGACGCCGACTTGCTCGAGATCCACAATCTCGAACAGGGTCACATTCATCGCGAGGAGGTGGAGGAATCGACGATTGGAACCACGATTGCCCGGATCGTCAGCGCTGGAAAGAAGATACGCGATATGGACCTGCCCAAACGCCCAGCTTGGTGCGAGATCTGCGTCTCGTGCGATATGGCCGGGATCTGCCGGAAAAAACCGGGCGTGTCGAATACACGCCTCGCCAATGCTTTGCCGGCTCACTCTCTGGTGGAAGCGGGTTAGGTCGATTTCGGTGTAGTCGGCTCTGCGTGCCGCTCGCAACCGTTTGAACACAATTCGGTGAAAGGCGAGATACCCACCTCCGAGAGATCAAAGTTGCCGCGTTTCAGGTCGTGGCCTGCCCCTCTAATAATGCTCAGGCGATGCGGTGCACGAAGCTGCGTTAGCGCCAATTCCATTTCAGCAACGGTTCCGAACTGGTCGGCGTCGCCGTGGACGAAAAGCGTGGGTGTTCGGAGGTTTGGGAAATGCGCGGTGCGAAGTTGTTCTGGTTTCCTTGGCGGATGCAAGGGGTACGACAACAGAAGTAAGCAGTGTACGGATTCAGAGTCTTCCGCAGCAAGAATGCTTGCCTGGCGACCACCATACGAGTGACCGCCCAGGCAAACAGGTCCATTCGTGAGGCGTTGCAGCGCCCGGACCGCAGCACGGAGGCCATCGCGATCCGCAGCAGCTTGCGAAGGATGCGGAGGCCCGAATCTCCTCGCTTGCCTGAAAGGGAGATCGCAGCGGAGCACCCGATATCCGGCGAGCTGGAACGCTTGGGCCACAAATACTAGCAAAGGTGCCTCACAGTTCGAGCCAGCTCCATGCGTGAGCACCAAGCTCCCCGCGGCGTCGCCCTCAACCGTATGCAGGAACCCGGCTATTGGGCCGTCGCGAAATGGTTTGAAGTCCGGCACGGAGATCGGGCGAAGTGTGATCTTTCGGTGAGCGTTATTGCACGTCAGGGTCGTGGCCCTGCGCGACCGGCGGTGTAGAGCGTTCGCTTTTGCGCTGCCGCTCCCGGTACACAACCTGCGAATCAACGATGATCTTACCGTTCGGGAGTACCGTCCCAGGCGCTAACCGGCGCTCTGCCCGAAAATAATCCCAGATCTGATCCCACCGAATCCGCTCCTGTGGGGTCTGCTTTGCCCGCCAGTCGCGGACGGCCCTAATCATTGCGCGCGGGTAAGGGTCATAGCTCGCATTATCGAAGGTCATCGATTAATTTCCGTATTCACCGCCACGCGCGAAATTAGACGTCACCGTCCGGCGATCCGCAAGCGGCGCGGTCAGTCGCAAAACTCCAAATAACCGCCTCCGGAGGGACTACTGGCGTCCCCGGATCTCCGCTGTCGCGGAGTGATAAGTCATCCACTCACCAAGCGGTTTCTTTTGGGGCCATCTGCCGGGAGGACGATGGACGTTCCCGGCATTTTCACGACGGAACGACACAGCTCCTCCATCGAGTGACCTATGTTCGGCGTACCCACGAAAACACCTCGGAGGCAACCGGCCTCCGAGGCGGTGGACCAGGGCGGACTGGGCGGTCCGCCCTGCATTGCAGTCAGCGGGCAGCGATGCCTTGGGTAGTTGCGGGAAGTCCGCCAACCGCACCCAAAGACGTGAGACTGCCATCGT
>DASUJR010000429.1:0-3274 GCA_036279175.1 Candidatus Acidiferrales bacterium | reverse complement strand
GAATCAAAGACGTAGCCGGCAAATAAGAAGCGATCAGTGATTTTGCTTCGTGAATCGTGGAAAGTTTCGGATAGGACATGCGCGCCGTTCATCTCGTCGCGACGGTGACAGGTTCCAGCGCAGTCTCGCGCCCCGGCGCTGGCAGTTCCTTCCGCCTGCGCCAGAAATACACCGCAAAAACGATTGCGACGATCGGCAGCACGCAGCCGAATTCATCGATGAACCACGCCGTCTTTCCCGTGTTCCGCGTCAGCGGCGTGAAGATCGCTTGAATGTACAGATTGTGGCTCGCGTGCAGGATCGCCGCTGTCCACAGGCTGCCCGACTTGAGCCGCATCCACGCGAACACAAAACTCATCGACACGACCATCACCGTAAAGCACGTCAGCCCATACCACGTCGGCGTGCCGGCGTTGTAGTCGCCCCAAATCAGAATCGGATAGTGCCACAGCGACCACACGATGCCGCTGATCAATGCCGTTGTCGTGAACGACGTCGTGCGAAACAGTTCCGGCACCAGGAAGCCGCGCCACCCGATCTCTTCGCCCAGCGCGTGGGATATGCTGCCAACAAGTCCGAAAGTGCCAGTCAGCGCAATTCCCAGCGCGACAGAGACCCATCGCGGTCCACCGAGGTGCATCTGTTTGACGAGTGCATCCAGGAATCCCCGATTGCCGAAACCGCCGGACCCGGCGATCCACACGATGGCGTACGCAATCGACGCGTAGAGCAGCGGAACGAACCAACTCCAGAGCTGATATTTCGTCTTGCCCCATTTCCAGCCAAGCTCGGAAATGCTCCTACCATTCAGTCGCAGAGTCAGCATCCCCGCCAGCGCCGGACACCACATCAACCCGACAACGTACAGCCCTCTTCCATTGCCCAGGCTGCCGGAACGCAGAACAAGGAAATAGAAGAACGAACTGAACGCGAAAACGAGAAGCAGGTAGACGACCACCTGCATGCGAGAGCTTTTGGGGCGCGTCATGGATCGACTCCTGTGCCGCGGACCCTATAACGGCAACCGCACAGAGTCAAGAAATCAGGAATTCACGTAATAGGTCAGTTTGAATTTTCTTGATGGTAACACTTGATCGTGACACCGGGTTTCAGGATTTGATGATTCAAACCCTGACATAAAAAAGCCGTCAAAATTCAAATTGACCCGGCGGACTTCGTTTCGCGCGGTTCCGGCCCAAAATGTTCCTGCGGCAGTGCTCACGTGAATAGAGCATCGTTCGACGCCGGGCGCTTATGTTTGCTTCTCTGGATGCCAGCTTCCTCCGGCTGTCCCGTATGGGCTGGCAACCACGAGCACGTATCCATCCGGGTCGCGCATCCAGCACTCCCAATGGTTCGGACCACCTTCGCCGTCCGGCGGGTTTCGGTGTCGTGGCATGACGATTTCCACGCCCATTTCCCCTGCGCGTTGCATGATCAGATCGAAATCCTCAACCTCAAACCACAGCAGCACTCCATTTCCATACGGTTTGTCATTTCGGTTGGCGATCGGGCCATGATGATGCTCGACGTCGAAACTGTGCAATTGAAGGACGATCTGTCCGTTGAAAACCAGTTGCTCATACTCGCGTCCGCCATGATTGCTCTGGCAGCCGAGCAGACGCTGGTACCACCGGCTGCTTGCTTCCACGTCGGCAACGGCGATGAGCGGTTGTGGGCGCATCTTGACGCCAGCGTAACACGAACGTGCGCTTCGAAGATTGCAACGAGCCAGATAATCCTGTAGTGGACGCGGCCGCGGGCGTTCCTCCGCTTCCGACGTTTTCCACACCCTCCACTTCACCGTTTTCCATTTTTAGGGGAGGGGACCAGCCTGCTCGCCGTTGCGAGACCCGCCCTCTTTCATCCCTGTTGAAACAAGGTCCGGCGCGGGCGCAGCATGCCCCGCATCCTGCTCGCGCTTACCGTTACACCTGGTATTCGCTTACGCCCGGATTTTACGTGTGGCGGGATGCTCCACGGCCAGCCGCGGCGAAAACCGGAACTGCAACTTCGCATGCGCCGCTCGCAATGCTGATTCCGCCTGCGCCGGCTCCTTGGCGCGCGCGAAAATAAATCCCAGATAGCTTGAGCCGTCCGGCCACGCCGCGACGTAATCGTGCAATCGCGCGGTAATTCTGATTTCCGTCACGCCGGAAACTTTCTCCGCCTCTTCGATTCCGTCCACGCCTTCGAAAATCCCGCTGCGCGGAACGGGAATCATCATCACGGCCGACGCATCTTCCTCGCGGCCAAGCTCGCTCCCCTCCAGTCCGAGCGCGTGGCGGATCAGCAATTCTTCGAGCGAAATTCTATCCGTTCCGAATCGCAGTGCGCGCGAACACAGCCCTCCGATCGGACGCGGCGCAATCTCCAGCGCCCACGGGCCTTCATCATTCACGCGAAACTCAGCGTGAACCGGCCCGGTCACCAGTCCAAGCGCGGAAGCGCTTCGCGCGGCGCATTCCTCAATCGCACGCTGCATTTCATGAGGCAATCGCGACGGCGTAACGTAAATCGTCTCCTCGAAAAAAGGTCCTTCCAGCGGATCGGGTTTGTCAAAGATCGCGAGCGTGCGCAGCGAACCCTCGTTCAGCAGGCCCTCCAGAGCGACTTCCGTTCCGGGAATGTAGCTCTCGACCAGCAACTCATCGAGTCCCGTTTCCCGTTGCGCCTGTATGTCCGGCGATTCGAGCACCGCGCGCACCCGCAGCACGGCCCATTCGAATTCTGCCGCATTATTCGCGCGGATCACGCCCTGGCTCGCCGCCAGCACGGTCGGTTTCACCACGCAGGGAAATTGCACGCGCGCTGCAACCTGCCCCGCATCGTCAGTCGTCTTGAACGCGAAAAACTGTGGAACGCGCACGCCTGCCTTCGCCAGCGCCTCGCGCTGCCGCAATTTGTTCCGTGAAAGTTCGACGTTCTCCGGAGCATTGCCGCGAAGCCCGAACGCGTGCGCCGCGTACGCAGCGGTCGGAGTTGGCCGGTCGCCCAGAGCAAGAACGGCATGCGGAGGATTCGTCCTCAGCTTGCGAACAATTTCCTCTGCTGCTTCGCGCGGCTTCTCGAAATGCAGCGCCAGCGCGTGATCGCCCCACGGATCGTCGAGCTGGTGACATCGATCCGTGGCGAAGACCACTTCGACGCCGAGCTTCTCCGCCGCGTCCGCAAATCCGCGCGTCTGGTATCCCAGCTTGCTCGCCAATATCAGCAGCCGTTTGCCCATCGGTTCATCACCATCAGATCCAACTCAGTCCTGAATCCGGCCTGA
>DASUJR010000428.1:0-5931 GCA_036279175.1 Candidatus Acidiferrales bacterium | reverse complement strand
CCGCCGGACGAAAAAAGTGATTGATCGCCTGCGCCTGGAAAAGATGCAGAACCGCGCCGTTCGCCCAGGTGTGATTCAGGGGCGCCTGGAAGAAATGAGCATGCTCGATCTGATGCAGTCGCTCGAAATGGGACAGAAGTCCTGCCAGCTTACGGTGCGTCACAACGGCGATACGTGCGTGATGGATTTCGGTACGGGGCAGTGCAAGGACGCTAAACTTGGGAAGGTGGAAGGCGAGCAAGCCGTATATCAGGCGGTGAGGTGGTCTGACGGCGATTTCGAAATTAATTTCAACGTGCAGCCTTCGCGCGAGACGATCTCACGCACGACGACGGGTTTGCTGATGGAAGCGCTGCGGCTGGTGGATGAAGATCAGCGGGATGCCACCGATGAAAGCGCCGCGGTGACGGAGGGGTAGGATCTCAGGGGCCAAAAAACCCATTCAGGGGCGGGCGTACGTAGTCGGACCTGAAGATCGCGGCGGGGATGATTCGCCGCGCGAAAGCCAGTCCCCTGCAACTGCAAGCCCGCACAAACGGCTCATTACTGAAATGCGAGTTTTTGTTCTCACTGTGAGTGATTCCGTTTCGAGCGGCAAAGCGGAAGACCGCTCGGGGCCGGCTGTTGCTGCGCGATGCCGCGAACTCGGATGGGAAGTCGTGTCGAGCGAGCTACTGGCCGATGATTTTAATGCGATTGAATCTCTCCTCCGGCGAACCGCGGACGCGGACACGGCAGACGTGATCCTCACCACAGGCGGCACCGGCTTTGGACCGCGCGACGTGACACCTGAAGCTACGATCGAGGTTGCAGAAAAGCTTGCGCCGGGTCTGGCGGATCTCATGCGCGCCGAAGGTTTGAAAAAGACCAAGATGGCTGTACTTTCGCGCGCAGTCGTGGCCATCCGCAAAAACTCGATCATCATCAACTTGCCGGGAAGCCCGAAGGGCGCAGTCGAATCTCTCGACGCGATTGCTGATCTACTTCCGCACGCGATCAGGGTTGTTCACGGCGCGAAGCATGGCTGACCTGAGCATCCGACACTCCGTTAACAATTACCGTATACTATTGCTTCCGGTTGTCAGTGCGATGTGGGGTCGTGCGATGCGGGGTCGTGCGTCCGATCATGATGAAGTGCAAGTTCGAGCTGGAATCGACAGCGGCTGTCATTGTGACGGTGAAAATCGTTCCCTGACTATTCCATGCGAATGGCGGAGTGCGCGAGCCTCGCGCCGTGCCGCCAGTGAGCGCGCGAACTGATGGCAGAGGAAAACTATAGGCCTCGCAAGAAGCCGGGCAATGTTTTCGGTCAAGTTGTGGTAGCGCTGGAAATGCCGCTCATCATGGCGGGCAGCGTGGTGATCGGCGGCGGATTCGGGTACTTGCTCGATCGCTATGTGGGCACGGTACCGATGCTGACGGTAATTGGAGGCATCCTGGGATTCGTTGCGGGCACGTGGGACATCATTCGGCGTCTCACACTGGACGAGAGACGTCAGGTGAAAAGGGATCGCAAGAATGGCGGATGAAGAAGCATTTTATGCGGCTGCCGAGCGCCGAATCGAATATCTGACGCTTGCGTTTGGCGCGGCGGGTGCGATCTGCGCGGCGATTTTCTGGAGGGCGTCGGCTGCATCCGGAGTTGCCATCGGCGCGTTCCTTTCGTGGGTGAATTTCCGGTGGATGCGACACGGCATCGACGTGCTGACGCGTCTTTCGGTGGCGCAGGAAAACGCGGTGAAGCCGCGCGTGGCGAAGATGACATATGTAAAGCTGATCGGCCGCTACGCGTTGATGATCGCGATCGCGTATGTTATCCTGCGTGGCTTTGGTTCGATGGCCGAAGGGCTTCTATTCGGGCTGTTCGCGGTTATTGCTGCCGTTCTTGCCGAGGTTCTGGGCCAGTTGTTTCGTACCGCGTCCACATTCGCGCCTGCTTCGCGAGGGAGATAGATGGAGCATCCGCTCTGGATTACGGTAGTGCTGAACAAGATTTTTGGCGGCGCCGCGCTGGCGCTGCTGCGCGCACTGCATATTCAACCGGGCAGCCTCGTGTACCCCATCCCAACGGCTGTGTGTCTGGAGTTCCTGGTTTTTATTTTTTCGATTGTTTTCTTTCTGTGGCTGAAACCACGCATTCGAGCGGACCGTCCTGGCGGCACACAGCAGGTTATGGAAATGCTGTTGACCAATTCGATGGGATTGGGCGTCCGCGATCTGATCGAAGACAACATCGGGCACGACGGTTACAAGTACATGCCGCTGATCGGCGCCGTGGGTATCTGGGTTCTTTTCTGCAACCTTCTCGGAGTGATCCCGACGCTGGCGAGCCCGTCGGCTGAAGTTACGGTGCCGCTGGGCTGCGCGATTATCGTTTTCATTTATTACAACTACTGTGGAATCGCCGCGCACGGGCCGTTCGGTCACGTGAAGCATTTTTTCGGACCGACTCCGGCCATGGCGGTTCTCTGGTTTCCAGTGGAAGTGATCAGCAATCTGGCGCGGCTGCTTTCGCTCACCGTTCGGTTGTGGGCCAACATGCTGGCCAGCGAACTTCTTTACGGAATCTTTCTTGGATTGACCCTGGCTTTGATGTTTTTCGCCGGGAAGCTCAATGTAACGGGTTACGTCACTGGCTTTCTCCCCATCATCGCGCCGCTGTGCCTCATCGCCCTTCATATTTTCGAAGCCATACTTCAAGCGTTTGTGTTTGTGATCCTGCCGGTGGTGTACGTGGCGGCAGTGGTCGCGGAGCAGCACTAATTCGGCCTCTGGCATTATCGCCGCTGCAGTGTGAGACCGGTTGCCCCCCAGGACGATCGGGAACCACCACCTGGCGGCAAATTCATAAGCGAGGAGAAAGAGAATGACAAAATATGCCTGGTTGTTGCTCGCCGCGCTAGCTGCGATCGTGTTTGCGCCGGCGGCTTTTGCGGCTCAGGCGCCTGCTGCGGCAGCCGCAGGTCCGAATTGGGTCGCGCTGGCGTCTGGATTCGGCTTCGCCATCGCCGTTGCGGGATGCGCGTTAGGACAGGGCCGAGCCACGCAGGGCGCCTGCGAAGGTTTGGCGCGCAATCCGGGAGCGACGGCGTCGATCCGCTTCGCACTGATTTTGGGTCTCGTCTTCATCGAGTCCCTCTCGCTGTACATGTTCGCGGTATTGTTCCTCAAGGTGAAATAGCTCCCGCCTAGGTTCCGCAGCGGAGCAAAGTTCGGCCCGGAGGCTCGCACATCGGCAGCTTCCGGGTCTTTTTTTTTGCATTTAGTGGATACGCCAATCGAGGTATTCGTGGATGTGAGGGTGGCGTGCCGATGGCGCCCAAACGTCACGACGAATCGCTACTTCTTTGCGGGAGGGTTGTCTTTTGACTTTGTAGGCGCGGTGCTGGGAATGTCGTCATCTTCTTCGGCAAAGCCCGAGGAGAGCCCCATCATGCGCTCCTTCAGCGTGTCGCCCATGTTGGCGAGGACGTCGCGGCAGGTGTCGCGCAGGCGCTTTTCGGCGGCTTTGGCGATCGTATCGAGGACAGCCTGGGAATGTTGGCCGAGCGTCGTAGCGGAAGCGAGCAGCCAGGAATTCGAAGCGTTCTCGAGACGCGACTTGTATTGCTCGATCGACTCGTCGGTGGTCTTGTTGAGCTGTTCGATCCAGTCGCGCTGTTTGGATTGCCAGGTCGCGTCGACGGCGCGCATCAGCGGCTGTAATTCAGAATGCAGTTTGTCCTTGGCCTGGTCGATGCCGCGCTGCAACCTGTCGTCAATACTTTTCTGAAAATCGGCGAGGGCGCCTTCGCGGCTGAACTCCATGTCCGAGCGCGTTTTCTCGGCGGTCTGGCGCGACGCATCTTTCAGGCGTGCGAGAGACTCCTCGGTGGCGCGAGAAACGCGATCGGAGAACGTCGCCTGCGCGATTTCCGCGGTTTCGTTCAGCTTGTCTCGCTCGCGCTCGACGAGATCCCTGGCGGCTTCTTCGATTTCAGCCTGACTGTGCTCGAGATAAGTACGGCGGAAATGATCCAATTCCGATGCGACCATGCTGGAAACTTCGGCGGCGCGGTCGCGCAACTGCGTGGTCGATTGCTCGACGGCCTTTTCGAGCGACGACTGCATCGTCGTGTGCGCTTTTTTCTGGTACCACTCAGACGCCTTGAGCAGCGCTTCGTAGGTGGCGTGCTCCGTATCGGCTGCCTTCTGCTGAAATTCGGATTCGACCTGCGAGAGAACTTCGCGGACGGATTTTTCGACTTCGGCAGGATAGCGGCCGGTTTCCTGCTTCAGACGCGTCAACGCGTCCTGAATGACCTGCTCGGACGCTTGTCCGGCCTGTTCGCGGACGGACTGCTGAATCTTCAGCGCCTGATCGGAAGCGCTGAGAAGCTCCTGGCGGACGCTCTCGTGCAGGCGTGCGACCTGATCGGTCGCAAGTTGCGTTTCGACGCGGATGGATTCGCGGGATTGCGCGGCTTGCTGCTCGGCTTCGGCGAGTTGCGCAATGGCGCGTTGCGTTTGATCGAGTTTCGCCGCGACTTTCCGATCGAGTTCGCTCGAGACGCGTTCGACTGCCTTGTGCGCGGCGCTTTCGATCAGAGGATCGATCTGCCGGGTGCGTTCTTCAACGATCTGCTCGGCCTTGCGGTTGATCTCGGCAACGCGGGCGACGAGAAGCTCGTCGAGCTCGCGGCGTGTTTGATCGAGCGTTGAGTGCGCCGCGCTCTGGAGTTGTGTTGCGGCATTTTCAGCGCGCGCGCGTTCGGCGGCGAGTTCGCCGGCCATCGAGCTGACGTTCGAGCGAGCCTGCGAGAGAGTCTTCTCGATTTCCTCGTGAAGGGCGGAACTGCGTGCGGCGGTGTCCTGCTCGGCTCGTTCGATGGCTGCGCGCGAAACGTCGGCGAGCTGTTCCTGCATTTTCTGCGAACTGGTCTTAGCCGCCTTTTCGAACTCTTCCTGCCAACGCTGCGCGGTGACGGCAGCTTCCTGCTCCGATTTTTCCAGGGATTGTTGCCGGACGGTCTGCGCCGTCTGTTCGAGATTTTTCTTCCATTCGTCGATCTGCTTCTGCGCGGCATCGGGCGAAGACAGGATCTGGAGCGAAGGACTGGATGCTTCGCGCTCGGCTAGCGCTTTTCCGACGGCCGATTCGACGGCCTGTTTGAGATTCAGCGCCGCCGCCCGGCTGGCGGCTTCCTGCGCTGCCTGTCCCGCGGCGCCGCTGACGGCTTGTTCTACAGCCTGGCGAACCTTCGAATCAAGTTGCGCGACGCTTGCGTCGCTGGCCTTGCGCGCTTCCTGGACGATCGCGTTCGTGCGATCCGCCGCATCCTGCACCACTTTCTTGACGGTGGAATCGGAAACCCGCTCCATCGAAACGCGGATGGCCTTTTCGACGGCGTCGTGCAGCTGCACGTCGAGCTGCTGGCGGACCACGGTCATCTCGTCGTTGATGGCCTCTTGGGCTTCGTGGCGCAGCGATTTGTCGAGCGCTTCCTTTGCGTTCGTGACCAGCTTCGAGACGTGGCGCTCGAGCGCAGCTTGCGCTTCAGCGGTTGTGGCTACGGGCGCTTGCGCGGGCACGACGTGAATTTTGGTCTGGTCGACCGACGTCGTTTCGGATGGAGCGGGCGTGGTCGCCTTTTGCGCCGCGGAAGGCGCTACGCCGGTTTTCTCGGGCTCCCTCTCACGTCGCTCTATATCCTGCGTGAGCTTATTTAGCGCGGCGACGGCCGAGTCGACGGTCGCCGGCACTTTTTGCGCGGCTTGGATTTCGGTGGATGAAGCCGCAGGCTGCGCGTCGTTTGCAGGGAACCAATCGTCGGGCGGGAACGCAATGCCCCAAACGTTTCCAGCGATGTCGAATTCGAGACCAATTTGGAACAGCTCGCGTACCGTTCGCGGACGCTGAACCCAGATCACGCGGCCGACAACCTTCCGCGC
>DASUJR010000427.1:0-5636 GCA_036279175.1 Candidatus Acidiferrales bacterium | reverse complement strand
AACCCGCCCGAATTTATCCAGCCGGGCGATCGCGTGAGGATTTCCATCGACCAACTCGGCACTCTCGAAAACGTATTCATCTGACAGACGGGGAACTCATGATCAGGATTGAACGGATCGCGTACGCCGTGCTCGAGACTCCCGACCTTCCCGCGGCCGTAGCGCATTACACCCAAGTAATGGGTCTTACCATTGTCGATGCGACAAACGATACGGCGTACCTGACGACATCGGTCGATCATCACAACATCGTACTAAGAAAAGGCACTTCCGCGCGGTGCGTTACACTTGGTTTTCAAGTCGCCGCCGGCACGGATCTGAACGGCTACGTGAAACAGATCGAAAGCCAATCGATAAAGACAAAACGCAGCAAGGATGCTCAACCAAACATTGCCGACTTAGTCTCCTTCGAAGATACGAAAGGCACGCAGATCGAAGTGTTCGCGGAGTATCAAGCGGTTTCCAAACCCTACGCGAAGACAGGAATCGTACCAAACAAACTGGGCCATGTTGCGTACAACGTCACCGACATTGATGCAGCCGTCAAGTTTTACTGCGACGTTCTAGGATTCCGCGTCAGCGACTGGATGGGCGATTTCTTCGCTTTCCTGCGATGCAGCCCAGACCACCACACCATCAATTTGGTTAAGGCTGAGAAGAACAAGATGCACCATATCGCGTTCGAACTCCGCGATTGGGGCCACGTCAAGGATGCATGCGACCAACTTTACGAATGCAAGACACCTCTGATCTGGGGCCCACTTCGTCACGGAATCGGTCACAACATTTCAATGTATCACCGGAACGCCGATCAACAGATCATGGAGCACTATTGCGAATTGGATCGCGTAAACGAGAACCTTGGTGTCTTCGAGCCGAGGCGGACGCACCGCGACTATCCGCAGAGGCCGAAGGTCTGGACAGACATGATGGAAGCCGCCAGCGTTTGGGGCGTTCCTCCGCCGGAGGGTTTCTTGGATTGACGGGCAGTCTTGAGGCCTGCTTCAACGCAAAAAAAGAGCTGAGCGATGCCGATCCTGCTGCGTGCGTGACCCTCGGAATCTGAATGTCGTAACGCGGAGGTACAAATGATCCCGAGTATCGTTGACTTCCTGCTATCCCGGATCCGCAAGTGGTGCCTAGTCATCGCACCGAAAATGGCAACGACTGCTTGCGCTTTGCTGGCTGTCATAACAGCTTCCAACGCATTCGCTCAGGACGTTCTCAGGCTTGCGGTCGGCCAGCGTGGCAACTGGGATACCTCGGTCGCGGAAATCGGCCAGCGTATTGGCATTTTCAAAAAGCACGGTCTTAAACTCGACCTTCTCTATACGCAGGGCGGCGGTGAGACGCAGCAAGCCGTGATTTCCCAGAGCGTGGATATCGGTGTGGCGACCGGAATCATGGGTGTATTGAGCGCATATTCCAAAGGTGCACCGGTCCGCATAATCGGAGCCGAGACGACCGGTGCCGCAGACCTCTATTGGTATGTGCGGGTAGATTCTCCAATCCGCTCCTTAAAGGACACCGCAGGAAAGACGATCGCCTATTCGACCAACGGCTCGTCGACGAACGGGATCGTAACTGCACTGATCAAGCAAGAAACCCTTTCTGCGAAGCCGGTGGCCACTGGCGGGCCACCGAGCACGCTCACAATGGTGATGTCCGGCCAAATCGATGTCGGCTGGGCGGCTCCGCCCTTCGGTCTCGATCAACTCGACCAAAAGCAGATCAGAATCATCGCCAAGGGCAACGACGCAAAGGTCTTTCGCGGGCAAACCGTGAGGGTCCTCATCACGAACCTTCGGTCGCTTCAAACAAGAAAGCGCTCTTGGATCGATTTATGACAGCATACCGTGAGACCTTGCAGGCGATGTACTCATCAAACGCCGGTGCCCTCAAGAGCTATGCGGAATGGCTCGGTATCAGTGAAGACAAGGCGAGACGCGTGCGCGATGAATTTTTCCCGCAAAAAGCGCTTGATCCGAATAAGATCGTTGGACTCGATACTATCGTCCAGGATGCAGTCGCGTTGAAGTACACGAGTGCTGCATTGACCAATAGCCAACTCGCTGACCTCGTCCAGATTTCTGCCCCGATCAAATAGGGTTTCTCATATCAGGTCGACATCAGCGGGCGTCGGCCGAGGCGCTTAGCCCGATCATCGCATCTAATATCAATCGCGTTAGAATTAATGTTCTGAGGTGAATGCAATTCGATTAAACTTGATGGCGGAGCGCGATCGCGCATCCGTGCTCCGCAGAAGTCAATATTCCCAAGCACGCCTCGACGGTCGCCATTCCCCATTCGCCCGAATGCAGAGGCGGCCGGCCCAGTAGCACTGCGTCGCAGAGCTCGTCGACGACTTCCGCCCTCGGCACCGTTGGGGCAGGGAGCGTCTCCGTAAAACGTTCGAAATCGGCATAGACCTCCACTCCCGATGGCGTCGGACGGAGATCGGCACAATCACAACTCGCGACGATAAGACCGAAGTGATTGTGCGCTGACACTCCCTCCAGTTGGAAGGCGTCTCGGCCGGAAGGCCCATAGGCACGCTTGTTCTTCAGTTCTGTCTCCTCAGCGGCCGACTTCGCCGACATGAGCGTCCGACGCGTACGTCCATACGAATTTGCCTGCTTCCTTAGTCCGAGTTCCCCCCACCAATCCATAAACTCATCACTGTCGAAGTGCGCATAACCGCTGTAGGTGAGCGACGCAAAGGAACCATCCTCAAACTCTATCTGCGCGTTGTAAGCGCCTTCCGTAGGACGTGAGGAATCCCATCGCCCTACGAATGCCCTTATCGAGGCAGCCTTCGATGTCGCCAGGAGCCGCACAACGTCAACTTGGTGCGCGGCTTGGCTGAACACGACCCCACCGCCCGCCTTGGTGTCGAGTTCTTCTGGGCGCCTAGGCCGAAAAAGGAAATCGGTGAAGTTCAGAGCGTTGACCATCCTCAACCGACCGAACCGTCCTGACCGGATGACCGTGCGAGCGTGTAGGTATGGGAGGTCGTAACTATGGCTGTGGCCCACCAACAGATGCACACCGCTCTTCGCCGTGGCTTCGATCATCTGCTCGCATTCTTGTAATGTTAGCGCCATCGGCTTTTCGACCAACACGTGCTTACCAGCGGCAGCAGCCAGCGCCACGTGCTCAACATGGAATTGATGCGGTGACGCCACGTATACCGCCTGTACCGACGGATCGTTGCAAAGTGACGCTGCAGTCTCATAGCCAGCGGCGCCAAACTCGGCTGCAAATCTGCTCACAGCGTCTGCTCGCGGATCTGTCGCCGCGACCAGCGAGATCCTCGGGTGCGAAGCGAATGTGGGCAGCATCAGGGTAAATGCCCGCCCAAGCCCGATTACGCCCAACCTCAAGCGCTCCGCCATGCTTACTTCCTGTCTATATGTCGAGAGTCAAAGTAGACGACTTAGCGCGGGACACGCAGATCATGATCTCATTCTTCTTTTCTTTCTCCGAAAGCACGAGATCGCGATGATCTGGTTCACCTTCGAGGAAATGAGTCCGGCAGGTACCGCAGGTCCCACTCTCGCAAGAACTGGGAAGGACATGTCCGTTCTTGCGCAACGTATCGAGAATCGAAACGCCGGCCGCGACCTCATAGACAGTTCCGCTCTTCGCGAGTTTCACCTCGAAAGGCTTATCATCGGGATGCCGAGCGCTAGCGCCGACGAAATCCTCAAAATGAACTGAAGAATCAGACCAATGCCCAGTCATATCTCTGACGGCGTCCATGAGGCCGCGTGGACCGCAGCAGTACATATGGGCGCCATTCTGTTCCTCCAGAATCGGCCACAGATCGTAAGCCTGTTCGGGATCACCGCTGTCGTGGTGCATCACGACCTTCCCCTCAAACTCGGGCGCGGCAAACTCTTCCCGAAAAGCCATGAGATTAGGTGATCGCGTAAAATAATAAAGCTTGAAGTTCGTCTTTCCATGCCGGATGCAGTGCAGAATCATCGCCCTGATCGGGGTAATGCCGATACCGCCCGCGATGAAGATGTAACGCGTCGGCTCAGTCGCCGACATTTCGAATTCGTTTTCCGGGGGCTCTATGTCGATCGTCGCGCCCCCTTCGACATTTGTCGTAAAGCTCAAAGAACCCCCGCGGCCTTCCTTCTCTTGCTTCACCGCAATAACGTAGCGATTCCGTTCATTGCTATCATTACAAAGCGAATAGCGCCGCTTTTGCCCGCTCGGCGTCGTCACTGTAATGTGCGCACCAGGCGTAAACGGAGGTAGCTGGCTGCCCGACAAAGCCTGAAGTTCGAACAAGAAAATATCGTCGGCGATCTGCACCTTCTTGGTCACCGCAACCTTCAATTGTCGAACCTCTGCAGCGTCTGTCATCACGATCTCCACAGATCGACAATTACTTAGTCGGCTAAGTGAAAAAGGGCAAGTTCTAACCTCCTCACACTGCACTCGAAAAAGGCGAGGATTCCTATCGCAGGCGACCACAAGGACTGGCAAAACGCTGCAAAGCCGCTTAGGAATCGGCAAACCCGTCGTTCACGTTTGATATTATTCGGAGCTTCGGTTCCTCAAAGGCACGCCGCCGCTCTCCATCAATCACGGAATTGGGCCTCGATGAAAAAGCTACGAACGGACAAGGATGCGTGGCCACCGAAAGGCTCCTCTGATGAGCTGCCTTTCGAACAAAGTATCGGCTACCAAGTTCGTGCAACGCATCGAGCGCTTCAGCGCTATCTGCAATTAATGATTGAACCTTACGGGGTCGTTTTAGGTAATTGGTATTTCTTTCGCGTCCTGTGGAACGAAGACGGCCTCACGCAGCGCGAGTTGGCAGACCGGATTGGCATACGCGAGCCAACCACACTAACCGCGATAAAAGACATGGAGACGCGTGGACTCGTTAAGCGCGTTCGAAGCAAAGCTGATCGAAGAAAGATACATATATGGCTGACCCCAAAGGGCAAGGCGCTAAAACACCAGCTCATTCCACTTGCACGCCATGTCGTTGCGACCGCCGCTGGCAATCTGACCATATCTGAGATTCGCCAGCTACTGACCTCGCTTTCTGAAATACAAAAAACACTCAACGTCGCTATTCAGAGCGCCGAACACCTTGCGTTAATAAAAAAGGCATCCCGGATCGTCTCCAGTGCGATGAAATGACCGCGGGCGCCGTTCGCGGCCGATGTTGGCGGTATAAATTCGAGTCACCCGGGCTCACGACGACTTGATGGGGCGCCGACACCAGCTCTGGACTTTTTCAACTTTAGCGTTTATGAAATAACTTAGTCTACTAAGTGTTATCTAGTCGCTGCTTCCTTCACCGGAGAATAGCCGATCATCGACCTTCGCCGACGCGCGACGGCAAGATACGCCGCGCAGGACGATGGTTCCACGACGTGAGGAAATTCTATGCAGAACGAGCTCGATAGCGCGAGTGCCGCATATTGCGTCAGCTACCTCATTACAACCGCAAGTCCTAACTTGTTCATTAGACGGCTTACCGAAATCAGCATTTCCAGTGTGGCCGTCGTACCGGGTCAGTCCCGGCACGAAGAGAAAAGCCAAACTCTCTACGCGCGAGCCTAGACGGACGGGTCCATGTGCGTAGAGGTCCCGCATTTGCGCTATGT
>DASUJR010000426.1:0-9149 GCA_036279175.1 Candidatus Acidiferrales bacterium | reverse complement strand
CAGTTCTTGCGTGATGTGGTTCCCAGAGATGTTCTTTAGTTGCGAGAATTGCCAGCACAAGCTGGCTCGCCGGCACGCCCTGGGCCGCTCTACGATCGCCGATCACGAGATACCGGTTCTCTATATCTCGTTCGGACATCGTTTGGAGCCATTCGCCAAGATTTCGATAAATTTCGTACACCCGTTGCCACAGTTCCTCAGACGGAACCCTTTCGCGAAATTCACGGAGACTATTCTCTTGTCTTGAAGACGCGGCGCTGGCTCACAACTCTAACGGCAAGTTCGCTGCTTCTGATATTTCCGCTCAGCGGCGGTCGGCTGTCAAGTGGCGCACATCGCGGCCAGCCACCATGTAAATGACATCCTCGGCGATGTTCGTGGCGTGGTCGCCAATCCGTTCCAGATTTTTTGTGATTAGAACAAGCTCGAAAGCGGGGAAAACGACGGCGGAGTTTTCCATCATGTAGGTCAATAGCTCGCGGAAAATCTGGTCACGCAAATGATCGACTTCATCGTCGCGTAGCAATACAGCTTTTGCGAGATCAGCGTCGCTATGAACTAGCGCGTTCAGACTCTCACGAACCATGCCCTCCGCTAACTCGCTCATGCGGGGCAAATCGACATACGGCTTGACTTGGGGGTGACGAAGGATTCGCAGCGCAGACTGGGCAACGTTAACGGCCTGATCGCCAATGCGCTCCAGATCATTATTGATGCGCGAGGCACAAAGAATGAAGCGCAAGTCAACCGCCATTGGAGCTTGCAGCGCCACAAGCTGCATAACCCTATCATCAATTTCGATTTGCATTTCGTTTATGGCGGACTCTTCTTCGAGAACGCGATTCGCCAGGTTCTCGCTCTTCTCAAACACAGCCTGTACGGATTGATGGACGGCCCGCTCCGCCAGGCCCGCCATCACCAATAGGCGTTCCTTCAACTGCTCCAAATCGTGTTCAAAATGCCGTTCCATCGAAACTCCCGGATTTATCTCCAAACCTCATTCATCCGAATCGGCCCGTGATGTACGCCTCTGTGCGCGGGTCGGACGGTGTTGTGAATAGCTTTCTCGTAGATTGGTATTCGACGAGTTGCCCATCGAGTAGGAAAGCAGTCAAGTCGCTGGATCGCGCCGCCTGCTGCATGTTGTGCGTGACGATGATGATCGTGCACGAGGACTTCAACCGGAAAAGTAGCTCTTCAATTTTGGCGGTTGTGATCGGGTCAAGCGCCGAGCACGGTTCATCCAGCAAGAGGACCTCAGGGTCTACGGCCAGGGCGCGAGCGATACATAGCCGTTGTTGCTGGCCTCCAGAAAGAGCGTACGCTGACTTGCCAAGCTGGTCTTTCACTTCATCCCATAGGGCGGCACGGCGAAGGCTATGCTCTACGGCATCGGAAAGTCTGCCTTTATATCCATTAATCCTCAATCCGTACGCGACATTGTCAAAAATGGACTTCGGAAAAGGATTCGGTCGCTGGAACACCATACCGACGCGGCGGCGCAATTTGACAACGTCCATGCGCGCCACACTCTCATCGTCGAGCAGGATTTCCCCTTCTATGCGCGCGTCGCGTACAACTTCGGTCATCCGGTTTAGGGAACGCAAGAAAGTGGATTTGCCGCACCCTGAAGGCCCAATCAGGGCTGTGACCACGTTCGCGAAGACATTTAGGTCAATCCCATGCAAAACCTCTTTAGCGCCATAAGAGACTCTCAAGCCGGAGATTTTGAATTGCGGTTTTGGCGTGCCTACCGGTGATTCCGGTAGCGGAACATCCTTCTGCCCAACGTAGGCGGGCGCGAGATTTTGTTGCTTCTCCACAGTGGATGCTCTGTCCATGTCCGCTTCTAGCTGAACGCAGCGATCTTCCTCACGAAAACCAGCCTCGTTGCGACATTCAGGACGAAGACCAACCCCAGCAGAACCAAGCCTGCCGTCCATGCTTGCTCGTGCCAGTCTTTATAGGGACCGATCGCGTACGTGTAAATCATCACGGGCAATGACGCGATAGGCTGGTTAAAGCCGGAGCTCCAATAGCGATCGCTAAAGGCCGTGAAAAGCAACGGCGCCGTTTCGCCTGCAATCCGGGCGAGTGCAAGCATAACCCCCGTAATAATCCCTGAACTGGCTGCCGGAACAACGACCGTTAAGACAGTTCTCCATTTGCTCGAGCCTAGAGCCATAGCGCCTTCCCGCAGCGGTCGCGGCACTGCTTTGAGGAACTGTTCCGTGCTCCGCAAAATGATAGGAATCATCATGACACCAAGCGCAAAGCCACCCGCTAGAGTGGAGAAGTGTTGCGCACGCATGACGATGACCGCGTAAGCAAAAATCCCAATGACAATCGAAGGCACGCCGTTAAGCAAGTCAGCGGTATAGCGGACGAAAAAACTCGGACCCTTACCACCGAATTCGGAGAGATACACGCCCGAGAAAATACCCACGGGAGCGCCTATGACCAGCGCGACGAACAGCAGTTTTGCTGTCCCGATGATGGCATTGGCCATGCCTCCTCCCGGTTCGCCCACGGGTGCCGGAAGTCTCGTAAAAAAATTCCACGTTACATTTTTCCCGCCGTGGTAGGCGAGGTAGCCCAGGATGAAAAACAACACCGAAACCGTCGTAATAGCAAACAGAGCAGTAATACCGAGCATCGCGGCATTGACAAATTTGCGCCATCTGCCGCGGAGACTCATCCCTGAATGCTCCCGCGCTGAGCAGTTGCCAGGACAAGCAGCCGCGCCAGACCGTTGAGCACAAACGTAACCAGGAACAGCACCAAGCCGAGTTCGATCAAAGCACTGAGGTAGAGGTTTCCCGTAGCTTCGGTGAACTCATTAGCAATCACAGCAGCGATGGAGTAACCGGGAGCAAAAAGCGATGCGCTGATCTTCGGGTCATTGCCGATGACCATCGTGACCGCCATCGTTTCTCCAAGTGCCCGAGCGAGCGCCAGGAAAACGGAGCCGATTATCCCAGTTTTCGCAAAGGGAACGACGACTCTGGAAATCATCTCCCATCGCGTTGCTCCCACGGCTAAGGCAGCTTCGCGTTGCTCGCGGGGCACGGAAATCAAGACTTCGCGCGACACAGAAACGATGAATGGCACAACCATAACCGCAAGGATCAACCCAGCTGCAAGAAAACCCACACCGAATGCCGGTCCGCGAAAGAGGGGTAAGAAACCCAGGCGCGAGCTGAGCACGGGTTCCACTGAAACGCGCAGCCACGGAGCAAGTACGAAGATTCCCAAGAGACCGTAAATTACGCTGGGCACAGCCGCGAGCAAGTCCACGAGAAATGCAAATGCGTCGGAAAAACGCGCTAAGGGAAATTCGGAAAGAAAAATCGCAGTGCCCAAGCCCAGCGGCACAGCGAGCAAGAGAGCGATTGCTGAAGTAAGCAAAGTTCCGTACAGAAACGGAAGTGCTCCGAATTGCCCGGCTACGGGGTCCCAGACGCGAGTTGCAAAGAACGCCCACCCAAATTTCTGCCGCGATAGGGCGGACTGAATCCATAGCTGATATACAAGCAGAGCTGTGATTCCAACGACGGTGCTCGCGAATATCAGCGTTACTACGTGAGCGATTTCGTCGCCCCTTCGTAAACGATCCCAAAGAATGCGCAAAGGCCGAAGTGAAGGAGCCAGTTCAGCGACATGTGCGCGTGCGGGCATAGCTAGTGAATCTCAGAAATAGACGCATCCTCTTTCGCGGTAACGTCGGTTGGCAATTTCGCGTACGCCAGTGGCTCGGCATCGTTTTGGCCTTCCGCGAGCATCCAGTGAAGGAACTTTTTGATGTCATCGCGTTTAGCCACATCGGGAATCGTTGTAGGAACGAGAAGCCAAGTGAAGCTCGCGATGGGATAGGCATCTTTGCCTGGAGCATTGGTAATGGAAACGCGAAAATCCTTGGGCATGGAGTCGGCGGCGGATGCAGCGGCGGCTGTTACGCTCTCAAGGCTTGCCTTTACGAATTCTCCCGATGAATTCTGCAGCGCGCCGAACAGGATGTGATTTTGAATGGCGTACGTCAGTTCGACATAGCCGATGGAATTCGGGGTCTGCTGAATCAAACCTGTGACGCCTTCGCTGCCCTTGCCGCCAAGTCCAACCGGCCAATTGACCGAAGTTCCCGAGCCAACTGTATTTTTCCAATCGACGCTCACTTTCGAAAGATAGTCGGTCCAGATGAAGGACGTACCGCTCCCATCCGAGCGGTGAATGACGACGATAGTTGCCGATGGTAATTTCAATCCGCTGTTCGCGCGTGCGATGGCAGGATCATTCCATTTTGTGATCTTCCCGAGAAAAACTCCCGCGAGAGCTTGCGATGTGAATTTCAACTCGGCGCTGATGCCGGGAATGTTGTACGTCGGCACTACCGCGCCAAGTACCGTCGGGAAGTGCAGCACTGGCGATTTCGACTGCGCAAGCTGTGCGTCAGTCATCGGTGCATCGGATGCGCCGAAATCAACGGTGCCTGCCAAAAGCTGTCTTATACCCGCGCCAGAGCCAACCGATTGATAGTTAATTTCGACATTCGGATGCAGTTTGTGAAAGTCATCCGCCCAACGGGAATAAATCGGATACCCAAACGTAGACCCCGCGCCATTGATGAGAACGGTTTGCGAACCGGTTGTTGTGCCCGCGTTGTGCGAGCAAGACACCAAAAACAGTCCCGCCACAAGGACTGCTAGAATCGCCCAATTCTGACCAGCAATCTTCTTCACTTTTGTCCTCCAGACTGTTTTGCCTGTGAATTGTTACAACTCTGTTACATCCGTTTGAAGATCAGGTGAATGCAGCTCTAAGGCAGGTCGTACCGCAGGTCTACAAAACCCATGCCGAGATGCGCACTCCTTGCACCAGCAGGAGTACCGGCGTTCGACCACGGATTGCGGGAGAGATAGGAAGCCTGAGTGATGATTTTCAAATCACCGTAATTGCGACTCTTCCACAGTGTTTCGATCAGCCCGAACGTCCCTTCTTGAATTGTGCGGTTTTGCGCGCTATTAGAAACGGGGAATCCATATCCGACAAACGACGGCGGAGGCCCGGTTGTGACTTCCTGAAAGTTCCTGCCGAAATAGGCGGCACCGTAGTAGCCATAGAGCATCGTCTTTGGAATGAACTGATATTCGAAGCCGGCGATTCCAGAGCCTGCGTGCAGCGGCGATGGGACGAAGTTCCCAGCGGCATCCGTTTTCACCACGAAGTCCGGGCCAAGGCCAAAAATATAGCGTCCGCCGCCATCGCTCCAATACGATGTGCCGACCAAGCGCAGGTTCTTGACAACTTCAAAGTTCAGATTCACCGAACCGCCACCGCCCGAGCGCATGACGTTCGTATTCGACGCCGCTGTGTTTAATCGAAACGTGCGATACAGTCCCGCCGCTTCGATGTGGAATGCATGGCTGCCCAAATTCGTGTCGTACGCAACCTTGGCGATGACATCGGGGGCGGTATTCGGCGTTTTGGCATTTCCGCCGGAATCATCTACTTGCGCCGCGTTGAAGCCCGCAGGAAAAGTGACCAACCCCCCGGTGAATTGCTCGGGGTCTTCGAGGGCTAATCCGAGCGTCCAATGGTCATCGGCGTGATAAACCACACGGAATCCAGGCGTCCGCAGCCACACCAATCCGACTTGGTAGTTCGTGTCCATGTCTTGGGTGTAAAAGATATCGGAAGGCATGGGCGAAATGCCTTGCCGATTGGGAGTCATCATGCTCCACGATTGCCCGCCTAGAAATTCCCATTTGCCGTAATGAACATCCGCCCAGTAGAGCCGCATCCGCAGCGTGTCAGAATGGCTTGTGACTTCAAGATTGCCCGGCGCATTGCCGAGGAAATCCGCTTCGATATAGCCGGTTAGCTTCAGGTTTGCGGATGGACTCGCGTCTACCCGAAGGCCTATCCGCGAGTTTTGCGCGCTGAACCGCGTTTCCGAGAGCCGGCCCGCAGGCAACGAGCCGTTGAATGGAATGCTGCTGAAACTGGTCCCAATTCCGCTGCCGACGTTCGTCGAGCGGTATACGGTTGTGAAGTCTAGAAAACCGACAGGGGTAAAGTCTGCGCCTCCAATTTTGAACGAGAGTGGCGGCTGGTTTTCGTTTGCTGCTTGCGTCGGCATCTTTGCAGCAGTGACCGACCCAGAAGAACTCGCGGAAGAGGTCAATGCAACATCACGAGTCACAGGATGTAATTTCGTTGCCCTCTTCGTTTCTTTGTCAGGCCTGACCACTGAGGAGGATGATCCATCTTTCGCCGGTGAGTGCGGATCCTTCGTTTTCGTCTCAGCAGAAGCAACTACTAGCGGGAAAATGGCCGCAACAAACAGAGCGATAGCTCTCCGTTTCATTTAGTTCTCCTGTTATTTTGTCGCTTGCGGCGTATCGAAGGCCGCAGCTTTGGCGTTCATTCATCCGAGCACGGCAAGTATGCGGAGGAGCTGTAACTCTGGGATGAGGTGCAGATGAATATTGTGTTACGTCATTCGGAGCTGAGCGGAACAGATGGCGTGTTTCGATTGTGCCGGATGTCCACTCCATGCAACCAAAACACCACGTCTTCGGCGACATTCGTCGAGTGATCCGCAATGCGCTCTATGTGCCGAGCAGCCAAGATGTACTGGATGTTGACGGTTGCCAGCGAGGGTTCCTTCCTCACGGCCGAGATCAACATCTCGACAGCCCTGTCACGCTGTCGATCAACCGCTTCTTCGCTTTCGAGGACCTCAGCCGCAAGAGTAACGTTCCGATGAATCAGCGCGCCGAGGCACCGGGCGACCATCGCTCTTACCGGAGGAACCATCGATGCCAATTCAGGCGGCGTATCCGCACTGGGCGATTGGCAGAGCGAGATTACGCATTGGCAGATGTTGACAACCAGATCGTCCAACCGTTCTAAATCATTGTTGATCTTCAAAGTCGAGACGACGTGGCGCATCGTCTTGCGCCAGCTCGCCCCTTAGCAGCAGCCGAATAGCGTGTTCATCTGCCAGGATTTCCGATTCGTTGATCTTTGGCTCCGTAATAAATGCGCCGCTCGCAATCTCAGCCTTCCGCGAAAGCAGTGCTTCGAACGACCGCTTTACAGAGCCTTCCACCGTTCGCGCCATGGAAACGAGATGATTTTCGAGGGCCGTAGCGTAGAAACTTGATGAAGTGCGAGCTGACGAGGCCATGCTTCCCCCTGACTGTTGCGGCAGTCAGATCGACTGCTCTGTCAAAAGCATGCCGGCCAGGTGTTGCAGTAGGATGGCGGCTTGATGAATTTTGGGGAACCGCTAGGAGGTCAGAGGGATGGAGAAATGGAATTTTGAGCCCCTGCCAATTTCGCTATCTACCCATATCCTCCCGCCATGGGCCTCGACGATATGCTTTGCTATTGCCAGTCCGAGCCCAGTGCCGCCTGCTTCTCGGGAACGCGCAGCATCAACTCGGTAAAATCGCTCGAAAATTCTGTTGTGTTCCGCTTGCGGAATGCCGATGCCTGTGTCGGCCACGGTAAAGACGACAGACGAACCGTTACTCTCTGCGCCGACCTCGACGCGGCCATTTGGGCCAGTGTACTGGAGGGCGTTGTCCAGCAAATTACGCAGAACTTCCCGCAACAATGCCACATCTCCCTTAAACGCCGGAAAACCATCCGGCGGATTGATGAAATTCAGAGAGACTCCCTTCTTTAACGCGATGTCTTGAGCCAACTCGATGACTGGGGCTATTAGGCCACTCGCGTCAACGCTCTGTAGATGTACGGGCAGTTTGCCCGCTTCTATTTTCGATAGCTCCAAAAGGTCATCCGTTAAACGCGCCAGACGACTCGCATGATTTCGTATGATCTCGATGAAACGCCGATTGTTTTGTTGATCTTCGAGACCGCCATTGAGAAGCGTTTCGGCAAAGCCTTGAATTGCGGTCAAGGGCGTGCGCAACTCGTGCGAGACGTTGGCCACAAAGTCCTTTCGAACTTGTTCTAGATGGCGAATATCAGTTATTTCATGGAGCACGACCACCGCGCCGCCAGTGTTGGATCGCTCCTCCCTTCCGGCGAGTCCATCGGATGAACCGAGCACTGTGGCGGCAGTCACAGAAAAGTATCTTGGTTGCGCAGAACCCAAGGAAAGCTCTCCCCGCGCCTCTTCTCCTGTAAGCGCGCTGCGAGTCAGCCGCAGAACGTCCGGGTGCCGGATGACTGATACCGCAGGCCCTTTTACATGGTTTCGACTGTCGAGACTCCATAAGCTAGCGAACGCATCGTTAAAAAACGTGATCTGCTCGTCAGCATCTATCACAGCTATGGCTTCCGTCATGCTGCGCAGTATTGCGGCAGATCGATTGCGTTCATCGGAAAGCGAGTTCATGGTTGTGTTCAAGCGCGAGGCGGTGTCGTTGAGAGCGCGAGCTAAGTCTCCCAATTCGTCTGTAGCAGACTCCCGAATCAGGGGACGGAAGTCGCCTACGGCGACTCGTTCTGAAAATTCCTTGAGCCGACCGACTCGTTTCGCAAAACGCCGCGAAAAAACCGCCGAGATGCCGATGGCCAGCAGCAAAATTACAAGGGAAACCTCCCACAGTTTTCGACGCACTTCCGCAAGCGCGCTGTTGATTTCCGCAAGTGGCGTGGCGAACCGAATCACAACAGGTGAACCGGACGGACGGTCGAACCGCATGGCCCAGTACACCAAATCACGATCCAGCGTGTGACTGTGTCGCACTGATTCACCTTCGCCGGAACTCATGGCTTGACGAAATTCGGGACGGTTCGAGTGATTTTCCATCGTTTCGATATCGTGGGCAGAATCGGCAAGCACCCGGCCATCTGCAGCAATGATCGTCACGCGCGCTCCGCTACGCGACATCCCGGCAGCCCAGGATGCTAATGCCGTTTCGTCGTCGAATTTAGGCGGATTAGACCGCACGATCAGCGCCAAGGAATTTAGTCGTTCGTCTGCGGCGTGAATGTAATTTTGCCGAAGGATTCGGCCAGCATAGAAATCAACGGCGGCGAGTACAGCGATCAGAAGAACAAAATACGTCAGCCCAAGTTTCCAAAAGACACCGCTGCGAGCCACTTTCAATTGTGCTCAGTTCACTTTCGTTTCAAAGATGTAGCCCGCGCCGCGAACCGTCTTCAGATATTCT
>DASUJR010000425.1:0-4466 GCA_036279175.1 Candidatus Acidiferrales bacterium | reverse complement strand
TGTGGCACAGGCGCTCTCGTGTTCAGTCTCATGACATCCTTTACAGAGCGTTATCAGGAGATGGTTTACACTTCGCCCGAGCTGAAGTGGGGACGGCGTGAGGAGAAGCGGCCGTCCAGTGAGGGCAAGGATGGCATGGGGCAGCGTGAACATCGACGAGCAGAGGATGCGGTTTGTGGTGAGCGCGAGCAGGCGGGAAAAGCCGTTTGTGGAACTCTGCGCAGAGTTCCAGGTATCCAGGCCGACGGGATACGAATGGTTGCGGCGGTATCAGAGCGGTGGCATGGCTGCGGTAAGGGAGAAGAGCCGCAGACCACACCGAAGTCCGGAGAAGACGCCGACGGAGATCGAGCGGCGTGTGATCGAGTTGCGCCAGCAGCGGCCGGACTGGGGAGCGCGCAAGCTGCGAGTGCTCTTGCGCGACGAGCACATCGATCTGCCGGTGATTACGGTGCATCGGATTTTGCTGCGGCACGGGCTGGTGCGCTGGCAGGACCAGCACGCGCAAGCGGTGGGGCGGTTCGAGCGAAGTGCGCCGAACCAGTTGTGGCAGATGGATTTCAAGAGCCCGATCGGTTGGGAAGCGCCGATTGGACCGCTCTCAGTGCAGGATGATCACAGTCGGTATGTGATCGCGCTGCAAGGGACCTGGTCGACGCAGGCCGGGCCAGTAAAAGAGTGGCTGATCGAGTCGTTCGAGCAGTGCGGGATGCCCGAGGCGATGTTGATGGATCATGGGACGCCATGGTGGAACACGAAAGCGGCAGCGGGCTGGACGTGGTTGACGGTGTGGCTGATGAAGCAAGGCATACGACTGCATTTCAGCGGATATCGGCATCCGCAAACACAGGGGAAAGTGGAACGCTTTCACGGAGCGATGGCGGCAGTGATGAAGCGGCGAGGGTTTCCGGCGCCGCAGGAGCGACAGCACTGGCTGAACGAATTTCGCTGGGAATACAACCACGTGCGGCCGCACGAAGCGCTGGCGATGAAGACGCCGGCCTCGGTATGGCAACACAGTTCGCGACGCTACCAAGAAAAACCGCCGGCATGGGAATACGAACCGGGAACCGAAGTGCGCAAGCTGAGCGCCGAGGGGCGAGTTCGGGTGCAGGGCCGCACTTGGGAAATCAGCCGATCTCTGGCCGGAGAATGGGTGCAGTTGATCCGCATCGAACAACGCGTGCTGGTCTATTACTGCCGAAGCGTGGTGCGCGAACTGGACCTCGCTGCCCAACGGTCCACCTCGGCGGACCGTTGGGCCACCACCCCCACACCAGACCGACAACTGTAAAGGATCTCCTGATAACGACCTGTAAAGAATGTCATGGAACTTTACACGCTCTCGCCTGTGCGAATTTTGTCAGGAATTCTGTTCGGTTTGTTCGGCTAAAGTCTTGAACACCCTCGCAACCACCCGGTCGCATCGCTCGCCCATGAACGGAAATGCACGATTCGCCGACCCGCCGACCCGCTCGAAAAGACTTCTGCGCACCATCGCGCGGCCGCGAAATAGCCGGACCTTGACGTTCTGTTCGGTGATTCCCAATGCCGTCGCCGTCTCCGCCGTGCTCAGTTCTTCCACATCACGCATCATGATCACGGCGCGATAATCGCGCGGCAGGGCAAGAATGGCTTCTTCAAGCATCTGACTAAGCTCCGATTGCGAAGTGTTCTGCTCGGGATCGGGAGAGGAATCCGACAGGTTCATACGAGATTCTCCATCATTGCCGGCAAGATCCAGCTGTTCCGTCCGGCCGCGCAGCCGCAAACGCGCCAGCGCCTCATGAACCGCGATTCGCGTCAGCCAGGTCGAAAACGGCGCGCGCTTCTCGAATTGACCCAAATGCTGGTACGCGCGGACGTAAGCGTCCTGCATCACATCTTCGGTTTCGCCGTCGTCGCGCAGCATCGCCCGAATCACGCGGTATAACCGCTGGTTGTGGCGGCGCATGATAATTTCGTAGAGAGCCGTCTCGCCCGCCAGCACACGGTCGACGATCTCCTCGTCCGTCCAGCCCTCGCACCGAGCCTTTTCGACCAGTTCCATTGTCCGCCACAAATATAGAGCCACAGCCACTGAAAAGGTTACAGACATTGCCGCTCTGAGCCAAATCCCTGTAACCTTTTGAGCCCTGTGCGCTCTCTTGTGCAGGAGGCCGAAATGCGGCAATTCGATTCTCGGCTCAACGCTGCCTGGTGGGCGCTACGGATTGGATTGGGAGTTGGGCCCATCCTCAGCGGCATCGATAAGTACTTCAACAGGCTCACAGACTGGACCATGTATCTCAGCCCGCTCGCGACCAAGGTTGTTCCCCTCAGCCCCACTGTCTTCATGCGGTGTGTGGGAATCGTCGAGATCATCGCGGGCCTGATCGTGCTCAGTCGATGGACGAAGGTCGGCAGCTACATCGTCGGTCTGTGGTTGATCGGGATTATCATCAACCTCCTCACGACCGGCATGTTCTACGACTTGGCGATGCGCGATGCCGAAATCGTCATCGCAGCCTTCGCGCTCGCACAGCTCACTGCGTTTCGCGAGACCGCAGGAGTAAATGCCACGCAATCCACGCAAGACAGCTCTCGCTTTGCCGTCACACCCTGAAATAAAACGAAAAAGGAGAAAGACACACGATGCGAAAAGCACTATGCATTGCCGCCCTGGTAGCCTTCTTGCTCCCGGCGGTCGCCAGCGCGAAAACGTTTAAAGACGTTCCTGTTGTCGATTCAAACTGCTCAGCCAGAGTGATCAACTCGCCCGACACTCACACGCGTGCCTGCGCCCTCAGGTGTGCCGACAGCGGTTTTGGGATCGTCACTGCTGATCACAAATTCCTGAAATTCGATGACGCCGGAAACAAGGAAATCGTCAGCCAATTGAAATCGTCGAGCAAGAAAGACCATCTGCGCGTCAACGTTACTGGCGACGTACAAGGGGACACGCTCAACGTAAAATCCGTAACACTACTTTAGGGATTTCCACTTCGGGTATCGGGGGCGGTTCACAACTGTTCCGCCCCTCCACTTAGGACCCGACCGTAGGACTCGTGTCATTCTGAGTCCGGTTTTCGGGCGAAGAATCTCTCTTCATGTTCGTTGTGCATACGGCACACGAATGTAGCTCACCCCTGCCCGCCGCACGCCGGTCGTCAGAGGTGAGATCTTTGCTCTTCTATCGCTGGCTTGTGTGGCACAGGCACTCTTGCCTGTGCGCTGTCTTTGTAGCGGTCGCCTGCCCTCCAGTCGGGCGCTTTTTCCTGAGGCTTAAATGTATCCGGCCTCTAATTATCAGCCGCGACTTCGGCTCCGGCTGGCGAATCACCGTCGCGCTCCACTGCGTCCTGCGGATGGCTCATCCATTTCCAGACTTGCGCTTTCTGCAGCTTCGTCTGCACAACAGTCGCTTCGCTTCCATCAATCGAGACGATCAGCAGCCGCAATTCTCGCTGATCGGGCTCCGTGTAAATCAGGGTGACGCTACCGTCGTCGCGCGAACGCGCCCTGACCAGCGGATGCCAATCGCTCCCAACTATCTTTTCCACCGATTCCTGAAACGAACTGTTTGCGGCAACGTCCGATTCCGGAAGGTTCTCGAAAACAGCGATTTTCAGTCCTGCCGCGCCCGGCACCTTCGCAACGTGCATGCAAAACGTGGCCAGCCCCAAGAACGGTATTCGCATCTGATGTACGCCATACTCAGCCTCAATCGCCTTCACCAACGCATGAAACTGGTCATCCCTTCCGGCGAAGCACGGAGCCGCAAGGAGCAGAACAGCGCACACGGCCACGAAGCGGCGCGTCATTTCGCGCCTCCCTCATTGTCGTTGTTCTGATTCGGCGGACGCGGATTGTGCGGCGTGGCCGGAGCCGGTGCATGCGGCGGAGTCACAGAGATCTTTGGTATCCCGAATTGCCCTCCCAGTTCGCTCAAATCCTCCGGCCGGATCGGACCCACGATATTGACGAACGTCAGCTCCATAGGTTCAGCCGCGATCACCACCAAGCCCTTGAAGTCGTTCCCTTCCTTCTTGAAGTAGACGGTCACGTCCTCTCCGTCGGTCTTGCTACGCACATTCACCACGCGCGACCAATTCGGTCCCTGCACCTGCGCGCGCAGAGCCTCCACATCCTGCGGAGTGTACTCGCCCGCCTTGTCGAACTCGTAGCTGTGGACATATATCCCCTTCAGATTCGCGATGATCTTTTTCGCCTTCGCCTGTTGCGGATCTTTCGGATCCAGGAACCCGCCCGCAAACTGAAGCATCGACTGGTCCAGATTCACGTCCACCGCGTTCGACGCGCGTGCCGACAGCTTCTTCAGCAGTCCTCCCGGATCCCAATCCTGCGCAAACGCCATCATCTGCGTTGCGAGCAGCAGCGCAACGATTGTCGCAATCCGTTTCATAGCTCCTCCGCTTCCCTTCTCCCTGCAACTTTTCTTCGCAGCCCGCCGCGTCATCGCTTCC
>DASUJR010000424.1:0-14796 GCA_036279175.1 Candidatus Acidiferrales bacterium | reverse complement strand
ACGTCTGTGGTGCTGCCGGCGACCTTTGGCTTGATGCTGATAAACCGGCTGGCAAGGTGGCCTCCGTCGAATACCCAGTCCACAGTGTCTCCGGCAAAGACATTCGCAACCTTCTCTTCGGGAGGCAGGACGATCAATGTCGATTGCAGCAATGCCGTGCGGACCACAGGAGGTGAGAGAGTTGCTGACACCACCACCGTGCGTGGCGCGCTGGGAATTGGTTGCCTGGTCGCTGGCTGTGCGTGAAGTGCTGCAATTGCTGGATGCAACAGGCCAAGAGCTACGGCGATTGGGATGAGCGGTTTCACGGGCGGTCCTTTCTTGGGTTAAGCGAGTTCACCCTGGGCAAAGCGGTCGATACCCTCGGTGAGCCCATATTTGGAGATCAACTTCGACCGGCGCACCCGGTCCTTGGGCTTGGTGGAGAACGTGGCGTAGCTGCGGTTGTCGAGATTCAAAATGACAACTTTGGTCAATCCATCGCGGCGGATGTACAGGGCTTCGCGGTCCTGCAGGCTCTCGAAGAGCGCAAGTTGCTGCTCATTCAACCGGAAGAGTTCGGCATAGCGCTTCCGGTTGAAGGTCGGGTCTTTCAGGAACAGAAAGGAGGAGCAGGAATTCACGATGCTGTCCGCGCTTTCGCCGAGGTCTTCCGCTGACTGGCCGATCAGCGTCACGCCGCCCAGATTCTTGCGCACGGTCTTTATGGAGGCCAGCGCACCTTCGAGCAACTGGCGGTTCTTCATCGAAGAGAAGAGTTCCTCTATGAGAATGTGCTTCGGAACCCCGAGATTGGCCGGGTCGTAGAGCACATCGTTGATGCGCCGCAGAAGCCAGACCATCAGCGGTTCAATCAGATCGGCGTATTGCTCGTTGTTCACTCCCGCGAAGTCGAAGCACTGCACGCGGGATAGAGACAGGCCGTCCTCCACGTTGTCGAAGATGGCGTGATAGACGCCATCCCGGACCCATTTCGAGAGATAGCGATCGAGCTTCTTAGGCAGGTAGAGGTTGCAGAGACGGCGGTTCTCCCGGTCGAGCAGGTACATATCCTGCACAGCTTTGTGGATCACGTCGTCGTCTTCGGGTTCCAGCTCGGCTCCGCCGTTAGCCAGTAGCAGGCGGATGAAGGTGTACAGGAACTTGAGATTGGTCTCGGTGGGCTCCAGCGCGAAGGGATTGACGCGGGGGCCGTCCTTACCGACACGGTCTACCCGCCCGCCGTACAGTTCGACAACGCTCTCATAGCTGCCGCCGATGTCGAAGATGTAGCTAAAGCCGCCATATTTCTGTTCGAGCGCAATGAGCTGGTTCCCATGGACGGATTTGCCCGTGCCGGTCGGTCCAAGGATGAGCATGACGCGCACACCGTCCACGTAGACATCTTGGAAGAATGGTGTTCTCGTGCGTGTCTCGAAAATATTCAGGTACTCGGCATCGAGATCCTCAGAGTGTGGATGGCCGAGATGCGGAGCGAAGATGGAGGACAGGCGGGCATGGTGGTCTTCCGACAGCCATAGCGGGAAGACATTGAACTTCCCGTTGCCGGGGAACATGGCATAGAAAGCGGAGAGGTTACCGAGGGTTTCCTCGATGACCTGCGCCCGCGCATCGACGAAAGCGCGATGCACGGAGGGGATCGTGTCACGTAACTGGTCCGGGCTGTTCGCGGCCAGCAACAAGCGAAGCGAGTACTCGCCCTGTGACTTTTTGTCCAGGGAGCGGATGACGTCGCTCAGGTCATCGACGCTGCTGTTGGCCGCCTTTGCGCCGGCTCCAGTCTCAAGTGATGCCGTGTCCCGCCCGCTCATGACGCGCGTCAGCACGCCCACCTTAAAGAAGGAGATGAATTTCTCCTGTGCGTCGATCTCGCTTCGCGCCGCTGCGGTGGACTTTGGCCGCCATATTGAGCAGAGGATGCTGTCACAATCGAGCGTGAGCAGACTGGAAAAGAGGCAGGGCCTCGATGCCTCCGGCGTTGTCTTCAGGGAGAACATCTGCACATAGCGTTTGCCGACGCGCAGGTGGTCGCTGTGCCAGGCAACGGGGTTCTTCACAACCTGGCGGTCTACGCCAGTATCGGTGCGGAGCTGGTCGGCCCCCGCCCATTCTTCCTGGTTGAAAACGTAGCTGAAGAATTGGAATGTCGCATTCTTATCGAGCAGCCGCAATCCCAGCGAATTGGCAAGATGACCCTCCAGAATCGTGGCCGTCTTCTGGAGTTCGGCGAGCATCCGCGAAGTATCAGCGACGTGCTCTTTGGGCTTCTGCTGGAATGCCTTGATACTTGGCGGCTCAATCGCCAGGCACCAGTGGAGGTCGATGCGCCGGAATCCTGCCGTTCGCTCCAGGAAGGTCAGCCGATCGTCCGCGAATACCTGCGTTATAGGATTGCGATACTTCCGTTCACGCGGCAGTTCAAAGCCAGACATCATGCGCGTGTACTGATACAGGCACGAACCTTCCGGCAGGCCGTGAAGTGCACCCTCCAGCGAACGCATTCGCGCTTCAAGTTCCTGGTCTGTCAGCCCTTCTTCATCGATGCCCGTCAGCTTGAAGAGGCATCCGCAGCCTCCGCCCTTGAGGGCAAAGATGTGCTGATTCACGAAGCGTGCAATCGGAACGATGCGGCAAGCAGCTCCGGCCTTCGCGAACCATGGAACGAATTTTGCTTGGCTATTATTTGCGCGGGTCATAGTAGGACTTCTGGCTGAGGCTCAGGCCCCAGAGTTCGAACATCTTCGGGTGTTTACGGACGATGAGCCAGGCTCCGGCTGCAAGCGTGGGAAATGCAAGCATCGCCACCAGACGAAATCCAACGAGGAAAACCGTTACGCAGACGAATACGATCGCCATCCATGCTGTGAGGTCGAGGCCCAGCTTGGCCCTCGGACGATTCAGCGCTTGATTGATCGGTAACGGTTCTCCTCGCTTGGTCATGGCTGCTCACCGTCACATCTGTTGCCCAGTAAGCGAGCCAATCCAGCCGGCTCCCCAGCCCAGAACTCCGGCTCCGAACAGCGCGCCGAACAGGCCGGGGATGGCATCCTGAAAGCGTCCAGTCATCATGCGAATTCCGGCGAAGATCAGGCCGCCAAGGCAGATGACCGCTCCGGCGTACATGGCGAATGTCTTAAACGTGTCCATCAGGGTGGTTGCCCCGGAGAAATCCATCGTTCCCTGGGCATGGGCTACGGCGCTGCTGGCACCCGCGAACATGAGCGCAGTCAGAGTCGGCCCCATCACGTGAGCGGCGTGGAGAAAGCTGTCTTTGGTGAGGAGTTTTCTCAGCCTTCGGCGAGGCTGAATAGGCAGTCGGGCGGGAGCCTTATCCGACCGGCGATGACGGGCGATTCCATTCACTTTGCACCTCCGCTGACCTCGCGGGTCAGCTATGGCGCAAACTTAAGGCTGGCTTTCCGGTCGCGTCCAATGAATTCCAGGGAGACCGTTATGCCTCCGAGGCATAACGGTCGATTCCGGCACAGTAGTCTTGCGACGGTTTGCACATCAAGCAAACGGCGACGATCTATGCCTCGCCTGCCAGGCTGAACACATCTACTTGGCGGCAAATCCTCCCTGTAGGCGCGTCTTGTTCTTCGTCCGTCGCCTCATGAGGTTGATAGCGGCGGTATCGAGCTGTGTCTTCAAATGAGTCGCATAGTACTTCTCAATCGTCCCTACGCTTGTCCGACAGTTTTGGCGATTTGATAGATGTTGGCGCCATTGAGCAGGCGCAGGCAAATGTATGTGTGGCGCAGGCTGTAGGCCGTTCGCGGCCTACCGTCACGATCGGTCCGGAGCTTTTCTTCATCAAGAATTGCGTTAAATAACTCCCGAGGCCATTTTGGAAACAGCAGATCAGTATGGCCCGGAACGTGCCACTTCTCCTTGACCACGGATTCGTTGCGACTGCCCGATCTTCCTGGCCCGCCATCCGGACGCAGGCGGCCCTTCAATCTCTCGAATGGTCGTACCGCGTCCTCAGTGCTCTTGCAATAGCCGACACCTCGCTTCCCACGTACTTCGATTTCCAGGATGGTCTGGCCACTGGCCTCGTCGTCTACCACAATGACATCACGAAACTGAAGCCGCATCGCCTCATCGGGGCGGACGCCAGTATTGATGGCGAACTCTACATAGTCATGCAGTTGTTCGCATTCCCATTTGAACCGCTTTTGCCTGGGCTGATGCGCGCGCTTGTGCGTCGCCTCATAAAGCTTCTGATACTCCTCTGGCGAGAACCACGCCCGGTGCGTGAATTTGCCCGAGGTCTTGTAGGGTTCTGACATGTCGGGCAAGTGCTTTAGCCAGCCGTGCCGGCTGGCCGTTTTCAGGACCAGACGGATGCAGACTATTTCCTTGTGCACTGTGCTCCGGGCCGGAGATCTGCCTGTCTTGCAATTCTGCGCTCGCCAAATGCGGTATTCCTGGATGACGCCGGGTGTGATTTCGGCTAATTGCTTCTCGCCGAGAAACGGAAGGATGATGGTACTCAGCTTCAACTCATACTGTTTTAGCCATGTCGGCCACGCTGCCCATGGGTGAGGATGGAGGCTTCTTCAAGGAATTTCGCAGCAGCCTCCTTAAACTTCTTGCATTGCCGCCGTGTTTCTTCTGGAAGAAGTCCGGCGCGCACTTTGCCGCGCATGCCGAGATGCCAATCTTCGGCGAAGACCTTCGCGGGACCGAGGCTGTTTTCGTGCGTAGAGACGCGCCAGTTGCGCCCGTTCAGGAAGGTCGAGCATTGCCACTTATCACTGTGTTCGCGGCGATAGATGTTGACCTTGCCGCCCATGGCTTTGTGGGTCTCAGCTTTAGATCTAAGGCTTTCTACGGTTTCGTACATGCTGGTTTCTTGATCCCTTATCGGAATGTATACGGTCAACCGAATTGACACGCTGCCTCGGACTACAATTGCGGGAAGGCGGAAGGGGTTCGTGTCTGATTATGCCCGAGCCGATGATGAGGTCTGTCAAAAGAAGAAAAGCTGCGTATCAGACCTTTTGTTGAAAAACATGCGAGGCGGCCCAGTTGGCCCAAATGGGGCAGGCGAAAAAGACTCTTCCAGGATCAGCATCGCTCGTGATCCGGCTTGGAACCTGAGTTTCGGTGGACGAGTGACTCGACGATTTCACACTCATCGAGAACGCAAACGGCAATTTGCTGGACCACAGCGCCTTCTCAGAAGTTCAATAAACGAAGGTTTGCAAATGGGAGGTGCCGTATCAACGGGTGGCGCACGCTATTGCATTCGCTTTGGCGCTACTCACTGGTTATGGCCGGTTGCGGCTTGCAGGGTAAGTTCAGGCGTTACTAAGCCGCTTACCTCGCCTGCGTTGGTAATCTCGTAGTCTTTGTAATCGATAGTCAATTCGGCATGTCCCCCGAGCCGAATCGCGGTGACGCTGTGATTGTATGAGGGAAGCCAGAAGTCATTCACCTTGGTGTACACCTCGACGATGCCCGCTTTCGTGGTCCAGAAGGAAGGATTCTTCGCGGGCTCCGCCTCCAGGCGCACAACGGCAAAATCCCCCGCATCGACCCAAATACGGCCGTGATACAGAAATTTGTCCTTTCTCCTGGGCTCCACTTCGAGCACATAGGCCGCGCCGGAGAACCCGTTTTCCTCTCCAATCAGGGTGAAGCGGTAATTGGCGTTGGTCAGTGCGAAGCGCTGTTCCATACTCGGGCTGGACTCTTCTTTTTCCGCCTCCAACAGTTTCTTGAACACCCTGTCGATGATCAGTTTGGAACCGGTCTCGGATTGAACGACAAACGTTTTCTTCCCCGGAGACAGGTAGTTCATGGTCACAACCATCTTCGCGCGCCGAGCGCCTAGAAATCCGTGGTATTTCACCTGGTAGATTCGAGTCTGCTGATACGCGTGAAGTGCCTGGGCGCGATTAAGGTTCATCCGGACAAGATTATGCACGATTTGCTCCGCGGTGAGAGGAGCAGGATTCGCAACTGCCGCGGGGTCCGCCTGCTGCGCATTTGCCGGCGGCCACAGCATTGCGAGGGCCAGTAGCCACAGGATTATACACGGAGCACGGCTGCACAGGCGGCTTGCGGTGGGCCGGGTTACCCGATGATCAGTTTGGTGCTGTTGCATAGCGCAACCTTCATCCATCGCAGCCGCTGGCGGCGATACTCCGCTAAAGCAAGTCTGCTGTTCGAACAACCTATATTTCTTTGGATGCGTTGTGGCTCCGGGCGCCACTCTAGAAGCCGCGCCCGTTCCAAATTTCAACTCATCCAGGTTCACTGGAGTGCTTACGACATTGTGTACGGACCCTGGGGCTTGCCTGCATCAAATAATCGGTGGCTGTCGGAGAACATGGACCGTCATCAAAATCAAAAGGCGGCAGTCTCGCTTCTCGACGAAGCGATAACTGTCGCATATTGAACACCGGACTGGGGTTTGATCGTGAGAATTTGAGGCGATCTATATGTTGCATGCTGCCAGCACCTCAATGGATGCCAACCGCAGCCTAGGGGATCCCCGTTCTCTGGGCCGCTTATGGCCGGCAACCATCGGTCTTATCCGTTTTGCCTCTCATACGCTCCGTGAAATCCTTCATCCACCGTGGGACACCAAAGAGATATCTGTCCAGCTGTATGAAATTGGCTGGCGGTCCGTACCTCTCATTCTCGTCGCCGGGGTGATTGTGGGAGTGGTTGTGGCAGGCCTGATCGGAGCGTCGCTCGTAAATTTTGGCGCAATAGATCTGGTTATCCCAGCAGAATTGTCGCGCACGATGTTCCGTCAAATGGGACCCCTGATGACGGGCCTCCTCGTCTCCGGACGTGTGGGCGCGGCGGTCGGGGCCGAACTCGCCGTTCTGCGCATCACCGAGCAGATCGACGCCTTCGAATCGCTGGCAATCAATTCGTTCAGGCATCTCGTGACCACTCGCGTAATTGCATGCATCATCGCATTACCGATTCTCACAGCGCTGATGAGCTTCGCGGAAATTGCAGGTGGTTTCCTGTGGGAGGCAGCTTATTCAGAGATGTCTTTCAGGCTTTATGTCGGGCGCGCATTCGATGAGATCGGATGGGCCGACTACCTCCTGCCGACACTGATGACCGCCGTTCTTGGATTCGTGATTGGCGCCGTAGCCTGTTATTTCGGCTACACCGTCGAAGAAAATGCCGTTGGAGTTCGTCGCGCTGCCATGCATAGTGTGGTGGTCTCCTGCCTGTTCGTGATCGCATTTGACTTTACTCTCAATCGGATGATGTCCTTCTGGTTTCCCGCGGGGGCGCAATGAACCTCGATAGTGACGTGGCCGTCCGATTTGAACGGGTATCGAAATCGATTGGCGCTACGTGCATTCTGGATGATGTCAGCTTCGAGGTTCCCCGCGGTACCTCGCTTTCGATTGTGGGACGGCGAGGAGCAGGAAAAACGGTAGCCTTGAAATTGGCTATCGGGTTGCTGCAGCCCGATCGAGGCCGAATCTTCCTTAACGAAGAAGACATTACCGGATTAAGTGTTTCAGACCTCTTGCGTGTCAGAAAAACAACTGGCTTTGTATTCCAGGACGCCGCGGTTTTCGATTCTATCTCCGTGGCTGAAAATATCGCCTTTGCTTTGCGATACAACAGTGGCCGACCGGAAAGTGAAATTCAGGAGAGGGTGCATCAGCATCTTCTCCAGGTGGGGCTCGATCGGGATAAGGACAAAATGCCCCCTGATCTTTCGATGGGAATGCGTAAGCTGCTCGGATTTGCGAGAGCACTCGCTGGTGAACCTGCTATTCTCCTGCTCGACGATCCGTGGAATGGACTCGATTGCATCACCTGCGCTAACCTCCGCACGTTGCTGCTCGATCTGAAACATCATCTCCACACCACCCTGCTGATTGTCACTGGCCGCCTCAATCAAGTCCAGCACATCTCCGACCAGCTTGCTGTTCTCGATGCGGGCCGGATGATCGCGTGCGGATCGCCCGGCGAAGCGGCTGCCTCCGGGAATCCTGTCGTGAGAGAGTTCCTCTCTCAGGAGGGCTTCTGATGCCTCTCTCGCATCGCATGGGAACACGCGCCTTCGTGATCGGAGGCCTCATCCTGTTTGGTCTTGGGCTGTTCTTTATCAGCAACCGCCATAAACTGTTTTACCGCAATTTCGTGGTTTACGCAGAATTCGACAGACTGAATGGTCTGCGGAAGGGAGCACAGGTTCGAGTTTCAGGAATGAATGCGGGAGAAGTACTGGAGACGCAGGTCCCGAATCAGCCGGATGGCCGTTTCCGCTTAAAACTGCGTATCAGGCAGAATCTGCATGTCGTGGTGCGAACAGATTCTGTGGCGACCGTCAAGACAATGGGTTTGGCCGGGAACAGTTTTGTTGACATCGGAAAGGGCACGCGCCGCGCTCCGGAAGCGCCTTCCGGAGGTACCATCCCCAGTCGGGAGCCGCTCGATATCGCAGACCTCATGCAGCAGGGCAGCGAACTGATGAAGACAACACAAACCAGTGTTGATGATCTGCGAACCAGTGCGGATCGAATGCTTGCATCAGTAAACGCGGCTGCGAATCACGCAGACCAGACGATTATTGCCGCCCGTTTGGAACTTCAGGCAATATTAGCCTCGACCAGGAAGACATCGGAAGATGTACGCGAGATCACTGCGCGGCTCAAACAGGGCCAGGGAACAGTCGGCGAGCTTCTCACCGATAAGAAGCTTGCTGGATCTGTCGATCAGACAATCGAGAATACGCGTCAATCGGCTCTCAATCTCAACAACGCATCGGCTCGGATGAATGACACGATGGCCGAGATTGAGAGACGCGATCTACTGGGACGAGCGCAGGCCATCCTCGACAACACACAGCGAGTCACGAAGCAGCTGAATCAGGCATTTGCCACTCTTATGAGCAGCTCGCCCGGCGACGAAAACGCAGTCACCAATCTGCGCGACACGATTGCCGGTGCGCGGACAACCATGACTAATTTAGCGGCCGACACGGAGGCACTTAAAAATAATTTTTTTCTGCGTGGGTTCTTCAACCGACGCGGATATTTCAACTTGAGCCAGATGACTCCGCAGGAGTACCGATCGAGCCAGTTTGTGCAGGGGCATTCTCATGAACGTATTTGGCTGAGCGAGAGCGAGCTGTTTTCGCCCGGGCCGGATGGCAAAGAAGATCTGACGAGAGAAGGTCAGCAGAGGATTGACAATGCCATGAACGCTTTGCTTCCTTACCTGCCGAATAGTCCGATGGTGGTCGAAGGATATGCTACTGGATCTTCGCCCAGTGAAGAGTTTATACGGGCAAAGCAACGAGCATCTTTGGTCCGGAGCTACATCGATAAACGTTTTGGCTTGCAGCCGGACAGGGTTGGCGTGATGCCTATGTTTTTCCCCATTCCCCCGGTTCTCGGGAAGTCAACCTGGGATGGCGTCTCACTCGTGCTGATCCGCTAGGACTCTTCCATCAGATCAACCGAGGCAAGCCCGCGCAGTATACGGGCAGTAGATAACTGCCTATACTGAACCTAATTCCGAGACAACAGATGATAGGGTGATGGCCTCATCCGGTGCCCCGTGAACCTCCGGCCTTACGAATAGATACTTATTCGCTGAATGGAACGCCAAACGTCAGCAGGGCTGTTTTCGGTGGGCGATGTTGGGCTCCAATCAGGTTTGGCTGTTTGCCCATTGCTTTCCATATATGAAGTGCAACGGCATTCATATAGAGTAGCCGCACCTGCTCTCGCACTTCGCCTCGCTGAGCGTAGATGCTGATCGTAGTTAGAAGCTGCGTTTGTTTGGAATCTATCAGGTAGGGGCCCATGCTGACGGCGGGAGCGTTCTGGATGTCCTGCACTTCTTCCACGCTTTGTGCGACAACCTCATAGTTCAGCTTTTGCCGGGAACTCTTTCCGTCCAAACTGAACAATAAATCGTTCGACGTGTGGCTGAATGGATATTGTGGATTACTCATTGCATCTCCCCTCTCGCTCAATCACCGTGGACTTTATCTATCTCATAATTGTGGGCAGCCAATGCCCCAGGCGTCAGTCAGCATCCATGCTTCTCTTTGCGAACCAATAATACCGTCGCCAGCAATTAACGCAGCGAACCGGATGTAATGTCAGCGCGCCCAGCAAGCGATCGAGCCAATGCGCTTCGGCGGTTTTAAATTCGATTGAACTGCAGAGCGGGCACTCTCGATGCGTCCAGAGCACCCGCGGCACACTACTAGGCCATGTCAAACGTGCGATATACATTGTCATCCGCCCTTCAGCACGCTAAAGTCCGTTTTCAGTGTCTGCATTGGAATGTGTGTTCAGCCACGAGAGAAGAGCCCGAATGCTGCCCGTTGCCAGGGCCACGCATGAATCGGCTGCGCCGTAATAAAGATGAATGGTGTCTCCGTCCGGCCCGATGGTTTGCCCACAGGGGAAGACGACATCTCGAACATCTCCCGTCCGCTCGTAACCAGCTTCTGGGCCAAACATCCAAGAATCTCCTCGTTGCAGGCAGATTTCCGGCCTGTCAATGTCGAAGAGAGCAAGCCCGAGGCGGTAGATGCTGCCGGACGCCGTCTGCCGCACTCCGTGATAAAGCACCAACCAACCCTTTGCTGTTTCAATTGGTGGTGAACAGAGACCTATTTTGTTTGCGTCCCACCATCCACCTCGTCGCGCCTGGAGTATCACCTTATGGTTTCCCCAATGCTGTAAGTCCGGCGAGTAGGAGATCCACATGTGAGCACCAAGCGTTGTAACTGGCCGGTGAATGAGTGCCCAGAAGCCTCCGATTTTGCGCGGCAACAGCGCAGCGTCCTTGTCTTCCGGCGGCATGATGACTCCGTATCGCTCGAAGTTCTTGAATTCTTTCGTCAACGCCAGCGAAACACCCGGACCGCCTCGGGCAAAGGAGGTATAGGCAACTGCATATTGCTGCAATTCGGGAACATAGGTAATTCTCGGATCTTCGATGCCCCATATCTCCTCCGGGTACTCCCGAGGACTAGGCCTTAACGTGGGCTCTGGATCGATTCTCCATCCATCGATTCCGTTTGCTGAACGAGCCGCGCACAGATGCGATAGCCCCCGTCGATCTTCTACGCGGCAAAGCAGAAGGGTATCTCCATCAGCCAGCAACGTCGCACCCGCATTAAAAACGCTATTCACCGGATATGGCCAATCTTTCCGGCTGAGGATCGGATTGTCAGAATGACGGGTAAATAAAGAATCATTCACCCGCTTTTGCAAATCTTGCTGTTCCTCAGAAACGGGCTCGGGCGATGTTGCTGGCAGCATGATTGGGTTCAAAGGGAGACACTCATTTCCGGGTTCATGTTTTCTACGGTAGAAAGTTCTATATTTCGCATTTCGAGCAGCGACATCAGGAAGGAAAGCGTTGATTCAGCCCCCTGGTTTTCATTGACACGATCAGGATGGAGGCCGTCTCTGCAGCCACCAGTTGCTGCATCGTATAGTGGGACCTGAAGATCGTTCTCGCCGAGAAACCAGCGGAACGCGCACCAGGCTTCGTCAAGCCAATGTTTTTCTCTAGTCAGACGAAATGCCTGTAAACATGCGGAGATCGTCGCACAGGCTTCGACCGGTTGTTGATCGAAGCGGGCCTTTTCGCCACCCTGAGCAAAAAACCCTCTGGAGCCTATCGGAACGAACAGATCTTCTCCCCGCTGGCGCTGAGTGCCTACGAGCCATTGGAGCGATTCGCACCCGGCTTCAATCATCCTCTGGTTCTTGTTTTGCCAACCAGCAATCAGGAGCGCCTGGGACAGCCTGGCATTCGAGTAGGAAAGGCTCTTCTCAAACCAAAGCCATGTCTCCGAATGGCTCCTTTCATAGATAGCCAGCAACTGGTTCGCAAGCAGGTTGCGAGTGCTCTGGATCACCCTGTCCCCAGGAAACCAGTCCAGATACGCCTGCATTCCCAGAACAGAAAATGCCCAGGCGCGCGGACTGGAGAACGTCAGAGTCGCTGGAACAGCAGCCTCGAAGAGCCTGCCTGCCGCACCTCTTAAACCAGCATCTTCAGAATGGCCCAGCACTGTCCCAACCGCCCACAAGGCACGACCGTGGCTGTCCTCCGAGCCGGCTTCCTCTTGCCATGCACGGTCGTAGGCAAGAAAGTTTCTGAACCTGCCTGTCCTTTCATAAAAAGCAAACCAGAGAAAAGCCAGATAACGATGGGACAACATCGTGTATTCATGGCCTTGAGGCGGAGAAGACTTATTCAGTAGGGTTGTCACTACAAGAGCACGCGCATTGTCGTCGGTCGTATAGCCCTCAAGACAATTGGGTAAAGAAAAGATGGCATGCTGCAAGATGCCCGTGTCGTCGGTCATGCTCACCAGATGTGATGTATTGAGCGCGGGGAGTCTATCCGTTGCTTTGGGCGTGAAGATGTCCTGCAGGGCAGCTCGTGGACGCAACATACGTTCGCTACGAGCGCGCTGGAAACTCGCCATGTATGCCTGTGCTGTTTTCTGCCAGGTCGTGCTACGCGAGTGAAGATAAGCGCGCTTTCGCATCGCATGTCGTTCGGCATCATCATCCAAGAGCCGAATCGCTGCATTTGCTATGCAACCAGGACTATCGAAGGGCACGAGGACACCACGTCCGTCAGCAAGAATCTCTTTCGCATGCCAATAGGGCGTGGAGATAATCGCCTTTCCCGCGCCGAGTGCAATTGCGAGTGTACCGGAGACCACCTGAGCTTCCTGCCGATACGGGGTGATGTAGATGTCCGCAGCGCCAACTTGCTCGATCATTTCCTCATTGCTAACGAAACGATTGTTGAATGTCACCTGCGAGGAAACGCCACACTCCTCTGCTAATGCCTGTAACTCCTGTCTATACCATTCTCCCTCTTGTCGTCTGATATGAGGATGTGTCGCTCCAGAGATGATGTACACAAGATTAGGATGCTTCGCCAAAACCGCTGGCAATGCGCGAATCACATTTTCGATTCCTTTGTTTGGAGACAGCAGGCCGAACGTCAGCAGTACCGATTTCCCCTGAGTCCCAAAGATGTCCTTGAAATAATTCGGGTCCATAAATGGAAGATCCGGAACACCATGAGGAATGACGTCGATTTTTTCACTGGGTACGCCATATACATCGCGCAGAAGACTTGCAGCGTGCTCGCTCATTACGATCAAACGATCCGATAAATGGCCGATCTCGTCGAGCACCGCACGCTGATTGGAGTCCGGATCCCGCAGAACGGTATGAAGTGTTGTCACCAGAGGCGCCTTCAATTTGTGGAGCAATGCTAATATGTGGCTGCCCGCAATTCCCCCGAAGATGCCGTACTCGTGCTGCATACAGACAAGATCATTTCCATTGAAATTAAGAAATTCAGCAGCTCGCTCATATGAGGAACAATCTTCCTGCTCAAGCTCGATTCGTACCTGTTCCGGATATTGATAGCTGGAGTCGGGATCGTTGACGGGAATTGCAAAGATTCGGCCATTCTCGAATTCGGCTGCCAGTGCAGTACACAAGTCTGTCGTGAATGTCGCAATGCCACATTGTCTGGGAAGATAATTGCCGATAAAAGCAATGCGTGTCGGTAGAGGCAGCGGAGCCTCTACCAAAGAAACTCCGGGTGTTCCTTCGAAGCGATGTGCTCTCTGGAAAGACATATCTCCTGCTTTCACGCATGGCAACATGCGATGCTTTCTTATTCGGGAGGGAATCCAGGCGGAGGTTCCACACAGATTCCTCATCTAGCAGGCTGAAGCCTTATCCTGCCCAAGCTGCCGGATTGTCGTCCGTCAATCAGGCCGATGGAGGCCAATCTCCGTATCGATAGCGGATGTTGCTGTCGAGCTGACGCCCGAACAGGAACAAGTGTCCGCGAGCCACATGGGGTGCTAGCCCGCAGCTCGGACCGTTTCACCTAGTACAGCGGATGTCGTATCTTCGATGGACATCCACGCTTTACAGAACTGCCCTCGTGTCAAATTGAGTTCATCGGGCAGCACGCACCCCGCACGCAGAAATATCGCATGGGTTTCACGCTTGCGGCCTTTCGATTGCCGCTGCGTCAATACCGGAACCGATAAGAGCGTCTATGGGGCTGATAGGCATTGTCGAGGATGACGCTCGATCGGATTCCGGCGTGCTTCGCTTCTCACTGGAAAGCTCTGCTCCTGAGCTATTAACATTTGGCGGGCTTGCCACCCTGAATGGAAGCGAAGTTCTGCTTCGTGTAGAAAGATGGTTCTTTACGTCAGATTTCTTAATGAGACTCATAATCACTCCAGTTGTCCGGTTGCTTACTTGGAAGGTGCTCGTCAGGAGCAAAGCATGAACAGCTGCAGGCGAGGAAGAAAATTAAGACTACCCCTTAAGCATACGCCCTAAGGAACTACCGTGCCGTCAGCGCACGATATTCGTTTGAAAAAAGAGTACCAACGGAAATATATGGTCGTTAAATGAATTCTCAATGGGACGCCGATATTACACACCAGCTTCAGTGACGCTCGGTTCTGCCCGAAGACCAACATTCAGGCTGGCTGAGAACCCCCAAGGCAAATCATTTATTACAAGGCAAACGGCTAGAACGGATGGAATCTCATCCTATCCAGGGAGGTCATCGAACATGCGCAAATCTATGGTTTCTGATTTTGGCACCACTAGCGGTTTTTCTGCCGCTGGCTCCTGGTTGGACCTCGAACAGGTTGCGACTGCGGAACTTTCATCGGAGGACTCTCAGTACCCGTTCGAACAGGCCTTGAGAGCTGACACCGCAGAGGGTTGGAGAGCTTCCAATCCCGGACCGCAACTGATACGG
>DASUJR010000423.1:0-3105 GCA_036279175.1 Candidatus Acidiferrales bacterium | reverse complement strand
GAAGTCGAGTTGATGGAGTTGCCTTATATCCTCCGCAGCACGATGTCCACGATTCCGCGGATGGCGCCGTATCTCAGTGTCCCACTGAAGGCGCGCGAAGCCGCTCGAACGCGCTGTTCCGCGCCCGGATTTCGTATCGGTCTTGCATGGTCTTCCGGCGACTGGAATCCCGAACGTAGTATCAGCCTTGCCCAACTGGAGGGGCTTGCGCGCATTCCGGGCGTGAGCTTGTTCAGCCTGCAACGCGGGGAGGCGTCGCACGAAATCAATCGCTGCCCGGATATCGATATTATCGATACCGAGCGCGACCTTCACAGCCCGACGGAGACTGCCGCGACCATACTCCACATGGATCTAGTCATCTCGGTCGACACGATGGTTGCGCATCTCGCGGGCGCTCTCGGCGCACCCGTGTGGCTTCTGCTTCCTCACTATGCCGACTGGCGGTGGATGGCTGATCGCCGTGATAGCCCGTGGTACCCGACGATGCGGCTCTTTCGGCAAGTAGGTCCAGGTGAATGGGAGCCTGTCATTCAGGAGGTCGCCCACGCTTTGTCAAAAGTGGCTCTCCTAGGGCGAACAGGCCAAAGCCGGCCCCCTTCGCGATGAGTGCGCACAACGCAACGTTCGTCTGCAATCAGACACACAATAACTCGCGTCGGCCCAATCCTGCCAAGCTGTGGCCTGTTTCACGACGAAGGTTTATGTCTTCCGGTGAATTCAGCTGGATTTCTTGCGTGGAACCTTCGCGCCCTTTTTGCGAGCTTCGGAGAGACCGATCGCAATAGCTTGCTTTCGGCTCTTGACGCGCCCGCCTTTTCCTCTTTTGCCCGAACGCAGCGTTCCTTTTTTCTTGCGGTGCATTGCGCTCTTGACTGACTTGCTCGCCGCCCGTCCATATCTCGCCATTGGCAGTTCTCCTTTGTGCTAGATGAGGAGCCGCGTCGTCTAACGTCACGCCGCGCACAGCTCAATCTTCCCACCAGACGATTTCGGCGGCGGTCAGGACTTCACCTGATAACTGAGCGTAAGAAAGTTGAGGCAATTCCCCCGCTTTCCAACGTTTTTTGCTCTCGCAACGGCGAACCGATCGGCGTACGCCTGAGAGGGAGTTGAACGTGCGCGTCTGCTCAAAGCCGACGAGAAGCGCCAATGCGTTGACGCTGCCGTCAACGAACTCTATTTTGCGTGCGAGGACATGCTGGCGCCGAAGTGCGGCCATCGACGCAGATAGACGGCAAGAATGATCAGGCAGACGGCCACCGCGCTGCCGACCACGGCCCACCCCGGAAGATTGGGATAAACGATCGCGTCGAGGAGATGCAGGAGAAAGGGACCGGTCTGCGGCTGAAGTCCTGCGCGCGCTTCGAGCCAATTTTCCGCGATCGTAAGCGGGCAAGGAGGCCACGGCATCAACTCGATGAAGATCGCATAGACCAGCGAGCCGATGTGAAGCCATGTGAGCAGGCGGCGCCCGCGAGTGAGGGTCCAGCCGAAGATGATCCAGGCGCACCACAGCAAATGAACAAGCAGCACCGCGTCCGCAAGCGCAGCGTAGAATTGCACGGCTGAAGTCATCCGCGAATAGCAGAGTAGCGCAGATTGCGCCGCCGGGCTGAAAAGCAGGGGAAGAACGACACAAAGGCACAGTCGAGGGCTGCTTCCGCGCAGACAAACCTCGAAGCACGTTCCGCAAGACGCTTGCGTCACAAAAAAGGCACGCGGGCCGGCTACGTCCGAAACCCCGAGATGCGGGGCAAAACTGGACCCTTGAGGTAAACGTTTACTTCCAAGCGTTTTCGGATTATTTTGTGGGGGCTCGGTTCCGCGAGCAGCAGTTTCGAGTGAACGAACTTTTTATCCCATCTTGGTGCGGCGAGGAGGATTCATGGACCGGCGGCTGTTTCTGAGGAACCTGGCGATCGCGACGGCGGGAGTGAAATATCTGGCGGGCAGCAAGTCGTGCTTCGCGGCGGCCAGCGGCGTGGAAAGCGCGAATGGCGCGGCCGCCCCCGTTGCTACCGCAGCGAGCAGCTTGCTTCCATTATCGTCCGTCGACCTGGATGGCCACACCTTGCTGTGCGAGTTCAAATCGGGCGGCGGGATGTGGAAAGCGTACGAAGATCTGCGCACGCGGGATGGCGTGCTGACGTTCGTCTCGTCCGCTGGAACGGCGCGAGTGCTGGGCAAAAATGTCGAGGCCACCTTTGCAAACGACGATCCGCCTTATCTGGGGCTGGCCCTCAAAGACATCGGCACGAGCCCGCACGACTTGCTTGCCGATAAGCTGCTGGCAAACGGCGAACCCGACCCCGAGCAGGTGAAAGTGGCCGCGCCGCCGCAGCAATCGTCCTTCGGACGAAACCGGCGATTCTTTCGGTTGCCGTGGAATATCTATCTAGGCACAAAGGAGTGCTCCGACACGATGCCCGTGTTCTTCAGCGGGTCCACGCGCACGTATCATCCGCCGCGCTTTCCTGAATTGAAGCCGGAAATGATGGGAAAACGATACGACGGGTTGCTCGGCGGGTGGATGCCGGCCGTGCGAAAGGTTTTTCCGGTTTCCGACAACGAATACATCGAAACGGTTCTGTTTGGAGACGTTCTGGATCACGGCGAATTCATCGTGCAAACGTGGCACCGGACGAGCCACATTCAGAATGGCAAAGTGACCAAAGTGGTTTACGGCTACAGCTATCCGGATTTTCCGCCGCGACGCGAGGAGCCTGAGCCGGAGGAGTTCTATCGCGGGCTGCTGGCCTTCGCGGAATATTGGGACGGGCTGCTGCAGGACTTTTCGGCTGCGTCGCTGCCGGACGGCTCGTGGATCGATTTTTCGAAGCACGCCTTCGCGAAAGAGTTGATGGCGCGCCCGCACGGCTATTATCCCAAATACGGCGCGGTTGACCGCGACTACTACGGTTCGGAATACGACGGATTTCAGGATATTTTCACGATGTCGGTGGGAACGAATCTCGAATGGCATCGCTTCGAACAAGCGAAGCTTGTCATTGACAACTACCTGACCGACTTCACGGATTCGAAGGGCATGATCAATATGCGGGGCCCTGAGGTGGCGCAGTTCGGGATGACGTTGATGCTCCT
>DASUJR010000422.1:0-19049 GCA_036279175.1 Candidatus Acidiferrales bacterium | reverse complement strand
ACCCGTACATCAGGCCAACTCCGCCGATGAAGTATGGCTTCCGGCGAGCGCGACCCAGGCACTTCAAGGTCATGAACAGCGGGTGATAGCCGGTGATGTAATTCGCGCGGCCATTCTTCACCGCGTTGCCCCAAATGCCATTCGTAGCGCCTGTCGGCCGGGCTTGCAAAACCGGAAGATGCGCGAAGCTTCGGGTTGTCCACCCGAGCATGTTTGCTTTTAATTCGTCGACGGTATCCCAGCCTGGTGCCTTCAACAACCCTCCGATCGCGTTCCAGCAATCACGTCGGTAAATCTTCGTTGCTCCGCGAACGTGGAATGAAGGATTCGGCTCGATAAACATTGCGCCATCTTGCATGTGGCCTACGGCGCCGCCACCGATGCCAAGACTGGGGTCGCCTCGGAATTCGGCAAGGCAGTTCTTGAAATATTCCGGGCTCAAGGTCAGATCGCCGTCGAGCTTGACGATAAATTCCCAGTCCGACACCCGCAGGTGCTGGTAGCCGCTATAGAAGGCGTCGATGACTCCGGTACCCGGCTCACGAAACCCACGATCGGGGCGGCGAACAAAGGTAATCCACGGGTAATCTTGCGCACGTTCCTCGATCACGCTTGCCGTGTTATCTCGCGATCCATCGTCCACGATGATCCACTGTGACGGAACTGCTTCTTGCCGAATGACCGAATCAATGGTTCGTCCGATCAAGTCGGCTTCGTCGCGAACCGGCGATATAACAACGTATTTGGGCTTTTCTGCAGCGCGGGGAAGTTGCTGTCCACTTGCGCGCAGCGCAGCAGCAATGAGGGTCTGTTGGGAAGATGAGGGTGTCACGATCGACCGACCGGGGCTTCGGAGGCATTCTGGGATTTGGACGATCGACGGTCCGATGCATCAAGAGCCGGCGCATCTTCCAAGTCGTTCGCGTTGACTAACCGATCAATCAAGTCCAAATATTCATCCTTCTTCACACCCCAGTTATGTGCCTCCACATGTCTTTGCGCGTTGTTAACCAATTTCTTCCGAAGTTCTAGATTGCGGTACATCTCCAGAATAGATTCGGCTAACTCCGCATCATCGCCTGGCGTAAAGAACCTCACCATGGACTCGTCGAAATAGTAGCTGTGCACGCTGGTCCGGGAAACGATCAGCGGAACACCAACAGCCATGAACTCGAGGATCTTCGTGCTCGCCGCTTCGTTCGCGAATCGCGATCGCGCTTGCTTCGGCTCGATCGCCAGATCTGCAGAAGCCATGACCTTGGCAATTTGAGCGGCTGGCAGCGACTTCGGAAAGAGGATTCTGTGACTTAACCCCAACTTCGCCGCGAGATCGATCAAGTCCGGCTTGCTCGGTCCCGCCCCATAGATATGGAATTCCGCGTCGGGCATTTTGTCAGCAACGCGGGCGAACGCTCTTATCGCCACATCCACTCCCTGGTACCAATTCAAACTTCCTGGATACACGATCAGGAACTTGCCGTTGCGGGCTTGCTGAGGATACGAATGAAAAATGCGCGGGTCCGGATAGTTCCGGATCGTCGTAAGCTTTCCCACACGTGCAGAGCGAGAAAGTAAGCGCTCATACCAGATGTGATTGGCGATGATCGTGTGTGTCGAAAAAGCGATCGCGAGCTTTTCTGTCAGTGTGAGGGTTCGAAAAATAATGGAGGTTTGCGGCACGTCGAACTTATCCCCGTACATTTCCGGCTGCAGATCGTGAATATCCAAAATCACCGGGATTCGGAACAGCCTCGGAACAAAAGCTGAAAAGACGAGGAAGTTTGGAAGATTGTGGACATGAATCAGCGTGTATCGCCGGAAGATGTGTCTCCACGTCAGGACCGAGCCCGCAACAACCAGGAATCGAAGCAGGCGCCACATATAGCTGAATGGGCCCCGCTCATTCACCTCGCGTGTCTGCAGGCGGTAAACGTGGACGCGATCGAACACTTCATGCTTCGGTTGGCCTGGACGGCCGATGGACAAAACGTCCACGCTGTCGCCACGCCGGGCCAGTGCATTGGCGTACTGCATCACACGTGTATCCACTTCATAAAACGAATACACCACCATGCAGATTTTCATAGGACGCCTTTTAGCTACGATTGCCACGTGAGTTACGCGCCCGTACCGACAGACATCTCCGCTCCCGACTCTGTTCCACGCCCCGAAACAAATTGCGCGATGCATTCGACTACTCGCGCCTGTTGCGCCTCCGTCAATTCCGGATACATCGGGAGCGACACGATTTCTTCCGCTACTTTTTCGGTAACCGGAAAATCGCCCGCGCGAAAACCATAGTTCGCATAAGCTTTCTGGATGTGCAGAGGCACCGGATAATGAATTCCGGTATCGATCCGGCGTTCCGAAAGGTATTTTTGCAGACCGGGTCGGTCAGGCACGCGAACGACGTAGAGGTGATAAATCGGCTTCGAAGATTCCGGCGTATGCGGCGTGATCACGCCAGAGATGCCGGACAACATCTGATCGTACCGGCGCGCCACTTCGCGCCGCTTCTCATTCCATTCGGGCAGCCGCCGTAGCTTTACACTTAGGATTCCCGCTTGAATCGCATCGAGCCGCCCATTGTAGCCTTCCACGTCGTGGTAGTACTTCTTCGATTGTCCATGGTCGCGCAGCAGGCGCATTTTGTTTGCAACGGATTCATCGTTGGTCGTGGCTGCTCCGCCTTCACCGCATGCCCCAAGGTTCTTTCCCGGATAAAAGCTGAATGCAGCTGCGGCTGCCATGGATCCGGCCGTGCGCCACCGGTTTTCTCGTTTCGAGAAATAGTGCGCCCCGTGTGCCTGACACGCATCCTCAATCACTATGAGGTTATAACGGTGCGCCACTTCGGAGATCGGGTCCATGTCCGCCATTTGCCCATACAGATGCACAGGTACCACGGCCGTCACCGGCGCTCTATGTTTCCGGTGGTAGGCCCTACCTGTTCCGCTCTCGAAATAGCATTCCCTCTCAAAATACTCCGCCAATTTTTCCGGATCCATGCAGTACGTGCGTTCGTCAATGTCGACAAACTCCGGCCGCGCACCTGCCTGTGAGATCGCTTCGGCGGTTGCGATGAACGTGTTCGGGACGGTCACGACTACATCTCCCGGCTGGACGCCTGCCGCCATAAGCGCAAATCGGACAGCATCAGTTCCGCTCGCGAGCGCCACGGCGTGAGGCACGCCGCAGAACTCTGCGAACTCGGTCTCGAATTTCTGCACCATGGGGCCGCCGACAAAACTCGCCGTTCGCAATGCATTCTGAAAAACGGATGTCAACTCCGGTTCCAACTCGCAATGAGGAGTGACCAAGTCCAACATGGGAATTCTTCCGGCTTCCTGCATCCTGTTCTCCCTGTAGTGAGTGTTTGTTTGCCTGTGGGCTTGCTTATCAAGCCGTGTGATGTTTTTCGGATGAGATCTGTCTCTCGGGTGAAATGCGCCGCAATATTCTTGCTGGGTTTCCCGCAACGATCGTGTCCGGCGGTACATTTTTTGTCACCACGCTACCGGCACCTACTATGGCCCGCTCGCCAATCACGACGTTGGAGAGAATCGTCGAGCCCGAACCAATCGATGCACCCTTCTTCACCAACGTCTTCTCCACATGCCAGTCTGTTTCGGTCTGCAAACTCCCGTCGGAGTTGACCGCACGCGGATAGGAGTCGTTGATAAACGTCACGCTGTGACCGATAAACGCACCGTCCTCAATTGTTACGCCTTCGCAGATGAACGTATGGCTGGAAACCTTGCAGTTCTTGCCGACTGTCGCATTCTTCTGGATTTCGACGAACGCACCTATCTTCGTGTTCTCCCCGATAGCACATCCATAAAGGTTAATGAACTTCGAGAGCTTCACATTGTTCCCTAACTTCACATCGGCACCCATACAAACGTGCCGGTCTTCGACGACGGCCGGCTTTCGTTGTTGCAGGGAAGGGTTCGTTGCCATCGTATTCCTTTGGTCAGGCGCGGGCGCGAGCAACTCTTGCCCAGCTCGGCGGCATATTTTTCATGATCTCGATATCTTCGAAGACGTTGCTTTCGCGCGCGCCGTGTGAGTTGACCCATCCGGCCATCGCGCGAATTCCCGCTTCGAGTGATTTCTTGGGACGCTTTCCAAAAACGTGTTCCGCCCTCGAGTGGTCGGAGAATGCGATCTTCACTTCATTGCGCGCTTCGAGGTGAACCACCTTGCATTCTTTGCCCATCGCTTCAGCTGTGATGGACGCGAGTTGGTTCACTGTGTAAGGAACATCCGCTCCCACGTTGAAGATTTGATTCCGCGCTGCCGGAATATCAACGGAAGACGCGATGATGGGGGAGACGTCATCAATGTGCGTGAATGCCCGCTGCTGCGCGCCATCGCCAAAGATCGTCATCGGCTCCGCCTTCAACAATTGGTTCATGAAAATGCCGACTACGTTGCGGTACCTGTCGCCGATGTTTTGTCTCTCGCCGTAGACGTTATGCGGACGGAAGATTACGTAGTCCAACCCGAACATCTCGTGCGTAACTCTCAGCTCCTGCTCGACCGCGAGCTTCGCAATTCCATAGGAGTCTTCCGGCAACGGAGTCATGTCCTCGGTCAAAGGCGTCTGGCCGGCCCCGTACACCGCGATGGACGACGTGAATACGAAACACTTAACACCAGAATTCACCGACGCGTTGATCAGGTTCACCGAACCGATCAAGTTGTTCTCATAGTTGAAGCGCTTAATGAAGTGGCTTAGCCCTTCGGCTGCGTACGCTGCCAAGTGATAGACATGGGTGAAGTCATATCGCTCGAAAAGGCGATCAACAAGATCGCGGTCGAGTACCGACCCCTTCGCGAATATCGCGCCGCTTGGGATGTTCTCTTCGAAACCACCGCTCAGATCGTCTAAGACGACGACCTTGTGCCCCAGTTCAAGCAGGCGGTCCGCAACGTGCGATCCGATGAATCCTGCCCCTCCGGTGACCAGCGATGTTGGCATTTATCTTGTCCTTTCTGTCGTTGTGAGGGCCGGGCACGGGCCGGCCGGTCCTAGGATGTCTGCAGTAAACGGTCTGGTCCGAGCTCCGGTTCTTCGCCATGTTCGACAAATCGTGCTGGATCGAGCGCCTTGTTCCACCGGACGACCGCACGGTACATCTTCAGCCGCTCGCGAATTTGCGGTGTCGGCTTCACCAAAGAAAACAGTCCGTATCCGAGTTGCCGAACGCGAATTCTTGCTATGGACAAGTGGCGGCACTGATTCGCTGCTTTAGGTCCAAAATGTTTGTAGAAATAGCGGTAACGGCTGCGGTGTTTCTCGATTTCGAAGCGAATCGGGAAACGACTCACCGACTGTCCGCCCAAATGTGTGATCACGGCTTTGGGCGTGAAACGGATCGAAGATCCGGCGTTCCATACGCGCCGGCATAGATCCACTTCCTCGAAGTGATAAAAGAACTGTTCATCGAAGCCACCTAGCGTTGCGAGGAGGTCCGCGCGTAACATGACGCAGCAGCCGGACTGCCAGTCGACGTCGCGTTCACTGTCGCCCTTCCAGCCGGCGTATTCTTCGTACGCGAAAAAGTTTGAGAGTCCCTGAAGTTTCTTCAGATATAGAGCGTTTACCCAGTACCGCCACACGGTCGGAAACAGCCGCGCGGAAACCTGATAGGAGCCGTCGGCGTTCAGTACACGGCAGCCGAATGCGCCGGTTTTCGGATTACGATCGGCAAACGCGACGAGCTCATCCAATGCTCGGTCGTGTATGATCGTGTCCGGATTGAGTATCAGCACGTACTCGCCGCGGCTCGCATGGATACCAACGTTGTTTCCCTTTGCGAAGCCCAGATTGGCGCGGTTTTCGAGGACGCGAACGTCGGGATAGTTCTGGTGAATGAATTCAATCGATCCGTCGGTCGAGCCGTTATCGGAAACGATCACGTCAAGGCTGGTTTCGTGGGTTCCCGCGAAAATCGAATGCAAGCAATTAGGGATTACCCGTAGGTCGTTCCAGCACAGAATCACAATAGAGAGCTTAGCTGGAGATTCCATGGTCGGGTGCATGGCTTAGAGTTGAACGACCTGTCCTTTGCTTTGAATGGACCTGTCTGCCGCCTCGAGCAACTCAACCACTCGCAAGCCGGCTACGCCGTCGTTGACCGGAACTTTGTCGTTGCGGATGCAATCCACGAAGTACGCTGCCTCGAGGCGCAGAGCTTCGACCTGTTCTACCTTCGGAGCCCACATATCGCCGGTGCGATAGCTCACTAGCGTGTCGTACACCGCCTGGCCGCCGGAAATCTGCACGCCTTTGTCGTACACCTTGATCTTTTCGTCCGCTTCGAGATCGTTCCACACCAGCATCTTCTTCACGCCGCCGATCAGGGTTGTTCGCACCTTTACGGGCGACAGCCAATTCACGTTGATGTGTCCGATCATGTTGTTCGGGTAGTACAGCGTGATAAATGCGATGTCGGCCACTCCATTCAGATGGCGCTCGCCCGTAGCAACCACTGCTTCCGGCTTCTCCTTGATCAAGTAGTCCATAATTGAGAGATCGTGGGGCGCCAAATCCCAAATGACATTCACATCGTGTTGGAATAGCCCCAGATTCACCCGCATGGAATCGTAGTAGTAGAGTTCGCCCAGCGTACCGTCATCAATCAACTGTCGAATGCGTTTCACCGCCCCGGTGAAAAGGAACGTGTGATCGACCATGATCTTCAGTTTCTTGCGGTCGGCCAGTTCGATCAGCTCCTCCGCTTGCTCTCGTTTGCAGGTGAACGGCTTCTCGACAAACACATGTTTTCCGTTTTCGAGCGCGGCCTTCGTCAGTTCGTAATGTGTCCAGACTGGCGTGACTACCGCGATCACATCCACATCGGGCGCGGTCAGGAGTTCCTGGCAATCCGTCGTCAGATGCAGATGAGGGTGTGTCTGATGAGCCCGGCGGAGCGACTTAGAACTCTTGTCGCAGAGAGCCACCACTCGCGACTGTTCCTGCGCGCTGAAATTTCGGACAATATTTGGTCCCCAGTATCCATACCCAATCACTCCTACTCGAACCGCGTGTTTCGGAATTGGAGTGCTGAACTGGAGAGCCGCTTCGGTGTCAACCTTGGGGATAGTTGCCATTCGTTTCCACCTTTAGAAATAGACATTCGCTGAGATTGGCTGGGGGGCACAGAAAAAAACGACTTCCTGCGGTGGTTCAGTAGGCTCCGTCGCCTGAAAGAACTGCGCGCGGAGTCCGCAGAAGAATCTTCAGATCCAATAGCGGAGACCAAGTCCTGGCGTACTGAAGATCGAGACGAACCATTTCGTCAAACGTGGTTCTGCTGCGGCCGTGAACCTGCCACAGGCCGGTTATGCCGGGCTTCGACTCCAGCAAACGGCGGCGGTGCCACAGACCGTACACCTCTAACTCATAAGGAATTGGCGGCCGGGGTCCTACTAACGCCATCTCTCCCCGTAGCACATTCCAGAACTGGGGAATTTCGTCCAAGCTTGTCCGGCGCATGAATCGACCAATCCACGTCACACGGGGATCGTTCGTGATCTTAAAAACCGCTCTCGTGTTTGCGTCGCGTCGAAGCACCGGTTTTCCGGCAATGAAATCCTTCACGTACTTCTCATGAACCTTGACGTCAGTAGAAGCAATCATCGATCGGAACTTCAGAAACGTAAATGGAATGCCGTACTGGCCGACCCGGTTCTGGCGGAAAAAAATCGGCCCCTTTGACGTCAGCTTCACCAGGATCGCCAGAATCACAAAAACGGGCGCGAGGGCGATGAGAGCGGCCGAACTGCCCGCAACATCGATTGCCCTTTTCAGAAAGAGAGAAGCCCTCCGCTTGTGCACCACCTCGAAGAGGTCGGGATAGAGGGCCGGCTCGACGGGTCGTAGAGAATTCTTTCCGGCCCAATTATCCGGATACGCGAAGAACGAAATGAACAGTCGTCCGAGGATGCTGGCTTTCAAGTCCCTCTGAAGCGCCGCCGTGATCTTATCTTCGATCACCTTCACCGCGAGCGCTGCGTTCGTGCGGCCCAATTCTGTAAAAACGACTCCGACGATTGCACCGGTTTCGAACCAACCTGCCAGGTCGGTGTCGCGAATTGCTCCCGCCACGGACGCGACCGCCCTGCCGAAGTCGGCTTTGTCGCCGCTTGTTGACATGCTCTTGCCATCGACCAGCATCAACAGAAGATGCTTGCCCGAACGCTCAGATCTTTTTCGTTCCCGGGACAGTACCCGTCGGAATTCCTCCTCGCGTAGCAGTGGAGCAGGCGATTCCTTCACCTCGAACGGGAGTCCTAACTTCTTGTTTTCTTCCGCGACAGCCATCTTCAACATAGGCTCTTGGCTCACTAGGATTTCGTTGGTTTGCTAGCGTTGCAACGTTTTAGCTTGTGGCTCGGACGACGCTTAAGGGCAACGTCGCAGGCTCTGGGCGGGGCTTAGGCGGTTGTATTGGTGAAACGAAAGCACAATCGATTTCAACTGCGACCGACCGCTGCAGCAGCGTGACGGAAAGAACCAGATGCTGGCTCCCGCGGAACGCTGCCAGTATTCCTTCCAGTCCGCGTAACGGACCCGCTTCTATTTGAACTTTGTCGCCAGTGTGAAGGAATGGCCAAGGCCGGTTCGGCAATCCCGAAGCGACCGCCTTCTGTAAAGCGGCAATTTCCGCGTCGCAAACTGGAACGGGCGATCGACCGTTTCCTACAATCTGAACTACGCCCGGCGTTTTTAGGATGGGAAGCCTGTCAGAAGGGTCGAAGCGGCAGAACAGATATCCTGGGAAAAGGGGCGCCTCTACCTCCTTAATTCGGTCCGACCATCTCCTCCTGCATTTGTAGAGGGGCAGGAATCGTTCGTAGCCTTTCGCGCTCAGGTGATCGGCGATTCCAATCTCGTGTCGAGTCCTGACTTGCACGGCAAACCAGGCAGGAAATATCTCAGGCTGTTCAAAATGCTTTGGCGCAGATATAACCCCTAGATCCATTCCCCCCACCCATGTAGATAAGCTACCGCCGCAAGCGCCCCAGGTCCCGCGCTCACCACTTCCGCCTCACAGGGTTGCACGCGGGATGCCAGCGTCTGACGCGTCTGTTACCCTCTGATTTCGCTGCCCTTATGGCCGCGGAATTAGGAAAATACTTTAGAAGGCTTCCACCCACGATCACGATCGTTGTGACTTTGCTTGTCCTAGAGCAGTAATTTTTTTCCGTCGCAGCGCCTCGTAAATTGCGGTAAACAGTACACTTACGTACAGGTTATCCTTGAGGCGCTAGTGGCAAGTCTATGTAGGTAGCCTTAGACCGGCGCACACTTCCTCAGGTCTGCAGATGGCCACGCGCAGACGCGCGGACACCTCTGACGGCGTCGCAGAGAAGCTGCGCTCGGGATAGATTAAATGTGGTAATCGTCCTTCGGAGTTGTTCTTGGGTCGTTTTGGCTACGCGCTGCTGGGCGAGGGCTCGTACCCGTAGCTCTCGTAGTAGTAGGTTTCGTATAGCTGGGCTTTCTCAGTAGCATTGAGCACAACACCGACGATGTTGCGCCCCTGCAATTCCTGCGCCGCCTTCTGGGCGATATCGGCTGGCGTCGATCCGGCCCGCACGACCAGCAGAATGCCGTCGCACATGTCGGCGATCAGGCTCGAATCCGCCACCGGCACGGCAGGCGGCGAATCGAGGATGACCCAATCGAATACCGGCGTTACGCGATCGAGCAATTCTTTCAAACGCCCGTTTGAAAGCAGCTCACTTGGGTTCGTAACTTCGTTGCCACCGGGGATTAGACAAAGGTTGGAATCTTGTCCGCACTGAACGATCGACAACTCGTCCGCCTCACCGCGAAGATATTCGGTCAATCCCGGCGCTGCCGGAGCGCCGAGCATAAGGTGCATGCGCGGCCGGCGCAAATCTGCGTCGATGATTAGAGCCCGGCGATCCGGCTGTCGAACGATCGCCTGTGCCAGATTGTTCACGATGAACGTTTTGCCCTCGCCCGGAATCGAGCTCGTCACCAGGATTGAGCGCAGCGGCTGATTGCCGCGGAGCTGATACAGACGCGAACGCAACGTCCGAAATTGCTCGGCACCGTGTGTCGCGGGATCTGAATCCAGAAATACGTTCTGGTTCGGATCCAACCGCCACTGAACTTTCGTGCACCGAGCCTTCAAATCATCAAATCGAAGAATGCCGGTGGAGACCGGCCTGGGAGACGACATCAGGACAGGATCGGCCATCACCTCCATAACGGCGGCAGTTGCGGCCCCGCTCGAAGTCCCGCCAGGAGAACTCGAAGCCATAATGTCGGAGGACTGCGCCTCTTCGCTGGGTTTCTGAGATGCTCTTTCTTGTTCGGCTTTCTTCAAAGCTTCATGAATGCGACTCATGGCTTCCTTTCTGGTGCTGGATACCGTGTCGTGATTTCTCGCAGTTGGCCGAGCAGTTGGCTGACTTCTTGTAATACGGCTTGTGGTTCCATTATCCCGTGGGAAGAAGAGACACTGGAATCGATGATCGGCGTTACTTCGTCCAACTGGAATTCGCGTGCCACTTCTTCGACGGCGTGCGCCGGCACGGGTCGCACGTGATCGACATACGAATTAATCAACGCGTGTTCGCAAAGAAGATTCACTACTCGCGGAACTCCTTGCGAATACAGGTGCACGGCTTCGATCGCCTCTTTCGAGAAAATCGGCTCCCCGCTTGCGCCCGCGATCCGAAGCCGTTCCGCAACGTACCCGTAGGTCTCTTCCAGCGTGAGAGCCGCCGTCCGGCACCGCAGTGTAATTCTTTGCCGCAGTTGCCGCAGATGAGGCGATCTCAACTTGTCCTCGAGTTCAGGCTGTCCAGAAAGGATGATCTGCAACAGCTTCTCCGTGGATGTCTCAAGATTCGTAAGCAGCCTGATCTCTTCCAGAACATCGCTGGTCAGGTTTTGCGCCTCATCGACGATCAACACCGTCGATTCACCCGCCCGGTACCGATCCAGTAACCATTGATTCAAACGCATCAACATCTGGCTCTTGTCGCGGGACTCGCACGGAATCCCGAAATCGGCCATTACGTAGTCGAGCAATTGGTTCTCGTTGAATTTTGAATTGAAGACAAACGCCGTCGCAACTCTCTGCCCATGAAGCCAGTCGAGCAGCCGATTGAGAAGTGTTGTTTTCCCGGTACCAACCTCGCCCGTGAGCAGGATGAACCCTTTTCGGTTTTTAATCCCGTAGGTCAGTCCGGCTAATGCTTCTTGGGTTTGCCCGGTCAGAAAAAGATACCGCGGGTCCGGATTCACTTTGAAGGGGCTCTCGCGGAGCCCAAAGAATCGTTCGTACACGGTGCTCCTCAGGCCTCAGTTCTCGCCGATTCCCTGGCCAAAACTTGGCGTAAATTTCTTGGGCTTGCTCGTTGCAAGCGGTCCGATGGCTGGAACCATGACAATCACGGGCAGCCGAAGTGCAAATTCGACATCTTGTTCAGTTCGAATCGACGTGTCGCGCATCTCGCCCAGAAACGCGAGTCCGAATCCGAGCGCAAGCCCGCCCGCAAATCCGCCCCCGATGAACATCAATCGGTTAGGGAAGCTTGGCTGGTCGGGAAGATTTGCCGGATCGAGGATGGCAAAGGTCTCGCCCTCCTGCCTCTTTTCGAGATCCGTCGCCATCTGTGCCTCGTCCCGGTGCTGTTGAAGTTCGTTGTAGCTCTTGAGCGCAGCCTCTTGACCGAGAGTCAACGCCTTGTATTGTTGCTCCACATCAGGCGACGCTTGCACGCGCTGCTCGTAAACAGCGATTTGATGTTTCAGTTCCGCCTCTTCAGCTGTCTTCTGACTGATTAAGACTTCGCTGCTATGGAGCTGCGCTCGAAGTTGCTGGATATTCTGCGGCTCGACCGCCATCTGCTCCGTTTTGGGAGAATTCGACGTGGTGCTTGGCCCCGCCGATTGGGCGGCGATCTGCTTTTGTAGCGCGGCAATATCGGCTTTGGTCCGAATCACGTCCGGATAATTGTCCGTATAGCGGCTTTGCAGGTCTGCCAGTTTGCTTTGCAGCTGAGCAAGTTGTTGCTGCAAATCGACGGGGTTGGCCCCGGTCCGCGAGGCCTGCCATGCTTGAACTGCTTGACTCAAACTCGATTCAATGAAGCTCTTGTCCTGTTGTGCCCTGCTGACCGACTCCGTTGCTGCGGTCAATTGCGCCGTTAATCCCGTCAGGATATTCAGGTTGTTCTTGTCGTCATCCGGCAGCGAGCCCAAATAGCGACTCTGAAACGCTGCTAGCTTTGCATTCTGGTCGTCCAGCTTTGCCTTTGCGACATTCAGTTGCTGCGTCAAAAACTGAGTCGTGCTTTCGGAGTTCTGTTGTCGTAACCGCTCGCTCTCATCGATGAACATTGATGTGATCGTGCCGCACACCTGTTGTGCCTTCAGCGGGTTGTCCCAAGTCACCGTCACGTTGAATCCCGGTAGCGTCCTCGAAGTGCCCTGCATAGGCTGGATGCCCGACACCGAAATCGCTTTCTGCAGCTTCCCGACAAGAGCTTCCATTGGGACGGAGTTGACGTCCCCTGAATACAATCCGAACTGCCGGATGAGCGGCTCCAGCCGTGACCGGCTCAAAATCTGTTCCTTCATGCTGGCGAGCTGCTGATCGATGTCTGCGGATACCACTGGCGGCACCAGGGTGTCTGGAACCGTGGGCGGTTGAACGAGAACCGTTGTCTGCGACGTATATCGTGCAGGCAAAACGCGAGAGACAGCGTAGCCTACAGGTCCGCCTATAAGCGTGAGGACCACGATGGGAATCCATCTTCGCTTCAAGATCACGATGTAATCTGCCGGTTTGAGTTCACTTCGAATCATTTCCGCTCTCCCTCTCTGTTCAACTCACCAGCGTCAAAATGCTAGCGGGCGGTCCTGCCAAGTCACACCGACTGAGATCAGATTTCGCGTGAACGTACCGCAGTCCGTTCCAATGCAGACCGGTACGGTCGAAGTCTGTCGCTGATACTGATAGCTGAGTATCAAGGTCAGATAACGGCCAAATGCGCGACTTAGATCTGCGCCTCCGTACAAATAATTGTAATTACGGTTGCCGACGAGCTGTGTGGGACCATTAAGGCTGGTGTTTCGCGCATAGCCGAAGCGCGCATCGGCCGCGAACTCCCGCGATAGTGCCCGCGTAGCACTTACTTGGACGGTATTTGCGACGGCCCCGACGAGCACGCCAGATCCGCCGTTCACACCATGCGAGTAAGAAAGAGAAACAGTTCCGCGCGGCACTGCATACGTGACTGAACTGTTTAAATTCCAGAGCACTTGCGAACTCGGCTCTCCTGTGATCGGGGTCCCGGAGCTGCCCGTCGTGCCTGGGTTTGAAATATTGAAAAACACCGCCTCTGGTCCAGCCTGAACCTGAAAGGCGGCTCGACCCGTCACCCGCCGTCCGTAGGAGAGGTCCGCGCGGTTATCTCGAATCGACTCGCCGAGCCCGTTGAATTGGAAATCGTCAAATCTGTACAACAGCGCTATGGTGTCATTCCTTGTCCATTGGTAGTTGTATCCAGCCTGTACCATCGGCTCTCGAAAATCGAAGTAACCGCCGCCGAGGAAATGCAGCAGGGAATAGCCGCCAACCAACGTGACCGACGTGCGTCGACTCAGGCGATAGTTTACCTGGCCCAAGTCGGCGTTTGAGACGCGTTGGTCCCTTGCGGCTAAGATGGATTGCTCCGGCACAAACTCTCCCAAACCAAGCATTCCCGTTCCGGGCAAGTTCACACCGCCGAGCCCGCCATATCCAAAAGCAGCTTCGGGGATGTAGGTCGTGCTGTTGAAGAACGATATTTCAGCTCGTCTCAAGGAAATCTTGTCTCCCACCTGGAGCTGCTGAAGGACCGTATTTCCAACGCTCGAATCACTGGTTATTGTTCCGCCGCCGGCATAGACCAGCGTTAAATCGTTGCGAGCCGACTCGCGATGTAGCTCTACCGATCCGAGAAAGCTCTCCAAATTAATCCAGCCCCGCCCCGAGCCAAATGAATTCGAGTCGAACGTCGAGTACACGCTCACCGTAGGCTGCCAATAGCTGTGTTCGATCGGCTGCGTGCCAAGGCCGATCTGTTGTGCACCAGCTAAGGGGCGTGTGTCGGGCTGAACTTCGGACGGATTCGCATTTTGATTGCCCGCCCCCACACCTCCCAAAGGCGAGTGATACGCGGGGATCGGCTGCGTCGGCTGCTCGGTACTTTGATTGTTGTCTTGCGTGTTCTGCTGTTGCTGTCCCTGTTGGGCCTGCTGCTGACTTTGCTGCGGGTCCTGTTGCGATCTCGCGGCCGGGGCAACCGTCGACGCCAGCGCAAACACAAGCAAAGATTGGAGCAAGAGATTTCGCATCGTCATTTCCTATGGAACAACGATCGTATCGCCCGCTTCCAGCGTGATGTTCTCCTGCGTATTTTTCCCGCCCACTACGTCCTTATAATTGAACGGGAATTTTTCCTGTTTACCTTTCACTTGACGCAGCACGTAGATCTTTTTTGAATTCGCGAATTCGGTGAAACCGCCTGCGCTGGAAAGCGCTTGTAGAACTGTCATTCCCGGAAGCAGCGGGTAAGCGCCGGCCCGAGTTACCTCGCCCAGAATGTAGACTCGCTGGCTGTGTATGGCGGATACGATCACCGTCACTTGCGGATCGGTAATGTATTGTTTCCGCCCGTCGCTGATCTCGTCCGCCAATTTGGTCGGCGTGAGGCCCGCCGCTTGGACGTCGTTCAGTAAGGGTAGCGAGATCTTGCCGTCTGGCCTTACGGGGACTTGGCGCGTCAGTTCGGGCTCTTTCCAGACGTCGACGTCGAGAACGTCCTGCGCCCCTATTACGTAATTCGGATTGTTTGTGGCGGATTTCTGCGTTGCTTGTGTATGGCTCGATGAGTCCTGTGGTCGCAGCGCCCTGCTCGCTCCCCATGCGGGAGCTGCCATACTCAAGACCGCCATCAGCCCTAATAGTCGAACGCTAGACATTCGTTTTCTCCCGGCTCAATTCGGCTATCCCAGTTCGGAATGCCCGTTTCCCTGTTCCGGTTCCTTGTCGCCGTCAATGCAGACACAAACTGCACCCTGGTGAACATGCTGTGCAAGGCGCGTGCCAGCAACGTTAAAAATACCTGATACCTCAGCAATCCCCTGCATTTTCAAGGGATTACGGATCGCACCAATGGTCGCGCCTTGATCCGAGAAATCACCTGAGTGGCCCATGGGACAATACAACAGGTCACCTTAGGTAACGCCTATCCTATTCAAAACGCGCCATTTCACATATTGCTGCTGCTCCCGGCAAACTCCACAATTTTTGCCCTCCGCAGCTTCAAAGGGTAACGCCGCTCTATAATAGGGAATTCGTTTTCCACTCTTTTGGGCGACTATGTTCCTCAGGACCTTCAGTCAATATGCGGAGCTTAGATGGGCGCTTCTCGGAGCCGCCTTGCAACGCGCTGAATTCGCTAACCTTGTGACTGATTTGTACACATCTCTGGTTTTTTTGCGGACCGGACGCGCGATTGCTAGCCGCACGGATGGTGTGCGAAGGGAGCCTTCAGTCTTTGAGTAAAACCTCGGTGTCGTTCGTTTCTGCCATGACGCTGTTCCTTGCCCTAATCCTCACGGCCCTAAGCCTCACGGGATGTACCCGGAATCCCGCAGTGGCCAAGAAGCGGTATTTCGATAGAGGCACTGCCTATCTGCAAGAAAACAAAACTCGTGAGGCTAGCATCGAGTTCCAGAACGCCATCCAGATAGACCCAAAGTATGCTGCCGCCCATTATGAATTAGCGCAGTGTTTTCTTCGGGAACGCGACGTTCTGCATGCCTTCCAGGAACTCGCGCGGGCCACCGAGTTCGACCCGGCCGATTGGAAAGCGCAGGTAGAGATCGCCAAGATGTTTCTCGCCGCCGGCAAACTTCCGGACGCGCTCGACCGCGTCGAGAAAGTCTTGAAGGGCGACCCTCAGAACATTTCAGCTCAGATCTTGCTTTCCAGAATCGACGTTGCAAGCGGGAAAGCTGCTACGGCAGTAACCGATGCCGAACATGCCGTCCATATGGCGCCAAGCAGCCCGGAAGGCTACCTGAATTTAGCCGTCATCCTCGACCACAACAAGGATCTTCCGGGCGCTGAAAAGAATTTCAAGAAAGCGGCTGAAGTTGCTCCCAAGAACAGCGGGCCGGCGCTTGCGCTGGCGCAATTCTACGAAACTCAGAAGCGCTGGGATGATTCCGAAAAGGAATTTCAGACCGCTATTGCTGTAGATCCCAAAAATGCTTTGCCGCGCGCTGAACTTGCCCAGATGTATCTCAGCGAGGGTCAGAAGGACTCAGCCGCAACAGTCTTGATTGACGCAAAAAAAGCACTACCGGATAACCCGAGCGCTTACCGTATGCTTGGCGACTTCTATATTGCTGTTGGCCAGAACGATAAGGCGCTGTCCGAGTTCGCATCGCTCCATTCGCAGCACCCGAACGATTCGGCCGTAGCCAAGTCTTACGCTGAGCTGTTGATCACCCGCAAGAAGCTCGACGAAGCGGGCCGAATCAACGACGAAATTCTCAAAAAGAACCCCTCTGACCCTGTCGCTCTCACATATCGCGGGCAGATTCTCGAGATGCAAGGCAAGCCCCAAAATGCGATTCCTATCTTGCAGGGAGTGGCGAAAGATAATCCATCCTACGCACCGGGTTTCTACTTCCTTGGCTCTGCCTACGCTGCCACAGGCGATTACACCCAGGCGCAGGCAAACTGGAAAAAAGCCGTGCAGTTGCGGCCACAGATGATTGACGCGCAGCGCGCGCTCGCTTCGCTCGCGATTCGCAATCGCGACTTCGAAAATCTTTCCAGTGTCGCTTCACAAATCATCAAATATGCGCCGGGTGTGCCGGAAGGTTATCTGCTGCACGCTCGCGCCCTGGTTTCCCAGGGAAACATAGCAGGCGCAGAAGCTGACTTGAATAAAGCTATCCAGGTCGCTCCGCAAAATGCTACTGGCTATGCCGGTCTGGGCGACCTACGGTTGGCTCAAAAGCGCTTGGATGAAGCAGAGAAATATTATCGCGACGCGCTTGATCGTGATCCTGCATCATCCGACGCTTTGCGGGGTCTGGTTAACGTGGAGCTTCTGCGGAAACAGCCCGCCAAAGCGCTGACACTCGTTAACGCTCAGATCGCCCGAGTGCCGAACAGTGGCAACTTCTACCAACTCTTGGGCGAAGTGGAGTTGAAGAATCAAGATCCTGCCGCCGCTCAGGCTGCTTTCGAAAAGTCCACTCAATTGGATCACAACAACGTGCAATCGTTCTTAGGCGTGGCAAGTCTTCAGATGGCCCACGGTTCTATTGATGCTGCAATCGGTGAATACGCAAACGCTCTTCAGGCCAATCCTCGCGATGTTGAGATCTATCTCGCTCTCGGTGAGGCCTACGAAATGCAGAAGCAATGGCAGAAGGCGGAGGAGCAGTATCAGAAGGCGCTGCAAATCAACCCGGGTTATGCCTTGGCTGCCAACAATCTCGCATACCTGATGCTCGAACACGGTGGAGACCTCAGCGTAGCATTCAACCTCGCACAGACAGCTCGCAAAGGCTTGCCCGACCTCCCTAACTCGGCTGACACGCTCGGCTGGGCCTACTACCACCAAGGGCTTTATAGCGCGGCAGCGGGTTTGTTTGAAACCGCAATCAAAGGAAATTCTAAGAATCCCACCTTTCATTACCATCTTGGGATGGCGTACGACAGAGAGAACAATCCCGTCATGGCGCGGAAAGAGTTCGAGTACACGTTGCAAATCGATCCGGAATACGCTCAGGCCGGCGAAATTCACAAGCTTCTCGCAACTTCGACGGCGAAATCGAATTGAGTGCGTTCATAGACACGTCACGCTCACGGGGCTCCCGCCCCTAGTGCCAACCCAACCGGCAGGATGAACGTGCCCTGCCCGCAATTGACATCTTTCGGGTAATCCCTCGGGCCAGCCCCCGAACAGCTTCATCGGGTTCACCGCACCGGAACCGCGGCCGACCTAAATCCCAGCCGGCTGTTTCATCCCAGCGTTCCCGGAGGCTGCACTCCATGTTTGTACGTTTTCTTACCCAGTTACTGAGGTACGGTTGTGTATTGGTGTTGGCCGCTGCTGTCTTGGCAGGATGCGCGATCGATCCCGCCGTCAGGAACTCGCGAGACCCCGCGGCGATATCCGTAACCACCGCGCCGTCGGCGGCGAACGTGACGGTCGGTGCTTCACAAAACTTCACAGCGGTCGTGACCGCCGACTCCAAAAGTCGGGGCGTCACGTGGTCCCTTTCGGGTGCCGGATGCTCCGGCGCCACGTGCGGTACGCTAACGAACGTAAGCGGTATCGGCGCCACCTACACCGCGCCCGCGTCGGTACCTTCACCTGCAGTTGTCACTCTTACAGCAGCTTCCGCGGCCGACCCGGCTAAATCATCCTCATCAATCGTGACGATTGTTGCTCAGACTACGGTGTCCGTCTCGCCTTCGAGCGCGAGCGTTAGCCCGGGCATGACCCAGAATTTCACTGCGGCGGTAACCGGCGATCCTGCGAACAAGGGTGTCGTGTGGACTCTATCAGGATCCGGATGCTCGGGAGCAACTTGCGGGACCTTGGCGAATGTCACGACCACAGCTGTCGCCTACACGGCTCCCGCCTCGGTTCCCTCTCCCGCGACGGTGATGTTAACGGCCAGCTCACTCGCCGATGCATCTGAGATTTCCTCTGCCAAAATTACGATCGTTCCACCGGCCATTGCCGTGACGCTGTCGCCCTCTACCGCAAACATCACGACAGGTCAGAATCAGAATTTCACAGCTACCGTGTCGAACGATCCTGCCAACAAAGGCGTCACCTGGTCTCTTTCTGGCAGCGGCTGTTCGGGCGCGTCCTGCGGCACGCTCACGAACCAAACCACCACCAGCGTCACCTATACCGCTCCTGCATCGGCACCCTCTCCCGCAACCGTAACCCTGACTGCCACCTCCGTC
>DASUJR010000421.1:0-20775 GCA_036279175.1 Candidatus Acidiferrales bacterium | reverse complement strand
CACGCGGAAAATTTTTACTATGTGAAGCAGATGCAGTCGCACAATCCGATTGCCGTCGTGCTGAACGACGGAGAAGTTTTGCGCGGCACGCTTGAATGGTACGACCGTGATTGCATCAAACTGACCCGCTACGGCAGTCCGAACCTTCTCATTTATAAGCACTGCATAAAGTACCTTTATAAAGAGGGCGAGGAAGCATCGCTGGGCGGGACGAACGGCCAGTAGGGCGGTAGGACGAATCGCAATTTGGCGGATCCTGTTCGATCAGCGCGATTTCGCGTTCTTCTTGCCGACGGGCGTCACGAAGAAAGTCATCAGCGCCTTTCCAACCAGGCGGCGAGTTTCATCGCGAACGTCGCAATCCACAACGGCGATGTGCGCGCCCACTCGGACCACACGCGCTTCCGCGCTCACCCTTCCGCCGGCAACTGCCTCCAGGTAGTTGATTTTCATCTCGATCGTTGCCACACGCTTGCCTGGCGGGCATGCCATATATGTGGCCAGCCCACCTGCAGTATCAGCCAGCGCAGCTAGCACACCGCCATGGACCACTCCGTGCGTCTGCTTGTGGCGCTCGTCAACGGGCATCTCGATAATGACATGTCCCGTTTCCGCCTTAGTCAGGACAAAACCGAATTGCTTCGCAACGTTAGTGGCTCGCAGACGTTCGCGCAAGAGCTCAGCGGTCGGAGGCTCGTCGTTTAGCTTTGCTCGTGGCATCAGTATGCGGTGAAGCCTCCATCGAGCGGAAAGGCGGCGCCGGTAACCCACTCGGATTCATCCGACGCCAGATAGACGGCCATCTGCGCGACGTCCTCCGGTTTTCCCATGCGGCCCAGCGGAATTTCGGAGCTTCTTTTGCGCCTCTCCGCTTCGGGATCAGACAGCATGGATATGGATTGCATGCCCAGCTCCGTTTCGACGATGGTCGGGCAGATGCAGTTGACGCGGATCTTCTCGTGCGCGTGGTCAAGAGCCATTGCTTTCGTCAGCCCGGTCATGCCGAACTTCGAGGCGCAGTACGCCGCGCGCTGTTTTCGGGCGACCAGTCCCAACGCTGAGCCGATGTTTACGATCGAGCCCCCACCCGCTTTGCGAAACCAGGGCAACGCCGCGCGGGAAACGAAGAACGCGCCCGTCAGATTGACGTCGATCACCTGCCGCCATTCTTCATCGCTCGTGTGATCTGCATCGGCAACCACTACGGCGCCAGCATTGTTAACGACCACATCGAGTCGGCCAAAATATTCAACCGCTCCAGCGAGCGCCGACTCGACCGATTCGCGCTGTGTTACATCGGATGCCACTGCCAGAGCCTGTCCGCCGGCAGCTTCGATCTCATGCACCGCGGACCGCAGCAACTCACTTCGGCGCGCCGAGATCACCACCTGGGCGCCTTCTCGCGCAAAAAGCACGGCGCATGCGCGACCGATGCCGGTACCCCCTCCCGTGACGAAGGTTACCTTTCCTGAAAGTCGCGGCACCGCCGAAGCCCCCTCATTCGTCTAATATGTTTATCTGCCTGCACAGACAGGCGAAGCGAAGTCGCGAATCTAGCATCTAAAATCAACCGGGTGCAAGCAACGTTAGCGTGGCTGCGACGATTTCTGCAGAACGGGCAAATAAGGCTAACCAGAAACCGCGTGCATTCGTAGCGGTTACGGATTTTCGATATAGGCGCGGTCAGGAGAGTAACACTCGGGAATCGGGAGCCCTGGCCGGAGTTCCCAAGGGGAATCATGAAAATCGGGATTACGTGCTATCCGACTTATGGCGGATCGGGAGTTGTCGCAACGGAACTGGGAATCGAATTGGCCGCGCGCGGGCACGAGGTGCATTTCATCAGCTATGCAGTCCCCATTCGACTGCAGAACATGAGCGACAACATCCATTTTCATGAAGTGGAAGTGACCACCTATCCGTTATTCGATCATCCGCCCTACACGCTGGCGCTCGCTACCAAGATGACTGAGGTTGCCGATTCCGCTGGTCTGGACCTCCTGCACGTGCACTACGCAATTCCGCACTCCGTCAGCGCGATGCTGGCTCGCATGATGTCCGGATCCAGAAGGCTTCCGTTCATTACCACCCTTCACGGCACCGACATCACACTGGTGGGCAATGATCGCAGCTACCTTCCCATCACGCGGTTTTCGATCGAGCAGAGCGATGGCGTCACGACGATCTCGAAATACTTGCGCGACCGTACTATCCGCGAATTCGAAATCAAGGACCCGATCGAAGTGATCCCGAACTTCGTCAACTGCGACTACTACAAGCGCTGTGACGATCCCGTATTGCGGTCGAAATGGGCGCCGAATGGCGAGCCGATCCTGATGCACCTATCGAATTTCAGGCCCGTGAAGCGCTTCACCGACGCGGTGGAGATCTTCTCTCTGGTGCGCCAGAAAATGCCGGCGAAGCTCGTGCTGATAGGGGACGGTCCTGACCGCGGGGCCGCCGAATACAGCGTCCGCCGGAAGAAGTTGCATAAAGATGTGCTCTTCCTTGGCAAGCAGGACCGCGTCCAGGAAAAGCTCGGGATCGCTGACCTGTTTCTGCTGCCAAGCGACCTCGAGTCATTTGGGCTCGCCGCACTCGAAGCAATGGCTTGCGAAGTGCCCGTGATCGCGACGAACGTCGGAGGAGTACCGGAGGTCGTCACGCACGGCATGGATGGGTATCTCGTCGAGCCCCGCGACGTGGAAACCGCGGCGAAATATGCGATCGAAATTCTCTCGCGTCCAGACCGCGGGCGCGCCATGGGTCAGCAGGCGCGCATTGACGCCCGCAAACACTACTGCGCGAACGACGTGATCCCGGTGTACGAAGCCTATTACGAGAAGGTGCTGAACTCTACGCGTGCTGCCGCGCGCGCGTAATGCCGCTGTAGTCCACATCCACCACAGCCACCGCTGAGCGGTAAAATTCGTCAGCTCCTCGGGCGAGGCCGGTGGCCAAGGGCCGGAACGGGCTCGCGTGCGCCGCGCCGTTTGGGGCGACGGCTTTGGCCGGGCTGCGATTCGGGTTCTACGAGGGGTACGGGTTCAAGCGACTGCACAGCTAAATCGATATCCGCCTGCGAAAACCTGGTCTTCGCGCCCGGCGAATTCATGAACACGATCCGGAACTGCCGGTCGCGCCCATCAAACAGCCGCAGCGCCACAGGGCGCCCGGTTGATGGATCGCCAAACTCGAAACCTTCATTGCTGCCAAACTGTATCGAGTGAAGCCCGGGTTCCGCATCAGGGCCAAACGCAATCTTCCAGAGCAGAAGCTGATTCATTCGAGTCGCGTCCGCTGCCGAACTCCACGGCGATACCGAGGCAGGTGAAGTGTTGTAAACCATTTTGTAGATCGAGTAGTTCGTATCGAACGTCTGCCCTCCGAACGCACTCGCGAACCGCTGATATTCCGTAGGATTCGCGGAATTCAGCTTGCTCTGCATGTCGGCTTGGCCCTGAGGATCGAAAAACAGGACTACGGGGCCGGAATCGAAATGGAGTTCTGTGTATCCTGGCCCCCCGTCAGTCTTCGGCTTTCCCGGCCACGGAACTTTGAATTGAAAGCCGAAGGCCTGCAGTTGCGTGTTGCCGTCGGCCACCGGCGCCGAACCCAGTGGCTTCGGCACCTCCCTGATCCAGGGATTGGTGCTGGCCCAGTGATGTGCCTCGAACCAGACCAACGTCTGTAAACCAAACACAATGCAGTACGCGGCCGCCGCGATCGCCACGAGCATCAGAATGATGGTTGGAAGGGCGCTGCTCGTCTCCGGCTTAGGACGGACGGCGACTTTCTTCACGATTCTCCGTTTCACAAACGTAGGCACGACTGGCTCCTATTGGGATTTTACGCTGAATCGAAATGGCCGTGCCAGTCGCGCTCAGTTCGATTCGCGACGCTCGCGCTACCGCTGGAACGCGGCCTAAATCTTCCTCTGATAATGTTTACGCCGCCAAGTCGATGTCCGGACAGCCTTCCGCATCCACCAGAGCGTAACTGCCACCAGGAACCACGCTAGCAGCGCGCCAATCAGCACGCTCGTTGTGCACTGTGTTGGCAGCAACTTCCAGGCGACAGCGCCAAACACCATGAGCCCAACCGCTCCCATGGCCGCGCCGCGCGCATCGAGGGCCGCCGCAGCTGACGCGCGCCGAGCGCCTTGCAGTCCGGCGCGTTCCATTTCCTCATCCTCATGCTTGGCAACCAGCGTGGCGGCCGCCGGAAAAATCGCTGGAAACGCCATGAAGAGCCCGCCTAAGCCAGGCCCCCATTCCTTTGCGATCAGGCCTGTTGTAACCGTCACTATACCGCCGAAGAGAAAACGCACGCCGATTTCGCGCCACTGAGTCCTGCGGAAACCGCGCGGGTCGAATGTGACGTGTATCGACATCGCCGGCTATCTCAAGAACACGAGCCACAGCCCGAGGCTCGTCGCAACCCACACAACGAGAAGCGCCGATGTGGTCGCCAGAGTCTTTGTGCGATAGCGCGCCAGGATCAGCGTAACGGCGCAGGCGTACACAACAAACGCCGCAGCGCCGGCGATCATTGAGCGGGATTCGAGGCTCGCAAAGTGCGCTCCCTGGCGCGCCAGCGTCAACGATAGCGTCGCGAGAGCAACTGATGGGGCAGCCGCAAATAGTCCCGCGAAACTTCGCTGCTTAAAAAGCCCGCCAAGGACGGAAAAGCCGGAGACAATCGCGCCTCCAACCAGGAACCGATAGACGATCTCGTGGAACAAGCGCCGGTCCGCCTCCGGGCGAGCATTGAAGCAGGCGGACCGGTATTTAGCAAGTGAGCGAAGAACCGTTCGCGTTCAGACGGTTTGTCTCAAACGCCGCCATCAATGGGCGCTTTCGCGAAGCAGTTTCACCAAGTACGACTGCCACACCGCCGGCAGACTGTGCGTCCCATGTCCGCGCGTTTTGTCCGAGATGGGCAGCAGCACGAATTGACCGTGGCGCACCTTTTTGATTTCTTTCGGCACGATGTTCAGTTCGGGAGGGTTCACCTGATCGTCTGCGGAATTGATCGCCATCACCCACGTTTTGATCGTTCCCAATTTGGGTGAGGGATCATAATCGCGCGAGGAATCGAACGCGTATAGCATGTCGTTGGCGTCCGTGACCTCTAATTCGCGTTTCATGTACCTCTCGGCTGCCTGATCCGCAAGCTGTTGGGTGGGAGCGCTTTTCTGCTCACAAAGCGGGCAACTGACCAGCACGAACAGCAGATTGGCCGCGCCCCGGATCCCGCATTCGGGCTCTTTGGTGTAATTGCCGTTATCCCACGCGGGATCGTTTCGAATCGAATCCATCAGCATGCGGCGGATCATGCGGTTGCGTCCGGAAATCTGGATTGGCAGGCACGCGAGCGGCAGCGCCGCATCCATAAAATCAGGGTATTTTTCCGCCCACAACCACGTGTGCATGCAGCCCATAGACGTGCCGCCCACGAGGCGCAAATGGTTCACGTGCAACGCTTCCGTCACCACAACATGCTCGCCGCGAACCATGTCGTCATAGTCATAGTTCGGGAATTTGGTGCGCAGGCCATCGCTTGGCTTGCTCGAATGTCCGTGACCGATATCGTCCGTAAGAATGATGAAATATTTGTTCGCGTCGAGCAGTTCGCCAGGGCCGAACAACACGCCCGCGAAATTCGGGCTAAGAAATTGATGCCCCGTCCCGCCGGTTCCGTGCATGAAAAGGACGGCGTTCGTGACACGTCCCTTTGCGTCGCGTTTCGGATGTCCGAGCGTGGTGTAATGCAGCCGGAGCTCAGGCATCGTCTGCCCGTCGTCGAAATGGAAATCATGAACAGTGTAATCCGCCTCCACCGGGTGCAAGCTGGCGGCGATCTTCTTGGGTGAGTTCTGGGGTGCCTGCCTGTTTGCTCTTGCGCGCAGCGGTGAGCCGGTAAAAAACAAGATCAAAGCAGCCAACAGCGAGAATTTCAATGTGCGAACGATCTTCATCAGGAGCCTCCGTCGCTGCGCACTTTAGATTCAAACAGGCGAGTGCGCAAGCACGTGCACAATGATTTTCAGATGGACGAAAGGGTTTGCGATTTCGGAAAGCCAAGGGGCAGAAAGCGCGTTGAAAAAACGAAGGCGAGGTTCTCTGGAGCTGGAGGCTTTGCTCAGGCGCTTTGCGTACGGGCGGAGCCCGAGGCGGCCACGGGGAGCATCACGTTGATTTGCGTATGGCCCGCCTCCGACGTGATTTCAATGTTGCCGCCCAGCTCGCGCACGCGTTCTCGCATGCTCGCGAGTCCCACGCCGCGCGCCGCGCCGTTTGTACCCGAAATTTCGGCGGCAGTCATTCCTTTACCGTGGTCTTCGATTCTCAGCCGGAGTTCGTTGCTGTCGCAGGCAAGGCGTATCTCCGCGGTTTGGCTGCCCGAGTGGCGATGAATGTTCGTCAGGCCTTCCTGAACGAGCCGAAAAAGCGAGGTTTCCATTTCAGCGGGCAGGCGATTCAAAGCCGCGGGCAGATCGAGGTTCACGCCAATTCCGCTCCGCTCTGAGAACCCTTCAACGTACCACTGGAGCGCCGAAATCAGACCGAACTCGTCAAGCAGCGGCGGATGCAGCAAATAGGACAGCGTGCGGACGTCCCGCAGGCATTCGTTTGCCATCTCGATGCTTTCGGTCAGCAAGGCGCGAGCGTCTGGGTCGAGATTCTCGGAAGTCCGTTTCAGCTTGGAAAGCGACATCAGCAGAAGGCTGAGGTTCTGGCCCTCGCTGTCGTGCAATTCTCGCGCGATGCCGCGGCGTTCCTGATCCTGCAGGTTCATCAGCCGGATGGAAAGCTGCCGCAGATCCTGTTCCGCTCGCTTGCGGTCGGTGATGTCACGTGTGACGCAGATGATGCCGCGGAGTTTCCCATCCTCATCTCGAAGAGAGGTGAGGATCACGTTCGCCCAAAAACGGGAGCCATCGCCCCGTAGCCGCCACCCCTCCGATTCGACGCGGTCTTCGGCGCTCGCGGTTTGCAAATCGATTTCCGATTGGCGTCTCGCGATGTCTTCCTGCGTGTAGAAGCGCGAAAAATGACGGCCAACGATCTCGTTTGCCCTGAAGGCGTGGACTCGTTCCGCACCCGAATCCCAGCTGGTTACGTTGCCGCTTGCATCGAGGACAAAAATCGCGTAGTCCTTGATGTTTGACAGAACGAGCTGGTTCCGTTGTTCATGCTCGGTCAACGCTCGCTCGGCGAGCACGCGCTCCAGTTCCGCGCGCTTTTGTTGCGAAAGGTCCGTAGCGACCAGGCACAGCGCGTCAGTCCCGGAATTATTGAACGGATTGATTGAAAGCTGCGAAGGCAGTACCGCGCCGCGCTCTTGTGGGAGGTCCACTTCGCAACGGATTCCACCGCTGCCTGCGCGGGCAAGCATTTCCCGGATGGCCTGCCGGCGTTGCGGGGAAAACAAATCCGTCAAGGATTTCCCGATCAGCTTTTCGAGCGGCCGCCCGAGCATGCTGGCGAACTGCCGATTACTGTACAGGATGGTTCCGTCGAGCAGCAGAGTCGCGGCTCCCTCATTGATCGCCTCAACCATTACGCGGTAGGGATGCTCGGCGCCCTGAAGCGTGTAAATCTGCTCGCCGTCCGGACCCGACACCACCAGCGCATCTACTTCGCCGCGCTGAATCGCCCCCAGCGACTCTTCCACTTCCGCGAGACGGGTTCTGAGCCGGTCGATCTCGACCATCCATTTTTTTTGGGCGCTGGCTGATTCATTCATCGAAGTCCATCACCTACTCAGGCAAACCGAGCGCGACCACCACCCGGCTCGGGTTCGAGAAGTCACCGACCAGCTTTCTCAGCGGCTCTGGCAACTTCTTGATCAGAGTTGGGGCTGCAACGATCTGGGCCTCTCTGGCGTGGTTCGGCTGCTGGTAAATGTCGATCACGTCCAGTTCGTAGTGGTCTTTCAGGTGTTCTTCGCAGAATTTCTTTACCTTGATCACCGCCGATTTCGCCCGTGGTGTCGAGCCGGTGATATAAAGACGAAGAATGTACGTCGATTCTTTTTTTTTCTGCCGCTGATTCTTCTCCGCCCTCGCGGAGTTCTCTTGCACCCGCTTTTTCATAACCGCTCCTAAACCGCTTCTTCGAGCGCCAGTCCCAGCAAAACTCGTTGTTTGTCGGATAAGTCGCCAATGATCTTCCGTATGGGCTCGGGCATTTGTCGAACTAGAGTGGGTATGGCAAAGATCTGGTTTTCACGCGCGAGTTCCGGCTTGCGGGCCAGATCGATGATCTCGATTTTGTACTGTCCCTTGAGCTTTGATTCGCAAATCGCATTCAAATTACTGAGTGCCGCAACCGATTTCGGCGTCTGGCCCGCGATATAGAGACGCAGAATCCAGTGCTGTCCGTTGCCGTTTCCGTTCCCGTTTTTTTTGCTTCGCGCCTTCTTCATTTTTGTTCCAATACTGGCGCGGCCTTGCGGTGCTCCGCCCCGTTCGAAGAGCGGCTCTTCGCAAGCGCAAAGCGGTCGACACCGCGCTGCTTCCTGGCCGCCTCTGCCTCTTCCACCACCGACATCGCTTCCTTTTCGGCCATATCGTATTCCGCGCGCAAAGCGGCGATCTGCGCGTCTATCTTCTTGCGCTTGGTTTCCAGCGTGAACCGCTTCCGCTCGACCTCGTGCTGCCGGCGGAACTGCTCGGCGGCTTCCTGCGCTTCCTGGATCATCCGCGAAGTTCCCGTCAGCACGCCGTGTGTCCCTAAATAGGCTGGTATCAATTCGACGCCGTGGCCGGTGATTCGGAATTCGCGAACCTGATTCGAATGAGCCATGCCTCGCGACTTGATGACGTACAGCGCGCGGTTGCGCTCGCCATTCGACTCCAGATCGCGCACCAATAGCCAGGTATCGATTAGCGACGATATGCCGACATCGCTGGTTTCGGCAGCCGAAGAAGCGCTCGTCAAGCTCGTGAAGAGCGCCGTGATCTGCTTCACTTTCAGAAAGTCAATAAATCGTGTCAGTACGGAAGTGACCTCCAACGGGTCGGCCGCCGATACGATCAGATTCGTGATTGGGTCAAATATGACCGCATCCGGTTTGAACTCTTCGACGGACTTGTGTAACCGCACCAGATGCATTTCCAGGCTGTAACTCGATGGCCGCCACGCCTGACAATTCAGCAGACCCCGATCCACATGCTTCTTAATATCGAGCCCTATGCTCTTCATGTTCCGGCTGACTTGGCTGAACGATTCCTCCAGGGCGAAGTAGAGGCATTTCTGCCCGGCGGAGCAGGTGGCGTCGGCAAAATGTGCTGCGATGCTTGTTTTCCCGCTTCCGGCCATACCGGACACGAGTACGGTTGATCCGCGGTAAAGACCCTTTCCCGCCAGCATCTCGTCGAGTCCGGCGATCCCCGTACCAATACGTTGTGTTGACGCTTGGTGTTGTAGTCCGAGAGAACTCAGCGGAAGCACCGAGAAGCCGGTATCGTCGATCAGAAATGGATACTCGTTTGCGCCGTGGGCCGTACCCCGGTACTTGACGATGCGCATGCGCCGGGTGGCCACTTGCTCCCTGACGCGGTTGTCCAGCAGGATCACGCAATCGGAAACATACTCTTCCAATCCATACCGGCTCAGAGTTCCTTCGCCCCGCTCAGCTGTAATTACCGCCGTTAGTCCATGGTCTTTCAGCCAGCGGAACAGCCGCCGGATCTCCGCGCGCAGGACGGCCTGGTTTTTCAACCCGGAGAAGAGCGCTTCAAGCGTGTCGAGAACCACTCGTTTTGCGCCGACCGAGTCAACGGCGAGTTTCAATCGGACGAAGATCCCTTCCAAATCGTAGTCGCCGGTCTCCTGGATTTCGCTCGGATCGATGTGAACGTAATCCAAGTACATCTTCTTCTTGCGCGTCAGGGTAGGCAGGTCAAAGCCAAGCGATGCCACGTTCTGCGAGAGTTCCTCAGCCGTTTCCTCGAAGGCCATGAAAACCCCTGGCTCGCCGTATTGCACCGCCCCGCGCACAAGGAACTCCATAGCCAGCATTGTCTTGCCGGAACCAGCGCTGCCGCAGACCAATGTTGGCCGGCCTTGCGGGAGACCGCCGCCGGTGATCTCGTCCAGTCCCTTCACTCCCGTGGGGACCTTGCGGATGCCGGTTAAGGTCCGGCTGTTTCCGTTACTGTTTTTAGCCACTCTTTTCATCCCTCAAAGCGTAGTTCGCACCAAAAGATCCGCTCACCGCCACAACGGCCCTCGTTTTGGAGTTTTTTCAGACTTACGCGGCGTCCCGAGACCCGACGAATCCCGAATTGTCGAGGTTCCGGCCCGCGGGCACCATACAGCAATACGAGTATTTCGGCCGTATTCGTGCCCTTACGCCCTTAAAACAAGCAAATCCCGCGGCCAAGTAGGTGATCTCGGCGAAAACGAGGGAAGGCATTTGATATGTGCGGAAGAAGGGACTCGAACCCCTACGGCCTCACGGCCACCAGCTCCTAAGGCTGGCGCGTCTGCCAATTCCGCCACTTCCGCAGCGGTTGAGCGGATTATAGCCCGATTTCAGATAGGAGCGGCCGTCAGCGGGACGACGAACTGAATTCCCGGAATGAACTTTCCCTTAAGTCGAGCACGTTTGTGAGGACAGGTCGACCCGTGCACGCGATACGGATGGTCTCACTTGACAACGGTCCGTAATCTTCGTCAACGAAAACTCTCCGGCCTTCATCCCAGCTGTTTGCCTTTCGTCTCCGGCAGGGCCATCGCTAGCAGTGCCGCAAGAAAGAAGGCCCCAGCAAGCAGGAAAAACGAAGGCCCAAGGCCGAATTGGTGCGCGAGGATTCCGATCGCGAACGGTGCCGCCGCCGAAATGCCGCGTCCCACGTTGTAGCTGGTGCCCATCGCAGCCGCGCGAATTTCAGTGGGAAACAGCTCCGACACAATCGCCCCAAATCCCGAAAAATACCCAGTCCCAAAGAAACCGACAAGCGGCCCGAGCACGAGAAGCACGGCCGGCGTGCGCGCGATCCCATAGATCGGCACCAGGACCGCCGCAATCAGGAGAAATGCCACGTAGCTGCGTCTGCGCCCAAGCGCGTCCGCCGAAAATCCGAAAGCCGTATAACCAAGCCACTTCCCCGCTTCCATCACAATCAGCCACGCCGTTGTCTTCATCAAGCTGAGCCCGCGCCCGCCCTCGGCGACCGGCAACGACAGATAAGCGGGAATCCACGTGAAAAGTCCCCAATAGCCAAACATGCTGAAGGCGTTCATCGCCGTGGCGATCAGGCCCTTCCGCCGCAGGTCCTTCCGCCACATCATCCGCAACGAACTGCCGACGCTGCCGCTGCGTCCCTTTTCTTTCCAAATCGCGGGTTCGGGGACACTTCCCTGAATCCAGAACGCGAGAATTGCCGGCAGTACTCCGACGAAAAACACAGAACGCCACCCAAAGCGCGGCAACATGAAGCCGACTACAACCACGGCGATCATTTCCCCTATCGCATACGTGGACTGCATAAAGCCAAGCGCCTTGCCCCGATGTTCCGCCGGCCATGTCTCCGCAACGAGCGCGGCTCCCGTCGACCATTCGCCTCCCATTCCCAGGCCCAGAATGAATCGGAAAATCGCCAGCTCCGCGATCGTGTTCGACAGTCCGCACGCGCCGCTCGCCACCGAATAAATCAAGATCGTAGCCATCAGCGAACGTGTGCGGCCAATCCGGTCGGCAATGAACCCAAAGAGGACGCCGCCAATCGCGGATGCGATCAGCGTTAGCGAGTTCAGCAGGCCGCCGACGGCCTCGCTCATGCCAAAATCGCGCATCAAGTGCGCCAGCACGAGCGAGTACAGCGCTACGTCGAAGGAGTCGAGCATCCACCCGAGCCCGCCCGCAATCAGCGTGCGCCGCTGAGCGGAAGTCGTGCGGCGCGGCCACCAAATACCGGAATTATGCGGAGGAAGTGGTGAAGGAGGGAGTGATGCGTTCGTCGTTTCGGACGACATGCGGCGTCATTGTAGTGCGGAACTGGACGGAGCGTGTCCGTTTTCTCCACTCGCCCGGCGCAGACCACATCGGCTTTCCATATCACGGGCGCTATCCGCGGGTTTTGCTGTATCAAAGCGGCAAACGTCGCGTTCACTCTTGCTGAAATTTAAGCTCCGATTTAGACCTTGTCGGTATCGCCCCAGTTTGCTAGGCTTCGCGCCATTGGGCCCTCGCAAAGTCTGAAGAGAGTACATCCGGACAATTGATTGGAGGTATTTATGCCACACTGCACAAAGTGCGGCGCTGCCGTCGCAGACGGAACAGCCTTCTGCGGATCCTGCGGCGCTCCACAGGGGACTGTCTCGGGCTCGGGTTCCGGTGCCGCGGCGCCGGCTGCTCCTGCACAAGCCGGGCTGACCGAAAATGCGGCAGGTGCGTTGTGCTACGCGCTCGGTTGGATCACTGGGCTGATTTTCTTCTTCATCGACCGCCGGCCTTACGTCCGATTCCACGCCAGACAATCAATCGTGGTTTTCGGCGGCCTGCACATTCTCGAGTTCGCGCTGGGAATCGTTTTTGGATTCAGCGTGTTCGGCGGCTTTAGTGGCAACCTGGTCGGATTCGGGCTTGGCACCGCGATCTACATGCTCATTTCGCTGACGGCATTCGTGCTCTGGATCTTGCTGATGATCAAAGCCTATCAGGGACAGCGTTTCCGCGTTCCGGTCGCGGCAAATATCGCGGACAGCATCTTCGGCAAGGATCAAGGCTAGCCCGGCTATTGCCGGCCACATTTCTACAAAGGATCGGGCCCGCGGACTCTGAGCGAGGCAGCCGCGAGCTTGCAGCGTACTGTAGCGGCCCGATCCGCATCTTCTGCCTCGGCTGCCGTTGGGCCACTCTTGGTCTGTCCCTAAATAACCATACGGCGGCGCGCATCGGGATTCATTTCGGGCGTGGCCGCGATCTTACCTCGACGAAATCAGGAACTGGTTTCCGTCAGGATCCTTGAAAATTGCCGACGTTCCCCAATGCTCGGTCTTGGGCGGCGCGACAAATTCAACGCCTTTGGCGGTCAATTCTTTGTATGTCGACGTAACGTCGTCGCTCCAAAAAACGATCGGCTGAAACTTCCCTATCAGCACCTCGTGTCCGGGCGACGTAAAAAGAACCACACTCGTGTCCGCCGCCGGAATCCCAAGTTCAATCCACCGTTGCGAACCGAATGGCTGGTCGGTCAAAATTTGAAATCCCAATTTTTCCGTGAAGAACTTCAAAGCCTTTTCCTGATCGCGCACTGGAACGCTGGCGAACTTTATCCCCTTGATCATGTCCACCCTCCTGACGGGAGATCGTGGCGGGCTTGCCGTTCGTCGTCAAGCAAGACGGTCGATTATCACTATAGTGGTAATATAACGCATGCTCGTTCCTGCCACCACAATCGAAATCGACAGCTACGTAATCGACGTTCTGATGCGGGACTTGGTCGGACACGACAGGACGCCTGCCGCTTTTGTCGTGTATGTTTATCTCGCGGCTCGCACCGAGCGCGAGATGACTCACGGCATCGCGGTGAGTCTGGGCAAAATCGCGGCTGCCACGGGGTTGTCAAAAACCGCGGTCCAAGGAGCCATCGTGCACTTGAAACGGCGCGAACTAATCGCTGCTTCCAGGGAATCCGAAACGTCCACGCCGGTTTATAGCCTGAAACGGCACTGGCGCCGTCGTCTTCGGAACGCGTGAACGCGTACCACTAGAGCCACGGGCTCCAGCGGACCAGCTCACGCATCTTTCTGCGATTTCGACACTAAATGCTCGAAACCACGCGGTTGCAACTCGTGCAGTGGAATTCTGAAGACTGGCTGCAACTCAAGCCAATAGCTCAGGATCCACAAGTAATGCGCTACATCTCAGCGGGCCGGCCGTGGACCGACGAGCAGATCCGCGAATTCGTCGAGCGTCAGATCTCGGGATTCGCCGAGCGCGGATTTTGCTTCTGGCGGTCGCTGACAAAGGAGGCGGGCAGCGACGGATCCGCAGGAGAAATGATCGGGTTCTGCGGTCTACAGCAGCTCCCGGCAACGAAGGAAATCGAGATCGGCTGGTGGCTCGCGCAGGCGTGGTGGAACAAGGGCCTGGCGACCGAAGCCGCTCGCGAAGCCATGCGTGATGGATTTCAGCGCATTGGACTTGAGCGCATCGTTGCCGTTGCCATCCCTGAAAATCGCGCTTCCATCCACGTCATGGAGAAATTAGGCATGCGTTTCGAGCGCGAGACCACGCATCGCGGATTTCGCGTGGCACTCTACGCGATCGACCGCGTCCCGAACGCCGCTAATACTCAGGCGGGCTAAGCGGCGATTTCAAGTTTGAAGCGCCGGAATTCTTCTATGGTAGCCACGACGAACGCCTTATTCGTCGCGGGCTTCGCCGCGACAACGGCTTCCGCTCCCCGCAAATCACGACGCCGGTTTGCCGGTGGACACCTTCGCCTGTTCTTTCAGCATCGTGCGATCGCAGGAGCCGTCACCTGCTTCGCAATTCAAGGCATTGCGCTCGAGCCTCGCCTGCGTCACTTTGCTGTTTTCCGCCGGCGTCAGCATCGTCGCATCGCAGTAGCCCTGTGCTGTTTCGCACGCGAGCAGATTGCGCTCGCCCGAAACACCCGCGACCTCCTTCTTTTGTGCCGGCGTAAGGAACGAAGTGTTGCACAAATCGTTGCCGGTCTCGCAGGCCAGCAGGTTGTGTTCGGCCTCGAGTTGCTTCACATGCGATGTTTGCTCGGCCGTCAGTTCCGAACTGTCGCACGTCCCTGCGCCTGTTTCGCAATTCAGCAGGTTCTGCTGCTTGGCAATCTCCGCCACCTTCGCTTTTTCAGCTGGGTTCAGCTTCGTCCGATCGCATAGCCCCAGCGTTGTCTCGCACGCCAGCAGATTCCGCTGATCTTGCGCCCGCGCCACTTGTGCGAGTTCGGCGGAAGTCAGTTGCGACTGGTCGCACGTCCCATACCCCGTCAGGCAGGCCCACAGATTGTTCGCGTGCTGAATGCGCTTGATTTCCGGGGCCTGCGACGGCGTTAAAAGAGCCAGATTGCACGGTCCGATTCCATCCAGACAATTCTGAAGATTCTCATCCTTTGAATTCGCCAATCCTTGAGCCAAAGCGGTAGAAACGCAAAGCAGGAATAGTAGGAAAGGAACTGCAGTTCGCTTCATGATGAGCCCTCCAATTAGGCCTCATTTTTCTGGATGCACCAGAAAACCGTTGGGATGTAATGCGATCCGATGGTCTAGCCCTCCCCGTTTGTGGAGATGCATCACCGCCCTCGCACGCCACCTCCACCCTTCGACGCTTCGTCGTCCTGTTTTACTTGTTGTTTCTGCGCCGCCTTGCGATACACTCTTGCGGAATTTCGATGGAGGTCCGAATGTCCGATAATCAGGCCGAACAGAAAAACGTTTTGATCATCCGCGCGCCGCTCTCAGAAGACGGTTACGCCTCGATCTATTTCTCCAGCAGCGAAGGCCGTCCGATGAACGAGCGCGAGTGGTGGAATCTCAAGCAAGTCGTCGAGCTCGCTAGCCAGTTCTTCGTGAAGCAACAGGAGAGGGAAACAGCGCAGTCGGCCGCCGCCACTGCCGGTTCGCTTTCCTGATTTCGGTTCGCTCCGTTTTCACGGGCGCGTGACCGCGACCTCCTGACGAACGTCTTCCGAATGGCGGCGTCCCAGCCCGCCTCTCGTCTGCATCCCTGCTTCCTTGTGCTTTACCCTGTTTTTCTGTGTTCTCTGTAGTCCCCTTCTCGATTTGCCGCACCGGCCCGGAGCCTTGCTTTGGCGATTACCGCCTTCGGTGCCTCGCTTTCAGCTAGACGCATCCCGAGCCAGCTTACGTTCGAAAGGGGACGAAAAAGTCTCCCCTAAAGTGGGCGTTTACAAGGGGTTCCGGCTGCGCCGATTTCACTTGACAATTATATTGCAGATTGCGATAGTTACATCGCAATCTGCAATCGAGGAAACGCGGTGAAACTCGGCGACAAAATCCGCAACCTAAGACACGCAGAGGGAGTGCTACGCGGCCTCGGACGCGACATGACTCAGACCGAAGTCGTCGTTGCCGCCCGCCGCGAAACGGGGCGTGGCCTCAGCCAGTCCTATCTGTCCCAAATCGAAAACGGCGCCCGGCCCCACATGACCAAAAGCACGCGCGAATTGCTCGCGCGCTTCTTCAAGGTTCATCCCGGTTTTCTGGTGGACGATCCCGAGGGCTTTCACACAGAACTGATCTCCAGCCTTCCCGTCCGTCGGAACAAACTCGATTTGTGGCTTCTTGAAGGAGCGCGGCGCTTTCGTCAGGACACTGAACTTAGCGACGTGCTCGAAATGCTCGCCCATCGCGACGATGCTCGCCGCAGCCTGATCCTGCTCGGCGCCATCGTTGAGGCCCCGGGCCTTTCCTCGCGTCTTTTGCACGTGCTTCGTCCCGGCCACTCAGACACTCCAAAACATCCAGGCAGGGCACATCACGGGTCCGCCCATTCGAAGCATGGCCACCGAAACGGCGACACATCGCGCAAACACAATGGCCATGAGGAAGGAAGGTGAATGCCATGACTTGGGCGACCTTCTACCTGATTTGCTTCGTCGTGGGGCTCGTCTTCAGCGTTCTTTCTGTTCTGGGGAGCGCTGGCAGGTTCCACTCCGCGGCGCATTGGCACTTGCCGCATTTTCACGGACATGGCGCAGGTGCAGGTCACATCGGACATGTTCCTATACACGCCGGACCAGCCCACGTCGGACATATTGGCTCAAGTCACGCACACGCGGGTCCGCTAGGCGGTCATGTCTCGTTTTTCAATGTTTCATCGATGATGGCCTTCCTGGCGTGGTTCGGAGGCACAGGCTATTTGTTGACGCGCTATTCGAACCTCGTAGTCGATGCCATCTTCATTTTCGCGCTTTTGGGAGGGATCTTGGCGGCGAGCGCCGTTTTCCTGTTTCTGGTGAAAGTCCTGCTCGCGCACGAAACGCAGCTCGATCCAGCTGACTTCGATCGCACCGGCGCGCTGGGAAAAGTGAACGTCCAAATCCGCTCTGGCGGAACGGGCGAGATTATTTTTTCGCAGGGTGGCACGCGCCAGACGTCCGGGGCGCGCAGCGAAGATGGTCAGATGATCCCTAAAGGCACGGAAGTGATTATCACGCGTTGTGAAAAAGGAATCGCTTACGTTCGCCGGTATGACGAGATGACCGGCGAACGAGCGCCAGCCGGGGCTTCCGAAGCAAACCGGCAGTAGCGCAATGTGAGAGGCATTCGTCGCCGCAAGCTTCGCGGCATAGAAGGAGGACGACAATGTTCGCAGGCGTACCAGTCCTTTGGTTGATTGTCGGGCTCATGATCGCTGTGATCATTTTCATCTTGAGTTCGCTGGCTGCTCTGTTTCGCCGCGCTGGCCCTCACGAGGCCATCATCGTGTACGGGTTCCGCGGCATCCGCATCGTTAAAGGCGGCGGCACGGTCGTTTTTCCGATGGTGGAAAGCTCGAAAACGCTCTCGCTCGAACTGATGTCGTTCGACGTGGCGCCGCAACAGGATCTGTACACCTGCCAGGGAGTTGCTGTAACGGTCGAAGCGGTGGCGCAAATCAAAGTGAAATCCGATCCTGAGTCGATCCAGACGGCCGCCGAGCAATTCCTCACAAAAACTCCTACGGAACGCGAAGGCCTGATTCGCCTCGTCATGGAAGGCCATCTGCGCGGCATCATTGGGCAACTCACCGTCGAGCAGATCGTGAAAGAGCCGGAAATGGTCGGTGACCGCATGCGTTCCACGTGCGCCGACGACATGAATAAAATGGGCCTTGAGGTGATTTCGTTCACCATCAAAGAAGTCCGCGACAAGAACGAATACATCACCAATATGGGCAAACCCGACGTTGCGCGCATCCGCCGGGACGCCGACGTGGCCGATGCCGAAGCCGCGCGCGACACCGCAATCAAGCGCGCCGAAGCACAACGCGACGCCGAGACCGCGAAGGCCCTTGCCGATCAACAGCGCGTGCTGGCCGAAACCCTCTCACTGACGAAGCAGGCTGAGGCGCAGCGCGACCTCGACGTTAAAAAGGCGGAGTACGTCGAGAGCATCAAGAAACAGCAGGCGCAGGCCGACAAAGCGTATGAACTCGAAACCAACGTGATGCAGCAGCAGGTAATCGCCGAAGCGGTGAAGGTGCAGGAAATCGAAAAGATCGCGCAAGTCAAAGTGCAGGAAGCCGAAATTCAACGCCGTACCAATGAACTCGCTGCTACGGTGCTGAGGGAAGCCGATGCGAGTCGCCAGAAAATCGAAACGCTCGCTGCGGCGGAGAAACAGCGCCTGATTGCGGAAGCGGAAGGAAGAGCTTCCGCGATTCGTGCTCAAGGCGAGGCCGAAGCCGACATTACCTTCAAGAAAGGCGACGCCGAAGCCCGCGCGATGAACGTCAAGGCTGAAGCCTATCAGCAGTACAACCAGGTTGCCGTAGTCGACAAGCTCATCAGCAGTCTTCCCGACATCGTGAAAGCCATGGCCGCTCCTCTGGGCAACGTGGACAAAATCACCATCGTGTCCACCGGCAACGGCGATTCTGCCGGCATCAACAAGTTAACGGGAGACATGACAAAGATCGCTGCGCAGGTTCCCGCGCTTTTCGAAGCGCTCTCCGGCATGCAAATGTCGGAGCTGCTGTCGAAGGTCCGTAAAATCGGCGACAACGACTCAAAACCAGCTGCAACAGTTATCCCGACGGCGACGGTCGTACCACCCGCGCCGCCGGCCAAGCTGCCGAAATAGCTGAAGCACCGAACAAGTTCCCGAGATCGAACGGGTTTTGAAAGGAGAATTACGATGGGACTCATGGACCGCGTTTCAACCCTAATTCGAGCCAATTTGAACGATCTGATCGACAAGGCCGAACACCCGGAAAAAATGATCAAGCAGTTGATCATCGATATGGAGAACCAGCTCATCCAGGTGAAAACCCAAGTCGCCGTTGCGATCGCCGACCAGCACATGCTGGAACAGAAGGAGAAGGAAAACGCCGGCCTGGCGGAGGAGTGGATGCGCAAAGCCGAACGCGCCGTTGACAAAAATCAGGACGACCTGGCACGTGCGGCGCTCGAACGCCATCGCAGCTATCTCCAACTCGCCGCAAATTTCAAGGAGCAGGTCGCCGATCAGGCAGCGCAGGTGGAGGAACTCAAAGCCGCTCTCCGCAAACTGGAGCAGAAGCTCTCCGAAGCTCACGCCAAAAGTCAGCTCCTCCTCGCACAGCACCGGCGTGCACGCGCTGTGGGCAAAGCCCGTGATGCCCAGATGTCCATGGGCAGCGAATCGAAGATAGCCGGATTCGAGCGCATGAAGCAGCGCATCGCGCACGAGTCCGCCGTCAGCCAGGCCAAAGGCGAGATGATTGAAGAGAGCCTGGACGACAAGTTTGCCGCGCTCGAAAAGGAAGACGAGATCGAAAAGCTGCTTTCCGACATGAAAGCCCGTCGACACGCTAGCGCGTAGTGGGCTGCGAGAAAAGGGGCGCGTCTCTCAGACTCGGACCTGTTTCACCTGCGGCCACGAGAGGGTACGTGCAGAAAAGGTGGCACAACGCGTCGCGGCTCGCGTGCTGCGGGAGGCGCTTAGTCGAGGTCGAAATCGCGGACGGGTTTTTCGACCGGGCCGTCCTTGGCTTTCTTCAGCCCTTCCGCAAATTTACGGGCGAGAACGTCTTCCTTCATCTTCTCCGCTTCCACGGAGGCGCGAAACTTCGCTTCCACTGCTTCGGCCTGCTCGCGCAACAACCGCGCCGTATCGTCGAAGTCGACGCCTGAGGGCGGCCTCGGAGGCGGCACGTGCGACAGAACGACGCCAAGATTCGCGTCAATCGTCATTTTGGCTTTGCAGCACGGGCAATCAACTTCAAACGTTTCCACGTCCTTCTTTGCCATGCCGCTATTCTATCGCTTTTCCGGCTGTCCCCGAAAATCGCCAACCGTGCTGGACCGACCTGTGAGCTAGAGCAGCACCTTCAGAAACTGTTTGCCGGGCAATTGCCGCACGATACCCTTCATCTCCAAATTGAACAGTGCGGCCAGAACCTCGGACGACGTGAGCCCGGATGTTTCTACGAGCTGATCGACGTGGCAGCTCTCGTCCGTACTGAGCAAGCTGTAAATGGGCCTTTCCGACGGCCCGAGGCTTTCTTCAACCAACATCACTCGTTCGGTCTGCCCGACCGATTCCACCGGGGTCAACTCTGCGCGAATCGGCGTGGGAAGCTCTTCGACGATGTCTTCCCATCCTGTCACCAGCTTCGCCCCTTGCTTGATCAGGTGATTTGGCCCGAAGCTGGACGCTTGTGTCGCATTGCCAGGAACCCCGTACACTTCCCTGCCAAATTCCATCGCGAGCCGCGCCGTGATCAGCGATCCTGAATACTGCGCGGCCTCGACGACCACCACACCAAGCGCCATGCCGGCAATGATTCGGTTGCGGATCGGGAAGTTTTGGGGAGCGGGAAACGTGCCCAACGGAAATTCACTGACGACGGCGCCGCGCTCGCGAATTTCCTCAAAGATTTTCCTGTTTTCTTTCGGGTATACGACGTCGACGCCGCACCCAAGAATTCCGATCGTCGCACCAGCTGGCGCGCCCAGCGAGCCGCGATGAGCGCTCGCGTCAATTCCCCGCGCCAATCCGCTCACCACGACGATACCTCGTGCCGCCAGATCGCGGCTGATTCGCTCCGCCATCTGGTTGCCATACGGGGTGG
>DASUJR010000420.1:0-10321 GCA_036279175.1 Candidatus Acidiferrales bacterium | reverse complement strand
GCAGCAGCCCCGTTTTTCATGAAGTCGCGACGCGAAAGGCGTATGGGAGTCATGCGTCTAGATTCTCTTCGTGGCAACAAACCGATCGCGCACTCTTTCCTGCGACCTGCAATTCCACCTTAAGAAGACTGCCCGGTTTACCTTGGTTTCCGTCGCGATCGCTCTTCTTACGATTGGCAAGAACAGGGCCGCAAAATGCTTCAACAATCCAAGGCATACGCGGCCCAGATTATGCTACGGTTCGCGGACGATGTCCCGGTTATTGCAAATGCGATCCGACTCGGAATCGGTTAGGGGGGAGGGAGGCTGCAAAACAAAAGAGTCTCCCAGCGGGATCCGGTGAAGCATGCGATTGCGGGCGATCGAAGGGGCTGACCTAGATAGTGTTCGACAGAAGAGCAATCATGGATGCGCGCGCTTCAGTCGCTTGGTAAGCGCGTCGTGCAGCCGCATTCGCGTTTCATCCGGCAAGGGCGCGGGTTCGGAGTTGCAATAGATCTCGATTGTCTTCTTGCAGGTGTTCACGATGATGCGGCACTTTTTGCACTTCAGCAGGTGCTCTTCGATCGACGCGCGAATGGCCGGGTCCAGCTCCTCGTCCAAGTAATGTTCCAACTCGATCACGAGATTCTTGCAATTCACTGGTTATCGCTCCGTCGAAAATGTCGGGAGAGTTTTTGGCGCAGTTTCAACCGTGCCCTTAGGAGCCGCGATTTCACGGCGGGCACGGACAGTCCCAGCGCCTCGGCTGTCTCTTCCGTTGATAATTCCTCGATATCGCGCAGTTGAAACACGACTCGGAAAGGTTCGTCGAGGTCCGAAATTGCCTCGGAAAGAATGTCGGACAATTCCACTCGCCCGTAGCGCTCTTCCGGAGACGGTCCCCAGTCTTCAACGTCTCTTGGGATCGTATCCTCGCCTGTGTCCACTTCGGCATCGAGAGAAACCTGGTTCGGCCGTCGCTTGCGCAGCTTCATCAGCGCCTGGTTCACCGCAATGCGCACGAGCCATGTATAGAAACGCGAATTGCGCTGGAATTCGCCCAGATGCTCGTAGGCCTTCAAGAAAGCCTCTTGCATGGCATCTTCGGCGTCTTCGCGGTTCTGCGTGATGTTCATGGTCAGGCGAAAGATTTTCCGCTCGTAACGTTCCACCAGCGTTTCGAACGCTTCGACCTCGCCTGCCTGCGCCGCTGCTACCAGCTTTGGCTCATCTTCCTTCACCACCTGCGACGGAAGCGGCTGCCGCGACGGCATCGGATTGGTTTTCGGAGAACTCATCGGCTCATCCATGGAAAAGGGTACCATAGCATTCATCTTGAACGAATGCGCTGCCCACATGGCACACAGGGTCTGCGCCAGACGGCACTGCGGTTGGAATTTCATTTGTTTCTCATTCCGTTTCTTGCAGAGAGCTGTTGAACCCGCTCAGATCGTAGTGCTCGCAGCGCTCGGAGTAATGTGATAACAGCTTGTGCGCCTTCTCGGAAATGACAGGCGTTTCATAGCGAGACCCGGCGAAGCCTTTCACCGCGTCGAGCGAATCGAACCACAGCATCGTGACGAATTCGACTTCATTTCCCCGGTCATTTCGCAGGAGATGAAATCCGCGGTATCCACGCGCGCCGAGTTCGCCCTTCACGTGAGGGAAAAGCTCATTTTTCAGATACGAATCGTAGGCATCGGCGTTTGCGGCCAACGTCCAGCCACGCCACATCCGGCAAATCATCGCGGGCATCCTCATTTGCTTAATGCGGATTTGCTCGATTCCGAGCGGCAAAAGCGAACAAAATGAACCGACGACGCACTCGCCCATGCGCCTAGACTATTTCGATGCGCCCGCCTTGCGCGAGGATTCGTGATCCTGCTGCTATACTCGAATGCGGATGCCCTCCTCGATCATCCACGAAATCATTCCGGTCGGCATGCTGCAGTGCAATTGTTCGATCCTCGGCGACCCCGAAACAGGCGAGGCAATCGTGGTCGATCCTGGCGACGAGGTCGAGCGCATCTCGGAAATTCTCGGTCGACACAATCTGAAAGTCCGCGCGATCGTCAGCACGCACACCCACATCGACCACGTGGGCGGTCTCGCGCGCTTGCACAATGCCACCGGCGCGCCCGTTTTGATTCACGAAGGGGACCTCGAATTGTACCGTCACCTCGATGTGCAGGCGCAGTGGCTCGGCGTTCCCACGCCGGAAATGGTGCGCATCCAGGATTTCGTCAAGGAGGGCGAGGCATTACGCTGGGGCGGCCTCGAAGCTCGCGTCCTGCACACCCCCGGCCATACGCCGGGGAGCATCTGCCTGGTAGTGGATCGCGCCGCCGAACGGGACCGGGATGCAGCGGCCCTACCGACCGGCCGCGAACGAGCCACTCCGCCCGCCGGCACAGCGCGGCTCATTTCGGGCGACACTCTGTTTCAAGGGAGCATTGGCCGCACGGATCTCTGGGGCGGCTCGTACCCGCAAATCATCAACTCCATCCGCGAAAAGCTCATTGTTCTTCCAGAAGAGATGGCGGTTTACCCGGGACACGGCGACGCTACTACGATCGGTGCTGAACGAGAAGACAATCCCTTCCTCCGATGAACGGCGCTTGTAGCGTGCGTCGATTCGAACTTCATAAAGTCGAGGGGAAACGCATTGACGGTGTATCCCGTTGTACGCTTCCAAAATGAATGACGCGATACGATAATGCCGCGCAAAGCGCGATCCATCGCGCTCGACACATCAACGGAGTACGAAGAGAATCTCTGAATGGCTGATACATCTTCCCTCCCGCCATCCGGATCGGGCGACAGTTCGCCCGTTCCTCCCGAGCCGCCGCAAGAGCCTCTTGAGGCGTTTGTTACAAAGATATTTATCGGCCGCGACGGCATCCGCGCCGGTTGGCGCGTCCTGATTTTCGTTGCCGCCGTCTTCATCCTCGACACAGTGGCCACTTTAATTGAACTGTCTCTCGGTTATACGGTGGTTCTGCATCCGAGAGCGACTGCCCAATTTTTTCTTTTGACCGACGGCCCTTTTTTCGTTGTCGTGCTCCTGGCCAGTTGGGTGATGTCTAAGCTGGAGCGTCGAAGCGTCTCCAATTACGGACTTCCGTGGCGTAACGCGTTCTGCGCACGATTCTGGCAGGGTGTTGTAATTGGCTTCGTCGCTCTAACGGCGCTGCTTGGTGCGATGCGTCTGATTGGCGTCTTTCATTTTGGCGCGATTGGCCTTCACGGGCTGGCGGTGATCAAATACGCCGTGATCTGGGGCGCGGTTTTTCTGGTTGTCGGCTTCTTCGAGGAGTTCGCCTTTCGCGGATATCCGCTTTTTACGCTGACAACCGGAATTGGTTTTTGGCCCGCCGCGATCGTTATCTCCGCCTGTTTTGGCCTCGTACATCGAGGCAATTCCGGCGAAAGCTGGGCCGGCGTGTTTACGGTCGTTCTGGTGGGACTGCTTTTTTGCCTGTTGCTGCGCCGCACCGGTGATCTTTGGATGCCCATTGGCTTCCATGCCGCGTGGGATTGGGCACAATCCTACTTCTACGGCGTGCCGGACAGTGGAAATGTTTCGTCCGGGCATTTGTTCAACGCGCACTTTTCCGGCCCGGTATGGCTCACCGGAGGCACAGTGGGACCCGAAGGCAGCTGGCTGTGCGTGGTATTGCTTGTCGCCCTGTTTGTGATTTTTGCGTTTACGATGCGCGGTGCGAAATATCCCGACCCGGAGTCGCTCGCGCCGCGATCTCGCGCCGAACGGCTCCCGCCGCTTTTTCCCACTTCGTCCTAGCCCGCAAGCGACAGCGGATCGCCTGCTGAAAGCGGGATCGCCTCCGTGCGACAGGATGAGACGGCTAGGTTGTTGCGCCCTAGGCCGACGCCAAATCCTGCGGTGAGTCTGTCCTGGCCGGAAGAATTTTATTGCCGATCGCAGAAGCGGATTCCGCCGACTTCGAGGCCAAATCGCGGAACGAGAAAATCTGCTTTTTCCTCCACGCGCGTTCAAAGCGCGCTCCCAGCCTCGGCAGGCGCGGCGGTTGCATTTCAGCGGAGAACGCCTTCGCTTGTGTTGCTCCCACCGATACCGCTGCCTCCGCCTGCGCCACCAGCTTTGACAGCTTGTAGCGATACACGTTGCGCGCAAGCCCCAGCTTCTGCATGAACCAGATCGCGTACCAATTTAAGTCGATTTCGTACCACGCCAATCCGTGCCGCGACGATGTCGGGTGCGCGTGGTGATTGTTGTGCCAGCCTTCGCCCCACGTCACCAGCGCCACCCACCAGCTATTCGTCGAATCGTCTCGCGTGCGAAAGCGGCGCGAACCCCACGAGTGCGTCGCCGAATTCACCGCCCACGTCGCGTGCAGCCCAACCACGGTCCGCAGGAAAATCCCCCATAGCAACATCGATAGCCCGCCAAACACCAGCAGAATCACCCCCAGAATGATCATGGGGACGTAGTGGTACTTCGTGATCCACACGTGGAAGCGATCCTTGGCCAGGTCCGGAACGTAGCGTGCCAGCGTCGAGGTGTCGTGATGCATCGACTTGCCCACCAGGATCCATCCCGCATGCGCCCACCACTTGCCATCGCGAGGCGAGTGCGGGTCGCCTTCCTGGTCTGAAAACCGGTGATGGATGCGGTGCGTGGCAACCCAGAAAATCGGTCCGCCTTCGAGCGATAGCGTCGCGAAAACCGTCAAGACGTACTCAACCCATTTGGGAGTCTTGTAGCCGCGATGCGTCAGCAGCCGGTGGTAGCAGACGCCAATGCCCAGGCTGGTCGAAAGCCACCACAGGAAGGACGCCACAAAAAGCGCCTTCCATGTAAAAAAGAACAATGCCGCAATCGCGCCGAGGTGAAAGAGCACCATCGCCGTAGCGGTCGTCCAGTTAATTGTGTCGTCGGGAGTTGCCACTTCGGGGTAGGCCAACTCCTCCAATTTCTCCAAATGCATGCAGTATTTGCCTTACCTTTCTATTCGTTCAGCTCTTCAGAGCGCTTACATCGAGTGTAACAGACCTTCCCCAAAAAGCTCGGACGAAGTCACATCAAATTTCGTGGCCACACACATCCATTTGCGGCTTGGGCCGCCCGTTCACGAGCGAACGGCTGCCATCCCGGCCGAACAGGCCTGTTGCTCGACTGGAACCATCGAACAGCCACGCGCTTTACTCTATAGGACCGTCACACGATAATTTTGCGCGTTACAGGCGTACGCGGTTAGTCGTCGCCTTGGGGCAACCGGTTGCGTGAGGACGCGGCGTTTCGCTCCAGCCGGTCACCAGAATCGTGCCGCGAAGAACCCACAACATTACGGCCTGCCTGCCACGTGCAGGCTTTAGCCGCGGGCCACTAATCCGAGGCTTTGAGCTTTGCGCTTCGGAGGATGCTGAATTCGGGAGTGATGAATCATGAGACGCTCTGACTTGGTAAGAAATGCAGGCAAGGGAAAGACTCCGCGCACGTCGCAAATCGTCTTCGGCGAGCGCCAGCATCTTCTGCGCGTCCTCGATTCGCTCGAGCACAGCGCGCTGCCCGGCGCACGCCTCGAGCAGGAACGGCGCATCATCGAGCAGCTGATCCATTCACGCACGCAGGAGCTGAACCACATCAACACGAGCTGGGACGAAAAAGTGGGCACCGTCCTGAGCGCCGAAGTGAAACCCGACCTGCTCGACCAGCTTTCGCGCGAAGCGCCGAAGGAAGACTACTATTTGCTGCGCCTGATCAGCGAGCATCCAAAGGTTCCTTCGAAGACGCTGAACAGGCTTTCGCACCACCCGTACTCCGCGATTCGCGAGAACATCGCGCGCCATCCTAGTAGCGACGCGCCCACTCTCACGCGACTCAGCCGCGACCGCACTCAGCCGCTCTGGTATTTGGTTGCCTTCAATCCGAACGCTCCCGCGACGCTGCGCAAGAAACTGCAGGAACGTATGCGCCGCCTCGGCGAACGCTCAGCGACCCAGTAGGCAAAAATTTGCCCCGAGCGACTCGCAGGCGCTGTTTGCTGCGCCCTTGTCGGGTACCGCGTTCCTTGCGCGGCTGCGCGCCGCGGCGGGCTTCGCCCGCGTCGCACGGACAACAGAGATTCCGAGTTTACATGTACGCCGGGATCCCCGTAATGCGCTCTCCGATCACCAGCTTGTGGATATCATTCGTTCCTTCGTACGTGTACACCGATTCCAGATTGTTCATGTGCCGCATGATCGGATAATCATCGACGATCCCGTTCGCGCCCAAGATATCCCGAGCGCGCCGAGCAGTTTCCAGCGCCATCAACACGTTATTCATCTTCATCATTGATATATGCGACGGATGAACGCGCCCGCTATCCTTCAGCCGTCCTACTTGCAACGCCAGGAACTGCGCCTTGGTGATTTCCGTAATCATCCACACTAGTTTTTCCTGCACGAGCTGGTGTCCTGCGATAGGCTTATTCGCAAACTGCTTTCGCTCTTTCGCATAACGCAGCGCGGTGTCGTAGCACGCCATCGCGGCGCCAATCCCGCCCCAGCCGATCCCGTACCGCGCCTGATTCAGGCACGAAAGCGGTCCTTTCAACCCATCGACGCCCGGCAGCAGATTGTCCGCGGGAATTTTGCAGTCGCTCATCGAAAGTCCCGAGGTGATCGATGCCCTCAGCGACCATTTTCCATGCACGTCCCACGCTTTGAATCCCGGTGTTCCTTTTTCCACCAGGAATCCTCGAATCCTTTCGTCGTCGCATTTCGCCCACACCACCGCTACATCCGCGATCGAGCCGTTTGTGATCCACATCTTTTCGCCGTTCAGGACGTATCCGCTGCCGGCCTTCTTCGCGCGCGTCAGCATCCCGCCCGGATTCGACCCGAACTGTGGCTCCGTCAGCCCAAAGCATCCGATCGCCTTCCCCTGTTGCAGCAGCGGCAGCCATTTATCCTTCTGCGCGTCGGAGCCGAAAGCGTGAATCGGATACATCACCAGCGCCGATTGCACCGAAACGAAGCTGCGCAACCCCGAATCGCCCCGCTCCAGTTCTTGCGTCACCAAGCCGTATTCCACGTTCGACATTCCCGCGCAACCATAGCCCTTGAGGCTTGCGCCGAAGAGTCCCAGTTCCGCCATCTGCGGTACCAACTGCACCGGAAATTTGCCGTCGCGATTGCACGCCTCGATGATCGGCAGCACCTGCTCGTCGACGAATTGCCGCGCCGTCTGCCGAGCCAGCTTCTCCTCGTCACTCAAGACCGAATCAAATTCCAGGAAATCCACTCCGCCAAATCCCATCCTCTTCTCCTTGATCGCCCATACTGATCCGCGTTTTTGTGTGATCCAAAATCGCGGCACATCTTACCCTGCCGCCGTGTCAGACGGAAGCGAAGCACCGCAGCGCTTCGGAGTGCTTCGGCCGCTGACAGCCAATTCTCCTGCTTCGGTTGTATACTTCCCACCAATCCCGGAAGGAGAAAAACCGTGAAAATTGAAATCGTCCATTGCCCCACCTGACACAACAATGGCGCGCAGGTCGCGAGGCTCGTGGCCCTGATCAAGAACCGTCTCGGCATTGAACCCGTGATTAGATCTGGCGACACCGGCCAGTTTGACGTGATTGCGGATGGCAAGACGATCGCCACGCGCGGCGGAAATTGGTTCACGCGCAGATTCGGCGCAGGCTATCCCGACTTCGACAGCATTGTCGATCAGCTCGACGAGCAGCGCACCCATCAGACTGAAGCGCCGTAATTCCGGCTGGCTTTTCCGGCCGGCGGAGCGGCTTGCAGCTCCGCTCCGCCAAACCTGATTCGTCAGTGGCGATGATCGTCTAACTGCCCAAACGGCTGTGTCAGCCAGGGCGCAAACATCACGTCGCTCCCTGAAACGGTCGAGCAACCAGCGGCTCCCGGCCCGTTCGGGCATCCCCACCAATTTTCTGTCGCGTCCACTTCGGCGCTGCTGATGTCTTGGACGCCGATCATTCTTCCGAGCAGATTGTTCAAATGGATTTCCGCGACAGGCACCATGCCGCTCGCGGGTACATTGACGACGATGTCCAACTGTTCGTCGTGAATCGAGTTCTGCGAAATTACCGTGCCCGTCATCGGAGCGAGGCTGAACACGTTGATGCCCGTCGGACCCGCGGTTGCAGCATCCGCAGTGTCCGCCGAATTGCCGGAAATGTCGTTCCCGACGATCACGTTGTCATTGAACATTACCGGCGGCGCTCCTGCCGGAACTCCATCGACGCCAGGTGCCGCGTGGTTGTGCATCACCACTCCTGGTATGCCATTTCCTCTCAGTTCGTTGTGGATCACCAGGTTCGCATACGCCTTCGATCCTGGACCGGGGGCGTAGATTCCCACGCCCGCTGCTCCGTTATACGACACCTCGTTGTCCGCCACCGTGTTGTGAAACACGCCTTCCGTGCCGTGCGAAGGAATCGTGATTCCGCAGTCGAGCGCATTGTGCGCCACCGTATTTCCAGAGATCACATTATCGTGCGTTGCGCCAGTGTCATCGGCGACCAGCAGACCTCCATCGTTCCCCACCACGATGTTGCCGGCAATCGTGGAATGATCGACGCCGCTGAAGAAAACGCCCTCGCCGCAGTCCATCGCCTCGCCAAAGAAATACGGGAAGCTATCGAGGGTAGGGCAGGTCGGATTCGTGCCCGGCACAAATCCCTGGTCGTTTTTCGTTACGCGGTTGCCTTCGATCGTCACGTCTGACGCATTCGACACGACGATGCCTGCGTTATCCGCGTTCTCGACCGTGAATCCCAAAATCACCACGCCGCTTAGCCCCGGATTATTGTACCCGTCCACGTTGATCCCGAACGGCTGCTTGCTGGCATCGATAGTCGTCGTGTCGCGGCTCTGCCCGATCAGCGACACGGATCGCGTGACCGTCACGTATTCTTTGTACGTGCCGCTTGCAACGCGGATCGTGTCGCCCACCGCGGCCGCTCCCAACGCAGCGTTGATGCTGCTGAAGCATCCTTTCGTGCCGTGCTGGTTTACGCATAAGGTTGCTGCAAGGGCGGGTTGGGACATTACAGCAATCAACAGCGCAAGCGTTCCCATTGCACCCGTAGACCAACGCAGAACGCTCGTCCGGCCTGCCGGGCCGAGCTTCGACCTCAACCTGCTCATGTCCATGTTTTTCCTCCCCTAGTGATTCCCACGCGTCGGTCTGGCATGTCGGGAGAGAAACCTCGGGCTTGCGTTCCCCAACGCGGGTAAATGGGCCGGAATTGACGAGGTTCTACTCTCGCCTAACTCCGCCTCGCACGCAACAGGCGATTGTGGAGCAGAAATCACTGGGCAGGGCAGGGTTGCTGGCCGGTCTCGATGGCGGCCAGTTCGTCGCGGGCGGCCTGGTGATCGGGGCTGTAGACGAGAACGCGCTGGAGCACCTGTTCCGCGGCGGTCTTATCGCCAAGCATGCAGCGCGCAGCGGCAAGGTTCATGCCTAGCGCGGTGATGTCCTCGTTGCGTGCAAATGTGGCTTGCCACAGTTGGGTGGCCGACTTCAGATCGCCAGCGCGCGCCATCAAGACAGAAAGATTCATCGCCGCAGTGTAGTTTCCCGGATCATACTTCAGCGTCGACTGGTAATACTGCATCGCCTGCACGCGGTCGCCATTCACCTCAGCGAGAAACCCGAGCGCGACGAGCACCTTGGGATCGTTAGGATCTGTTTTCACCATTGCTTGCAACAGCGTCCATGCCTGTTTTGCGAACTCCTCGTGTCCGTTTTCGACCATGTTGTAATAGGCCAATGCCAGATCGCGGCTGTTCGGCGTCTGATGTACTCCTGGCACGGGAATTAGCGTCGGCGCCCCGTCGGCCGAGGCATCCGGAGCGCGCTGTTGCGGCTGAGCCAAAATGCGGTGATCCGTCCATTCCGAGTGCGCCAGATCCGGCGCTTGCTTTTGAGGCATATGGCAGGAGGTGCAGTCGTGATTATTGCTGTAATGCGCCGTCGCGAACTTTGGTTCGTTGTGACACGCAAGGCATTTTGCCCGGTAAAATGCGGCGCGCTTCCCGGCCGAGGGCACGTAATGCGGATCGTGACACGTGGTGCAGGTCATCCGATCGCCGCTGGTACGTTTGCACATGCTCAGGTTCAACGCTTCCACCTGGCTGACGCCGCGATTCGTTGCGCCGGCGCCCGCGCGGACGTAGTACGAGACGAAATCCGTAATTTTGTCGCCCGCATCGAAATCGGCGACCGAAACGCCGCGATGCTGAATGTTCGAGTCTCCTTCCAGATGGCAGTTCAGGCAGACAGAATCGCGCCGCTCGGGATCGAGAGCGGCTAGGTTGACGACCGGGACTTTTC
>DASUJR010000419.1:0-4600 GCA_036279175.1 Candidatus Acidiferrales bacterium | reverse complement strand
GAACCTCTACCCGGTCCCCTGGAAATCTGTGTACTATAGTCGGCCGGACGATACCCTTTCCGCCGGCGCGCTGCAGGATTGTCTTGCGGCGCAATTCTCACCAAGCGAAAAACTGAACAATGCTGAAGTTATCCGGTAATCGTGTACCAATTGCCGTAAACAATGCGGAAGGTTGAGGCGGACAAGGAGACAACGACCCAAATGGCAGGGAAGAAGAGAATTGGAATCCTGACGGGCGGAGGAGATGTCCCCGGGCTGAACCCGGTAATCAAGTCCGTGGTGTACCGCGCGAGCGAAATTGGAAGCGAAGTGGTCGGCATCCGCCGCGGCTGGGAAGGACTGACGCACATGAACCCGGCGTTGGAAACGGACCTGACGTACATCCGGCCGCTCACTCGCGAGAATACGCGAACGATCGACCGCACGGGTGGCACGGTGCTGCACACGTCGCGCACGAATCCGCGAAAAATGACTGAAGCAAAGTTGCCGCAACACCTTTCCAAGGGTGAGTTGAAAGCGCTGCCGTTCGACGGCAAGTATTACGATTTCACGTCTATTGTGCTGAAAAATCTCGAACGGCTTGGAATCGATTGCCTGGTGGCGATCGGAGGCGACGATACGCTCAGTTTTGCCTCGGCGTTGAATTCGAAAGGCTTTCCGCTGATCGCAATTCCGAAGACGATGGACAACGATGTTCAAGGTACCGAGTACTGCATCGGTTTTTCGACGGCGATCACGCGTGCGAAGGAATTGATAACGCGCCAGCGGACCACGCTCGGCTCGCACGAGCGCATCGGCGTATTCCGCATGTTCGGGCGCGACGCGGGGTTCACGGCGCTGTACACCGCGTACGTCAGTTCGGCGCGCTGTTTAATTCCCGAGTACACCTTCGACCTCGATCATCTTTGCAGGCTCCTGATGGAAGACAAGCGGAACAATCCGAGCAATTACGCGCTGGTGGTCGTTTCCGAGGGCGCTGTTTGGAACGAAGGATCGGTTGAAGAGTACGGCGAGGCGGACGCGTACGGGCATCGGAAGAAAGTCGATATCGGCCACGCGCTCGGCGACCAAATCAAGAAGAGAACGGGCCAGGAAATTATGGAAAGCGATTTGACTTATGATTTGCGCAGCGGGGAACCGGACGCGATCGATCAGCTTGTGGCGATCACGTATGCGAACGTTGCCGTCGATTTGATTCGAGACAGCGTATACGGGCGACTCGTAGGCCTACAGAACGGATGTTATGCGCAGGTGCCGTTGGCTGGTCTGCCTTCGGGAGCGCGAAGGGTCGACGTCGAGCGGCTGTACAACACCGAGCGCTATCGCCCGAACTACACGTCGAAGCTGGGCGCGCCACTGCTGTTCAACAGAATCCCATCCTGAAAGGGAAGGTTAGCATGACGAAAACGGCGAAGATTTTTGCGGCAATGCTTTGCGCGGCGGCGCTGTTCGCGGGCGGCTACGTCGCCGGACAGAATCGCTTCGGCCAGCCGAAGACGATCATTCACCTGGTGGAAGTGAAGTGGAATCCGGGCGTCACCGAGGCCCAAAAGCAGGAAGTAATGGCCGGCGTGAAGCGCATGGCGGCCCGCGTTCCCGGCATCGAGAATATCTGGGTGAAAGCCGACCGCCTCGAGCCGCGCGATTTCAATTGGGCTTACGCGATCGAATTTCGCAACCGCGACGCAGCGGATGCATACGCGGAGAGCTCGATTCACGCCGCCTGGGAACAGAAATATGTTCCGCTGCGCTTCGCAAGCATTTCCGTGCAGGTGACGAATCCCTGAAAGCAGAAGATAGAAGTCAGAGGGTAGAGCGCGAAGTGCCCCAGAAATTAGAAGCCGGAGAGTAGAGTGCAGAGCGCTCGTCGCGTTGATTCCTGAAATTTGCCTTCTTCCGTGTGGACCTTCCAGGGATTGAATTTGTGTTTTACTTTGTCCTTCTGCCTTTCGCCTTTCAGCTTCTGCCTTCTCACTTGCTCAAAAGTGCGTTTCCTGCCCGGTAATCGCTTGCCACCGTGAATCGCGCCACACGAAAACGTCGGTAAAACGCGACCGGCGGAACGCATTCGCATGCGAAGTCGTCTTGCCCGACGGACTTTTCTCGACCTCCACTGATTCGGTGAGCACCAAACCCGTAACAATCGCCACGTCGCCGTTCGCGACAAAGCGCACTTTGGTGTCTGCGAACTTTTGCGATACGCGCGGCGCAGGATGCGCAATGGGCTGGGCGAAGTAGGCGAGGAACTGGCTGCGCGTTATCGCGTCGCCTTGCCAATCGCTATCGATGAATTCTGCGGCGAGAATGCGGGCGAGAGCTTTCACATCACGGTGCTGCAATGCGTCGAGCCATTCATGTTCGACGCGCATCACGGCCGCCGCGCTGCGCTCATTTGTGCCGCCATTCTTCCCAGTCTTCTCGGATCCTGCCCGTTGATCGGAAACGGTTCTGAATTGGAATCGAACGTCGCTCGGGCCGGTGCGACTATCAGCTGTTGCGCGATCGGCCGGCACTCGCTGCGGCGTTCGCCGCGATTCCGCAGCCGCTTGCTGCCGGCGCAGCGCCTCCGTGAACGAGCGCTCGGCGTTTTCCACGTACGCGCGATATCCGGCAGGATCGATGAACGGATTCTGCTTCGGCGAATGAGCCAGCGCTTCGCGTTTCGCGGTGAGGTTGAAAAACTGTCCATGCGCGCCGAGAAAAACGTCGCAGGGCAGCGATCGCAGCACGCGAAACGACCGCTGATAATCCGAGGCTATTCCGGGATAGCTTTCTCTTCCCACCAGCCGATATCCGGAAAGAACGCTCGTGCTTCCGACGAACACCACGTGCAATTGATTTCCATGGTCGTTCGTTGTCATCGTCCACGTGGTGCAGCCGCGCGTATGCCCAGCGGTCAGATGAGCAGTCAACGTGACGCCGCCCAGCGTTACCGAGTCGCCGTCGTGGATGACGCGATCGGCATTGACGGGCGGAAACGGTGACCGATCGCCAAAATAGAAATCGCCGCGGCCTCCACGCGCGAGGAGAGCGGCATCGCCTTGCATCGCCACAAACCGCGCGCCAGTTCTACGCTTGAGTTCGGCGAGGCCGCCTGCGTGATCGAAATGCGCGTGGCTGTTCAGCAGAATTTTCACGTCGGAGAGCTTGAATCCGAGCTTGCGAATGTTCGCTTCGATCTGAGGAGCGGTCTGGATGAATCCGCCGTCGAGCAGAATGTCGCCGGCAGACGTGACGATCAGAAACGAGGTAACGTCGCTTGCGCCGACATAGTAGATGTTCCCGATCAGGTGAAACGGCGCGACAGGCTGATTCATCGCGCGCATCGCGGGATCGCTTTGCGCGCGCGCAACCAGCGGCAGAGTCAATAGTGCAAAAATGGCCACAAGTTTGGCCTGCATGCCGTGATCCCGGAAGCGCCGCATCACCGCGCCGCCTTTTCCACCGCGCTGCGAACATCATCCAGACCGAATTGTTTGCGTATTCCGCGGTCGAACATGCGGTCCGGCATTACGCGCCGCATGAAAGCGGCAATCTTCGCCGGGCGCGTAACCAGATACCGAGGCTGCGGCGGGTTGTCCTCGATGGCGCGCAGGATCACTCGCGCGCAATCTTCGGGGCTGTCCGTTGAAGCCTTGCGAATCTTCTCCCATCCGGCGAGGAAACTCTCATAAACGCCGCGGTAAGGGCTGTCCTGGGCTGCCCGTGTGTAAGCAGATGAAAGCTCGTTCGCCGTGTGATTCATACTGGTTTCGATATAGCCGGGCTCAATCAGCGCAACGAAAATCCCGAACGGATACAGTTCGTGCCGCAGCGAATCGCTGATTGCTTCGACGGCGTGCTTGCTGGAGCTGTACGGACCCAAAATCGGCGACGCGACTTTTCCGGCGATGGAACTCATGTTGACGATCCGGCCGCGCCGCCGGCGGCGCATTTCCGGGAGAACGCGCTTCGTCATTCGCAGCAGTCCAAAAACATTCGTATCGTAGACCTTCAGCAGATCTTCGATCGAGATTTCTTCCATGGCAGCGCCGATCGCAATGCCCGCGTTGTTCACGAGGACGTCGACGGGCCCGGCGCGCCGCTCGATTTCCGAAACGCATGCGTTCACGGATGCATCGTCACGAACATCCAGATCGAGACTTTCAAGCGGCAACTTGCGTTCGCGGGCGAGTTGATCGAGCGCGGCGCGCCGCTCCTCATTCCGTCCACCGGCGAACACGCGATAGCCGCGCGCGGCAAGCATGATAGCAGCCGCACGGCCAAGCCCGTCTGTGCCCCCGGTGACGAGAGCCGTGCCGCGATGGGCCAGCGATTCGACCGCCATTGTCGCCTCCTTCGAGGAACGCCGGGAACTAAGGGATGCGCAGCACGATCTTCCCAAACTGTTCGCGTTTTTCGAGGCGCCTGTGCGCCTCAGCTGCTTCCGTGAGCGGGAAAATCTTGTCGAGTACCGGTTTCACCGCTTTTCTGCGAACGAGTTCCATAACCGAAAGCAGCTCCGCCTTGCTACCCATGTATGAGCCCACAATCGAAATCTGCCGGCTGAAAAGGTAGCGGATATCGATTTTACCTTCGAACCCCGTTGTTGCGCCGCACG
>DASUJR010000418.1:0-5518 GCA_036279175.1 Candidatus Acidiferrales bacterium | reverse complement strand
GTAGTACCGGAATTACTTGTCGGCTGCAACGTGGTAGAACTGCGCGGTCGGCTGATTGTCTTGCGCCGTCCAAGTCCCGCCGCCATCGACGGAAATCGTCGCACCGCCATCGTTCCCCGCGATCAAGCGTTTCGGATCCTTCGGATCGATCCAGAGCGCGTGATTATCGCCGTGCGGGACGCGAATCTGTTCCCAGTCCTTTCCCGCGTTGATCGAGCGATACGAGCCGACGTCCTGCACGTAAATCCTGTCGGCGTCGCTTGGATCGGCAAACACATGGATGTAGTAAAAGGCGCGCTGGATCAGCCGGTGATCGCCGTTGACGAATTGCCACGATTCGCCCTGATCGTGCGAAACGTACAGACCGCCCTTGTCCTGCGCCGCCTCCACCAGCGCATATACGCGCTGCGGATCGGCTGCGGATGTCGCAATACCGATCTTGCCGAGCAGTACATCCGGAAACCCGTGGCCCTTGATCTGATGCCAGGTCGAGCCGCCGTCGGTCGACTTGTACAGCCCGCTGCCCGGGCCGCCGCTGATGATGTTCCAGGGCTGCCGTAGCACTTGATACATCGCGGCATAAAGGATGTGAGGATTGCCCCCGGCGAATTCGATATCGACCGCGCCTGTCTTGTCGTCCTTGAAAAGAACCTTCTGCCAGGTCTTGCCGCCGTCCGTGCTACGAAAGACGCCGCGCTCTTCGTTCGGCCCGAACGCGTGTCCGATCGCCGCGACGTAAACAATGTCGGGATTGGTCGGATCAATCAGAATTCTGCCGATGTGCCGCGAATCGTCGAGACCGATGTGCGTCCAGGTCTTCCCCGCATCCACAGACTTGTACACTCCGTTGCCGTACGTGATGTCGCCGCGAAAACACGGCTCGCCCGTGCCAACGTAAATTACGTTCGGATCGGAAGGCGCAATCGCAATCGCGCCAATCGAAGGATTCGATTCCTTGTCGAAGATCGGACTCCAATTCACCCCGGCATTTGTCGTTTTCCACAGGCCGCCGGCGACAGCGCCGAAATAGTAGACGTACGGATTGCCGGGAACGCCGACCACGGCCTCGACGCGCCCTCCGCGGAACGGCCCGACGAGACGCCATTCCATTCCGTGGAGCGAATCCTTCGTAAGCGTCTGCGCGGGCGCGCCAGACGCGAGAGCAAGCGCGCAGGCAAGCGACGCCAGAATAGCGAACCACACCTTCGATGATGGCTTGGGTGACATCGGTTCTCCTCCGAGGTGACCGCGAATTCTACTCTGTTAGGCGCGGATTGCGAATTGATTTTTGGTCTGGATCCCAAGGGGAGATGGAGCTTCTATTTGAAAGTCGAATGCCTTTTGTTTTTGCAGCCTCCGTTGCCTCCTGCATTTTGTCCGCGATTGGCATCGCACCAGCCGCGTCGCTAACGGAGCACGGTCAAAGCGGCAGCCGTTCGCCCGGATCACGACAAAACAAGCTGCCGCACCGCAAAGCGGGACCGATGTACAATGCCCTCGATGGCTAAGACCGTCATTTCCGCTGGGCCGGCACACAAGCTGCCCACAGATCTACGAAAAGCTCTCCTCTCCGACGCGGAAGCGCGCGCAAAGTGGGAGGACATTACGCCGCTCGCGCGCAACGAGTGGATCTGCTGGGTTATCTCCGTCAAAAAACCGGAAACTCGAAGGCAGCACGTCGAGCGCGTGCGCACGCAATTGAAGGAAGGAATGCGCCGCCCTGTTGCTGGCCCGGCTGCCCCCACCGCTGACACTAACGGCAGCGGACCGGAATCACAACTTCCGTGCGAAGTAGTAGTGGTTTCCGCCTATATCGACAGCCGTTCCTTCTAACGACATGCCGTGAGCATCCAGCGCTTTTCGGTATTCCTCGTAACCCAGGGAGAATTGAGGTCGTCCGGTCATGATGTCGGGCGGGAAAGAACCGCTCTCCTTCGGAGCCGTGAACAACAACCTACCACCGCTTCGCAGCACGACTGCAATCTTCTCAATCAACCGGCGTTGCACTTCGGCATCGAGCAGAAAGAACAACCCCCAGCCAACCACGCCATCAAAAGTTCGCGCGAAAAAATCTGAATTTTCTACAGCAGCACACTCTACGGGAACGTTTGGGAAACGCGCTCGGAATGCTGCCACGATCGTGGGTGAGGCGTCCACTCCGTACACCTCGAAACCGGACTCGATTAAGACTTGCGAGATTGGTACGCCGGTTCCACATCCCACATCGAGAACGCTTGCGGACCGAGGCAAGGTCTTGGACCAATCAGCTACAACGGAGACTCCGATGCCCGAACTGCTGCTACCGCGTCCCGATATGAACTCTGCGGCAACGTCCTCATAGCCAGTCGAGTTGCCCGGGTTCCCCACGGCATCGCAGTTTAACACTTGCGAGTTGCGATCTTTATTTCGTCGCCGAGGCGATGGCGACGGGCTCGGGATTTCGCGGCCCGAGTTCGCCTTCCCAGCGCGCCACTACGGCGGACGCAAGGCAGTTGCCGATCACGTTGATGGCGGTGCGCGCCATATCGAGCAGCGCGTCGATGCCAAGGATCATGAAGATGGGCTCAGTGGGGAGATGAAACGTCGCGGCTGTCGCCAGCAACACGACGATCACCGCGCGCGGCACGCCGGCGATTCCCTTGCTCGTCAGCATCAGCACGAACACCATAAACAATTGCTGCGACCACGACATGTGAATGCCCGCCACTTGCGCGCAAAACACCGAAGCAACCGCGAGATAGACCGTCGAACCGGCAAGATTGAAGCTGTACCCGGCGGGAATCACGAACGCAACGATGCGGCGCGGCACGCCGAACTGTTCCATCCGCTCCATGGCGAGCGGCAGAGCGGCTTCCGACGAACTCGTGGCGAAGGCGATGGTGGTGGGCTCGGCGACAGCGTTCCAGAAAGCGCGTATCGGCACGCGAGCAAGCATCGCGATGGGCGGTAGCACGACGAAAAGAAAAATCGCCAATGCCGCGTATCCTGTCAGCAACAATTTCAGCAACGGAACGAAGACCGCGAATCCCAGGTGGCCGATGGTGTACGCCATCGCCGCGCCCACTCCGAACGGCGCGAAGTACATCACGATATTCGTGAACTTGAACATCGCCTCGGTAAGCGAGTCGCAGAAACTGACCATCGGTTTGCGCTTTTGTTCCGGCACCAACGCCAGCGCGATGCCGAACATGATCGCGAACACCGCGACTTCCAGGATGTCGTTCTGCGCCACCGCCTGCGCAATGTTCTCCGGAAAAATGTGAAGGACGAAATTGCTCCAATTCATCGGCGCCGGAGCTTGTGCGGCAGCGTGGGCCGAAGCGGCAACGGCGAGGCCGCTTCCGGCATGACTGAAGTCGATCGCAGCCACTCCGATGAAGAGCGCGATCGTGGTGACCACTTCGAAATAAACCAGGCTCTTCCAGCCGATGCGTCCGACGCCGCGCACATCGCCGTGGCCCGCGATTCCGGTGATCAGCGTGCCCAGAATCAGCGGCGCGACGATAACCTTGATCAGTCTCAGAAAAATGTCGCTCAGAATGCGGACATGCTCGGCAAGATGCGGGTTATCGAGGCCAAGTTCCGCGCCGAGAAACATCGACACGAAAATCCAGTAGGTAAGCGACTTTCTGTGCCAGCCGTCGACGCAGAGAGCGGCCAGTCCAAGCCAGCGAACAGCGAAGATCCAACCGTGAGCGCCGAAAACGACGCGAGCCGCAATGCCGAGGGCAAAGAGCAGCAGGCCGACCGTCGTCAGATAACGGAATGCACCCCTGGAAACTGTATCTTGTGGCGCGCCAGATTCTGATTTTCGAATTGTCATCTTCTCGATCGGCTACCGGCCTTGGCATTTAACGATGGTGCGCTGTAGGAGTGCTGCCTTGGCCCTAACGATGGTGCTACGTAGGGGCGCTGCTTGCTGCGCCCGTACTTTGCTTCGCTGCTACACCCTAGCCACCTCAAGCAAATGTTTTCGAAATTTGAAACTCAGTCGCGCTCAGAAAGATATGCGTCCAACCACGCCAGGGCTTGCTTCAGTTGCCCCACATCGCCGCCAAAACCAAACCGCAAGTACGACTCAGCGCCGAACTGCTCGCCGGGAACGATCAGCACGCTCTTCCGCGCGCGAAGCTCTTCAGCCATTTGCGCGGAGTTCTCTCCACGCCGCAACCCGACCCACGCGATCGCGCCAGCCTTCGGCGGAATGTGCGAAAAACGATCCGCATGCGAGTCGAGCCATTTTTTCAGCACCGGATAATTCTGCCGCAAAATTGTTCGCGTCCGGTTCAAAATCCAGTCGCGGCGATTCGGATCGAGCGCAATCGATGCGAGCCGATCCGTCAGCACGCTCGGCGCGATGCTTGAATAGTCGTGATAGCCCCACAGTCGCTCAATGATGTCAGGCGGGCCGACAACCCAGCCGGTTCGCAATCCCGGCAAACCATAAGCCTTCGATAGACCTGCTGTGCAAAGCACGTGGTCGTATGCGCCCCAGAAGCTTGGCGTCTCCCGACCGTCGAATTCCGCGCCGCGATAAACCTCGTCGGCCAGAATCCACGCGCCCACTTGCGATGCGGCGTCGACAATAGCCTGACGTTGCGCCGCGTCCAGCACCGCCCCCGTCGGATTATTCGGATTGCACACTGCGATCATGCGCGTCTTTGGCGTGACGATGCGCCTCAGGTCGTCCGGATCGAAGCCCCAGCTGTGCTCAGCGTGCAGGCATAGCGGCCTGACTGTTGCGCCAAATGCCGGCGCCAGGCCGGCGATCTGCATGTAATTCGGCTTCATGAAAACGATTTCGTCGCCCGGTTCGATCAGGGCCCAAGTGCAGACGAAATTCGCTTCGGAGCCGCCGCAGGTTACGAGCACATTTTCGGCTCGCGCGCCCGGATACAGCGCGGCAATCCGCGAACGCAGTTCTTCGCTGCCGTTCGTCTGTGGATAGCCTTGCGGAACGGCGAGCACGCGCTGCAACATCTCGTTATCGCCAACCAGTTCTGCTGTGCTAAGCGGATGGACGCCGCTCTCCGAAATGTTCAGCTCGACGCGGTTCTCCCAAACCGATTGCCACCGTTCAAGTTCGAAGGGAGTGATTCGCATTAGGCGTTCGCGATAACTGACTCGCCGGAATGTAAACGAAAAGCAGCTTTTGCGCCAATGCTAATTCAGCCACCCAGGCTGTCATCCCGAACCCCGGGGCCCGGGCACGCCGTTGTTCGCGTGCTGAGGTGGGAACCCAGTCCCGCGTTGTTCGCGGGAATAGTCGAGCTTCAAGCGCGCCTGTAGGGTGAGGGATCTGCTTTCGGTTCATTTCGGTTTTGGGGGGCGCCGCCGTCTTCAGCGCGGAGGCTTCCGTTCGCACCGTTGCTTAACGTGGCGACAGCGGGCGGGTTCTGAGACCCGCCCTCGGGTGACCAACAACCTCAGTGTTTATTCGGACTGGCGAAGGCAAGTGTCAGCAGCGTGTGCTGCTCCAGCTCGTGCGCCTTATGCGAGCCCGTCGCGGGACTGGCCG
>DASUJR010000417.1:0-6149 GCA_036279175.1 Candidatus Acidiferrales bacterium | reverse complement strand
CAGGCAACCGGCGGCACAACGCCTTACTCATGGGCTGTGAGCAGCGGTTCGCTTCCCGCAGGACTCAGCCTGAATTCCTCGTCGGGCGCCATCTCGGGCACGCCTACTACGTCAGGTACTTCCACCTTCACGGTGAAGGTCACGGACGCCAGCAGCAGCACCGCGACGAAATCGCTCAGCATCGCCGTCGCTGCCGCCACGCCAACACTTTCCGTTTCAACTTCATCCCTCTCAGGCGGCACGGCCGGCACAACCTACTCCGCTTCGCTTCAGGCAACCGGCGGCACAACGCCTTACTCATGGGCTGTCAGCAGCGGTTCGCTGCCCGCAGGACTCAGTCTGAATTCCTCGTCGGGCGCCATCTCCGGCACGCCTACTACGTCAGGCACTTCGACCTTCACCGTCAAAGTCACCGATGCCAGCAGCAGCACCGCCACGAAATCGCTCAGTATCGCCGTCGCTGGCGTGCCGCTCACCATCACGACCACGTCGGTTCCGAACGGTACGACGAACACCGCGTACTCTGCGTTCCTTTACGCCGGCGGCGGAAACACGCCATACACGTGGACCATTTCATCGGGCTCCTTGCCAACTGGCGTCACGATGTCAACGGCCGGAGATATCTCAGGAACGCCGACAGCAGCGGGAGCGTTTACCTTCACTGCGAAAGTGACCGACTCGAGTTCTCCCGCGAATACTGCTACCGCCAGTTTCACTCTGACCGTGACTCAGGGAACTGCTTATTCCGTGTCCCTCACTTGGACGGCCAGCCCCTCGTCCGGAGTCGCGGGATACAACGTCTATCGCAGCACGATTAGCGGCAGCGGTTATGTGAGAATCAATTCGGGAGTCGCTACTTCGCTTGGGTACGTCGACGGAACGGTGCAGAATGGCACCACTTACTACTACGTTGTTACAGCGGTGGATGGCAGCGGGAATGAAAGCGGATATTCGCCCCAATGGTCAATCGCAATTCCTTAGTCGGGAACGCCTCGCTGGCGAACGGATCGCTCAGGCCGAATGCGGTCCCGCCAGGAATCCGCCGTCGAGAACGAGAGCCTGGCCGGTCATGAACGAGGCCGCGTCGGAGCACATCCATACCACCGCATCGGCAATTTCGCTCGATTTAGCAAAGCGCCCAACAGCATGCAACCCGAGTACGAATTTGTGAACCTCGGGCGGGCTGAACAGCCGGTCGGCCATTGCCGTTTCGACCGTGCCTGGACATATGGCATTGACCCTGATCCCCTGACGCGCCGTTTCAAGGGCCGCCGCTTTTGTTAGCCCGATTACTCCATGCTTGCTGGCAGTGTATGCCGCTGCGCCCGCCGAGCCGACCATAGCCAACACTGAAGCCATATTTACAATTGCTCCGCCTGATCGTTGCTTGAGCATCTGCTGAATCTCGTATTTCAAGCTCAGCCACACCCCCTTCAAGTTGACTGCGATAGTACGGTCCCAGTCCTCTTCGGACTGCCGAGTGATGGGCACCCAGGTACCTTCCACGCCGGCGTTATTGAACGCAATGTCCAGGTGACCGAATTTCTCGACCGCTTTCTGAACGGCTGCCTGCACTTCCGCGGCTTTGCTCACGTCGGTTTTTGCAAACACACCTTCGCCGCCGGCTGCCCGGATCAGTTCGACCGTTTCCGCGCCTTCCTGCTCGCGCCGCCCCGCCACCACCACTCGCGCGCCCACCTTTGCAAAAAGCACGGCCGCATCTCGTCCGATACCAGATGTGCCACCAGTGACCAGCGCCACTTTGTTTTCCAGACTTGACACCATAACGCTCCCTCGATTCAGAAAATCACTTACGCCCAAACCTGCGGCATGAGTCCGTATGGTAAACTCGCCCGTAGTATTTTGATAGCCTCTGCTCAGCCGATCACCTTTCGCTAGGAGCTCGACTTGCCGAACGTTATACCGCAGGAAAGAAAGCTGCTCTTTACGCCGGAAATTTTGCAGGACCCCTACCCGACGTACGCACGATTGCACGCCGAGGGCCCCTTGCACTACCTCGATGTCGGCGGTAACGGGGCGGCGGTCTGGTCGATCTTTGGACACGCGGAGTGCTCCGCGATTGCCAAGGATCCAAGGTTGTCGGCCAAGCGCGCACACAAGCTGGTCCTGCCTTTGCCGCTCGAACGCCAGTCTGAATTCAAGGAACTCGCGCATCTCTTTAGTTTGTGGATGATTTTCATGGACGCGCCGGAGCACACGCGCCTGCGCAAACTCCTCAATAAGGGATTCGCGCCGGGAGTGATCGAAGCGCTCCGACCTCAAGTCGAGGCCATAGTGGATCGAATGCTCAGCCAGCTTCGACCCGGATCGGAGACCGAGCTCGCCGGTGAATTCGCAAACCCATTGCCTGTGCGCATCATTCTGGAACTGTTAGGAATACCGCAGGAATTGAACGACATGCTCGTCGACTTGTCGCGGGCGGTCGCGGGTTTTCGTGGCACTCCCACTCCGACCGTCGAGCAAGCGCAGGTAGGCCAAGCGGCTCTCGTTCGATTGAACGAGTTCTTTCGAACGGCCGTTGCGGAAAGGCGTCGCAATAAGGGCAACGATCTGATCAGCCTGTTGATCGACATCGAAGAACAGGGTGAAGTGCTCACCGAAGACGAGCTTTTCGCGCAGTGCACCGCCCTGCTGTTTGCGGGGCATGAAACGACTCGAAATTTGATCGGAAACGGCATGTATACCTTGTTGCGCAATCCGGATCAGATGGCCGAATTGCGAGATCATCCGGAGATCATCCGATCGGCGGTCGAAGAGCTTCTCCGATACGAGAGTCCCGTACAGTTCACCTCGCGTGTTTTGAAAGAGGACATGGAAATCTGTGGGCGACGCATTCCAAGGAATTGGTCGATCCTATGTATGCTCGGTGCCGCAAATCGCGATCCAAAGCAGTTTGACAACCCCGACCGGCTGAATCTGAAGCGGACCAAGAATGAACATCTCGCCTTTAGCGCCGGTCCGCATTTCTGCATTGGGAATCAACTCGCACGAATGGAAGGGCAAGTCGCGCTCATGAAACTGGTTCAGCGCTTCCCCCAAATGCGGCTCACCGGCCCACGGCCCGAATGGGCGCCGACATTTGGGTTTAGAGGTTTGAAAGCTCTTCGAGTCACCCTGTGACGCCGGCGTTCACGGCGCGCCCGCCCCAATACGCTGCCAAATCAGCTCAACCGTCTGCACTTTACCGTTTATAGGTGTCGGTGGTGTGGTCAGGATGATCCGATCTCCCTCGAATCTGACACCGCGAACAAGATCCCGGTTCGCATAGTTTTGGATCGAAGCGACTTCGACGTGATGGACCACCCGTTCGCCATCGAATGTATATCGCCCGGCGTACGCAATGAATGTATCGAAGGCCCCGGCTTTATCTTGAGGCGAGGCACTGGGCGAGAGCGGCTTTCGACCGTCATAACTGATCAGCGCGCTGACTCGGCCGTCGGGGCCATATGTGAGCAAGCCTGAAGGATTGGAACCGTAGGGCGCCCCGTCTTTGTCCCCCGAAGAACTCGTGCTGGAAGCAGAAACTAGTTTCCAAGTGCCGAACAGCCGTTCTTTGTCCATCGATGAACCGTCCTCTTGGAATTCGGCGGTTAGACCTTGCCTTTTATCTCACGATTTACGATCGCTAGAACCGATTTTGTAGGCGGATCGTTTCTCAGAAAGAATGCTTGCAGACCGCAGGCAATGACTTCGGCAGCATACAATCGGGACCCGCTTGATTGGTTCTCTCTGTCACACGATGTGTAAGCCATTGCATGTAACGAGTACATGCTTTCTTGTATCGACCTGTATTCCTAGCCCAAAGACGTCAAATTCGTTGAAAACAGTGGCACTTAGGCTTCTACGTAGCCTGGAATTGCGCGTGCTAAGCACTAATCGGGGTTGGTGCGGATCGCATGTGTACAAGCGCTGGCCTTATTCAGGCGAGGGTTACCCTCGCTGAAGGTATAGGCTCCGCAGTCGAAACGAGAAGCGAGAAATGTTCTGACGGAGGCTCAAGGATGAAGCGAGTGGCCCAGTTTGCTTGTTTGCTGATGATTTTGGGGATCGTAGCAGTGGCGGCCCATGCCGATTCGACGACCGGCACGGTCGCGCCGCCCGATCCGAAGGTGATTCTGAACGACCCCTCCTGCCCCCAGGGTGCGTACTGCGTGAATTTGACTTACACGGGCCGGGCTTCGGCCACCTACACTTCGGACGACCCCTTGGAGTTCTTGACGCCACAGCCAGTTCCGGACGGTTTGAGCTACACATGCGGCTCTGATACGCCAAGTATTACGTGCCAGGTAATCGTGAGTCAGCCCCCGCCAGTTCAATTCTTGGGAGCATACTTCTGGGGAATGACGCTTTCACCGGGCGAGGTGGTTACGATAGGCTCTCAGGGCGGCTACTTGGACCTGGACCTGCCGTCCGACTTCGTATGCACAGATGGAGGATGTACGAACGGCGTCATTGACTTGACTCCCGAGCCGAGCACGGCGATCTTGTACTTCCTCGGTTTCGGTTTGCTATTCGCCTGTACAAAACGGCGTTGCGGGTTTTCCAGTCAGGCTTAATCCTCAAGATACATCGGACCGGCAGTCGTGGACTGCCGGTCTGTTTTTCCACCCTCGTTGCAATTGCGCTTCAGTTCCCTCTTCAAGACCAGCCAGGCTAATGCCGCGTCCCTGAATATTCTTTGATTAGCTGAGCAAACTGGCTGTTCCCGTTGAGGTTTTTCAGGTCGTCATCTCCAGCGGCGAATTCGGCGGGATAGTGCTTTTCAAAGGCTTCGTGCAGTGACTTCAACGCCTCGGGAACTTGTTTCAGGATTGCGTGGACTTGCGCTTCCGCGTAGATATAGTCCACGTTCGTCTTGTCGATCGACCGGGCCTGCCGGATGAATTTCAAAGCCTGCGCCCCGTTGTCGATCTTTGCGTAGGACAAACCGATGTCCACCATCACGCCGGCATCCTGTGGGTTGGTTTGTAGTTCCTTGAACCCTGCAGCGATGGTTTGTTGATATGTCGCCCGAGCCTTATCCGGCTGCCCGGCTCCTGCATAAGCATCCGCAAGATTCAAAATCACGTCGGCATCTTTCGGGTTCAGCGCAGCCGCCTTCTCGAACATCGGGACTGCGTTTGCATACTGCTTGAGGAAGAAGTATGAGGTGCCCAGATTCGAGTAAGTCGTAAAGTAGGGCTCAATCTGCAGAGCCTTTTGGAAGTACGGGATCGATTGTTCATACTTGCCCTGTTGCAAGTACATGTTGCCGACGTTCTCGAACCCCGCATCGATATCGGGCTCCAGCACGGCCACCTGCTGAAACGCATCCAAAGCCCTTGGGTAGTCCGCCAAATGCGCATAGGCTCTTCCCAGTGCGTTCTGGTTCACCCAGTAGTACGGGTTGAGCTTTATTGCTTTCTGAAAAGTCGCGACCGCCTCGGCATTGTTGCCGCTCTCGAGGTATACCTCCCCTATTCGTCGATAAAATTCGTCCGAGTTGGGAGCAAGCGAGAGAGCGCGGTTCAACTCGGCTACGGCCTCCGAATATTTCCCGGTGGCGGCATACACACTGCCGAGGGTGGCATGGACTTCCGGCAGCTTGTCATTCAGTTGCTGCGCCCGTTGAGCGGCCACCAGTGCCTTTTGCGTCCACAGCGGGTCGTTTTGGACCTTGTACATTCGCAAACTGGCGTCCGCAAGCCCGGTAAAGGCAAGCGCGAATCCCGGATCCGTCTTCAGCGCCTGATCGAAGTAGTCGAGCGCGGCTTGGATGCTCTTGCTGTCGTGCCCGCGCAAAGAATTCCGCCCGCGCAAATACAAATCGTAGGCAGCGACGTTGTTTGTCGGGCGTGCTTCTGCCGACGCCAGCTCGTCATTTGTCGGATTCACATTCAATCCCGCAATCAGCTGCGCATAAATCTGATCCTCGAGCGTAAATAAATCGCCCACAACCCCGTCGAATTCGTGCGTCCAAAGCTGTCTGTTGTCCGCTACATCCTGGATGCTCATGATGATCCGCATCTTATCGCCGGCGCTTTGCAACGTGCCTTGAACCAGCAAGTTGGCGCCGAGTGCGCGCGCGATCTTAAGTAATGGTTGATTTTGATTCACTTGATCGGCCGCGTCATCCGGCGCAATGCGAA
>DASUJR010000416.1:0-16022 GCA_036279175.1 Candidatus Acidiferrales bacterium | reverse complement strand
GAGCCGACGCAGAACGTTTACGATTTCGGCAGCCATGCCGAGATCCCCGATCACAGAGTCGACTTCGACCAACTCCATGCCTGTTTCGACTCGAATCTTCTTGTCCTGCACTTTGGGAAAAGCATCCTGGAGATCGGTACGAGCCGCGGTAAGGTCGCCTGTGCGTTTCTCCGCGATTCCCAGCAGTGCCTGAATTTTCGGCAGGTCGGCGTTTAACTTCAGCGCCTCGTGCAATTGGGGAATCGCATCCGTATACTTTCCCTGAAAAAAGAGCAGTACGCCGAGATTCGCGCGCGCGTCCACATTGTCGGGCTCGAGCTCAACAATTGCCTTGAATTCGGGGGCCGCCAGAGCGGGCTTCTTCTGACGCAGATATTCCGCCGCTTTCTGCGCATGCGACGCAACTTGCTGCTGGGTGCTGTCAGATTGAGCGGCGGCAGGAAGCGGGGAAAAAATCGAAACAGCCCACAATAAGACTACGAAAGCGCTGAATTTCATGGCTTACATTATACGGCGAACTGCGAATGCTCAATCGTTCACGCATCTTTAGCGATCAAATTTGGCGCTTAGTTGCTGCAGCAGCAAGAACGAAAAGGGACGGCGGGTGGCACCGTCCCTCGTCACGCGAGCGCCCGACTGGGTGTTAGAAGGTTAACCGGCCGACCAGTTGTAGTTGACGTGCGGCATTCGAAACACCCGTGATCGTAGCCACACCGGAACTGCTCACGTCGTTATTCGGTAGCGTAAAGCTCGGATGGTTCAAGGCGTTCGTGGCGTCTGCTCGAAGCGTGAACCCGAGTCGTTCCCTGAAACGCCAGGTCTTCGCCAAAGACAGGTTAATATCGGACAATTTCGGGCCGAAGAGCGTGTTCCTGCCTCCAGTCCCGAACACCCCGTTACCCTGCTGCGCCGGAGTCTCAAAGGCTGCGGGGTTGAACCAACAGTTCAGCGTTCCTACCGCCGAGCTGTTGGAGCAGGTGCCTGAATGGGGCGAAACACCCTTAATCGGATCGGCAAACACATTGCCCGCCTGAGAATAGTCATTGACGCCATTGTCCAACACCGTGAATGGAGTGCCGTCCTGATAGACAAACGTACCCGACAAGCGCCATCCGCCAAGCACAGCGTCAGCTATGGCATTGTGGTTCATGTAGGCTTTGCCGATGCCAAACGGCAATTCGTATATCGCGGTCCCTTTCAAAGCTTGCGGAATATCGAAGTTTGAATTGCCGTAGTTAGACCTGGGATCGTTTCCGATTTGCCAAACTTGGGCCCCCGCAGTGCTGCCCCATCCGGCCGAGTCCTGATCATCCAGCATGTGCGACCAGGCGTAGTTGACATTGAAACTCAGCCCGTAGGAATACCGCTTGGTCAACGAGATTTGCAACGAATCGTAATTGGAGATGCTGTTGAAGTTTGATCCAGAAAGGCTTCCAAACGCTGGATATGGCCGGGCGCAGGAGGTGGGGCTCGCGGCAATCGATGCTGGGGTCGCCCCGTTGCAGGCCGATATATCGTTGGCGTTCAGCAGGGCCGGGTCGGTAATTTGGTTCAGGTCCGTAAGGTATTGCAGATTCATCCCGTGACTGCCGACGTAAGCAGTCGACACTGCAAAGTTGTTCGCGAACTGATGCTCGACCGAGAGCGTCCATTCCCAGATCTCTCCCGGCCTAATGTCATAGGGTTCATAAGGTGGATTATAGACGGGATTGGTGACGTAGGATGCCGGGCTCCTCGAACCCTGAATGTACGGCAGGGCGTTGGCCATCATCGCAGCGCTCGAGCTTAAATAGAGCGGCGTACTGTTGCCGGTCCCAGCAATCCAGCCCGTGTCGCCCGCAGCAGCATCAGGATCGCTGTTACTGCCCTGGAAGGTAGCGCCGAACCCCATTTGCCCACCGCCCTCACCACCATAGAGATCCATGCTGTAGTTATAGGCGAAGAGCCCTCCACCACCCCGGATGACGGTATCGGGCTTGATCTGCCAGGCAAATCCTGCCCGCGGGAGGAAGATGTCCCAAACCGGCTTCTGCAGCGTCGTTCGATTATTCTGACCGCCAAACCATAGCGAGCCCGCAGTTCCAGCGAAAGGACCGACCGTATTGATCAGATTCTGGTCGAAATCACCAAGGCGGTTGTGTTCCTCGCTCATGCCCGTGTTCCCCTCCCAGCGCAAGCCCAAGTTGACGGTGAGATTCGGCCTGACTTTCCAATCGTCTTGAGCGAAGGCCTGCGGGCTCTTCAGCCGCATGCCGGTTAGCCCCTGATTCTGTGCAGACCACGAATTGACGTTGCCGAGCAGGAAATCCGCGAAGCCCGAGCCAGCGGTTCCAGTGTTCAGTGTTCCGTCTGGATTGGTGCCCGCGGTGTATTGTCCGCTGAAGCCATAGTTGCCGGCGCTGTTGGATCCCCAAGCTGTGGTGTTGCCCTCACTGATCAGCACCTCAACTCCGAAATGTAGAACGTGCTTGCCACGCACCAGTGTCACCACATCAGATGGGTCAAACGAGTTCTCGATGTAAATGGCGTCTGTGGCGGGCGACAAAGTGTTCACGGCGTCCGGACCACCGAATCCGCCATAGATGCTTTGGTTGCCAATAAAGGGGAGTTGATTAAAATGGGTACCCTGCAAGCCAAATGCTGTTGCGGGGTCCAATCCGATGGACTGGGACTGAAACCAGTTGCCTTGCTTGGTATAACCCATTCTAATTTCGTTCACCACCGTCGGACTGATCGTCCAGGTATCGGTGACCTGCGTGTTGTAACCGTCCACGTCCCCGCTGCCGCAATCCAGCGGACAGCTAAACAGGCCGTTGTCGGTCCCTGGGTTATCTTTCTGGCTGATCGAGAACATGATCCGGTTCTTGTCGCTCACGTTGTAGTCCAACCGCCCGAAATAACGGTGGACCGGGGAGGGATTGATATGCGACAGGAAGAGGTTATTTGTACATTCGTTCTGATATGGGGCGGGCGCGCATGTTCCTACGCCTTGGGGTGCCGTGGGCCAGCCGTACTTGGAATTCATAATGGCCGTGGCTACCGAATCCATTCGGCTGGGAGCGCCTCCGCAGTTGGTGCCATTCGGAATCATGTTTAGGCCGCCGCATTCGCTGGCGAACGAGGCACGAGTAAGGGTCGCACCGGCCCCTGTTGTGGTAAGCGGATCATAGATGGGATACATCCCGGTAAAATCACCCTGCTGCATTTGGGGGGTGGGGACCGTAACGTAGCCGCTCGCAGCGCTGTTATTGACGATCCTATCGATATCAAAGAAGAAGAAAAACTTGTTCTTGATAATTGGCCCGCCGACGGACCCACCAAACTGGTCGTACCGCAAATACGGCACTTTAGCCGCCGGGTTAGCAATTTCCGGCCCGCTTGGATTCAGCGGATTTGTAATCAATTTAGGTTGCTGTTTATTGAAATACCCGTTGGCATTTAGCGCGTCGTTGGAGAAATACTCATACGCGGACCCATGCCAATCGTCGGTTCCACTCTTGCTTACCTGGTTGAATACGACTCCTCCCATGCCGTATTGTGCCGAAAAGGACGATGTGTTGACTTGAACTTCAGCGATGGTATCCAAGATCTCATCGTCGTTGTTGTAGCTCGCCGGCAGTAGGGTGCTGGCCCCGTCCTGAAGGAAGTTGCCGAAGTTTGGCAGGTTGCCGTTAATCGAAACCGCGTCACCAGCGTTCCAAGCGCCTCCGCCCAGCGAGACTCTTCCCTGCGTTGTGCCTCCAGCGCCCGGCAGATAAATGTTGAAAGCAGCCCAGTCGGCGCCCGTAATGCCACCGCCCTCCTGGGGTAGCTCCGTGAGGGTTCTGGAATCAAAAGTCGAAGCCTGCTGACCGCTTTCCGTCTCGAGAAGCGGAGCGCCCTGCGCACTGACCTTCACTTCTTCGCTTACCGCGCCGACTTCGAGGGTGGCGTTTTCCGTGATCGTGTTCACTTCCAGGGTTATTGGCCCGACCACCTGTTTCTTGAATCCCGCCTTCTCAAATGTAATTTGGTAGGAGCCGGCTGGAGTTGAAACCGTGTCGAACAACCCGTCGCCGTTGGTGACGAATGTTGCCGATACTCCCGTGTTGATGTTGAGTACGGTGACTGTTACACCTGGCAGCACTGCGCCGGAGGAATCCGACACAACTCCGCGCAATTCGCCCGTGCTTCGATTTTGTGAAAGAGCCGGCTTCGCCAGGCACACAACCAAGCAAAGCGCAAATACGAAACGGCAAATCTGCCTCATTCGCATCCTCCACCCAGAATTAGGCCACCCTTGAAGCGCGCGGGACTTGCGGTTTCGCCTAACAGGCACAAAAACTAGAAACATCGTTATTCTAGACCGCTCCCGACGTAGCCGGAGATTTAGCTCCGGATCGAGACCAATGTCAAGAAGAAAAACATCGTTGTTCTAAAGGGGTTTTGAAGGCGTATTTGCACTTCCCTTTCGATTGGCCTGGGATATAATGCGCGACGAATTTCGTCCCACTCACTCGGCACCCTGTTGAAATCACGCTCCTGTTCGGGAGAACGGGATGAAACGGTCCACACACAAGCCTCATCGCAGCGACAAGAGACCCGTGACGCTCCGCGCGGTTGCGGATCGGGTTAAGCTCACGGCCAGCACTGTTTCGCACGTCCTGAACGATTCACCCGCTGCGCGCTCAGTTCCCGACGAAACCAAGAAACGGATCTTCAAAGCAGCGCGCGAGCTGAACTACCATCCTAATTTCTTCGCACGCTCGCTGAAAGTGAGGAAGAGCTACACCGTCGGAGTCATTGCGGAAGAAATTGGCGACGCGTATGGTTCGCTGCTCATCAGCGGGATCGAACGTTACCTGCGCGGTCACAACTTCTTCTTTCTTACCGTCGCACACCGTCATGATCCTAAACTCCTGGCAACTTATTCCCACATGCTGCGTCAGCGTGGCGCCGAAGGTTTCATCACTGTCGACACAGTCCTGACCGAAGAGCCGGTGTTGCCCACTGTTGCAATTGCTGGCCATCGGCGGTTCAAAGGAGTCACCAACGTAATTCTCAATCACCGCCGCGCCGCATTTGTCGCCCTGAAACACCTCGTCGATTTGGGGCACGAAAGAATCGCTTTCATGAAGGGCTCGCAGTTGAGCTCCGACTCCGATGAACGTTGGAGGGCGATTTGCGAAACCGCAGCGAAGCTGGGTTTGCGCATCCGGCCTGAACTGGTGATGCAACTCCAGGGCGTCGATCCCACCCCAAATCTGGGGTACCCGGTTGCCAAACAGCTCCTCGCCAAACAGGAGCCGTTCACCGCATTGTTTGCCTACAACGACATCTCTGCCATCGGGTCGATCTTTGCATTTGAGGAAGCAGGCCTAAGTGTCCCGGAAGACATTTCGGTCGTCGGCTTTGATGACATTCAGAACGCCGCGTATATCAATCCGGCTCTTACGACCGTGCGTCAGCCTCTGCTGAAAATGGGAGAGATCGCGGCCAAAACGCTGCTCGATCGCCTCGAAAGACGGACAAAGTACGTTGCTGAGATTACGATTGAGCCGGAGTTGGTCGTCCGCAAGTCGACTGCGCCCGCGAATAATCGGAGGGTGACGCACGTCGGGACCTCAACTAACGGCGCGAAGCAGAGTTGATTTGTCCGGATAGGACGGGCAGTGGGGGCGCGCTTGCAGTTTGGAGATCGCCGGACAAAATCTTTTGAGAGGCCGAAGTGGCAACGATCCGCCGCCCAGTTTTCGACGCGCTCCGACCGGAATGCCGAATGACGCTACGAACAAATCGCGACGCAATTACTTCCCGCACGCGTACAACTCTGAAGATGGTCGCCAAACACGTGGGACTCACTCCCGGAACTGTCTCGGCCGTACTGAACAACACTCCGGCGTGCCGTTCTGTGCCGGAGCGAACGAAGCAGCGCATCTTCGCCGCCGCGCGTGAACTGAACTACAAGCCGGATTTCTGGGCGCGCGCCTTGCGCATGAAGCGGACCTACACCATCGGGGTCATCGCTGCACAAATCGGCGACCCGTATGGATCGGTGATCATCGGTGGTGTCGAACGGTATCTGCGAGAGAGCGGATTTTTTTTCTTAACGACGGTTCATCACCATCAGGATGAGCTACTCGAGAGCCACTTGAGATTGCTGATCGAGCGCGGCGCTGAAGGCCTGATCACGATCGATACTTCGATTTCACACGCGCTCCCCGTACCGGTGGTAGCGATCGCGGGCCATCGAGCCGGAGATGGAGTAACGAACATCGTAATCGATCACCGCACCGCGGCGCTCTATGCCCTCCGGCACCTGCATGAACTGGGACACCGGGACATCGCCTTCATGAAAGGTCCGGATTCGAGTTCGGACGCTGCGGACCGCTGGCGCAGCATCGTCCATGCGTCGCGAAACCTGGGAACGCGCATTCAGGCGGAACTGGTGGTCGACTTGGATAACGCCGAGGGTAACGCTGCATCCGCTCCTGAATATGGATACCCGTTCGCAGAAAAGTTGCTGCGCCGCAATCGGCCATTCACTGCTCTTTTCGCGTACAACGACAACTCCGCGATCGCGGCCATCCGGGTTTTTCAAGATGCAGGCCTGCGCGTGCCCGAAGACGTTTCCGTCGTTGGTTTCGACGACATTCAGCCGGCCTCCTATGCCCGGCCTGCTCTGACGACTGTTCGGCAACCGCTTCAGCAGATGGGAGAAATGGCGGCCTGCACGATCCTCGACCGCATCGAGCGCGGCGCCGAGTGCGTTCCGGAGATCGCCATCGAGCCTCAATTGGTCGTGCGCAAATCGACGGCCCCTGCACGTGCGTTTGTGCCGGAGTTCCCTTCGGTGCGGCACGCGGGCACACGCGCGGCCGCGGCTCCGCGTCAAGAGTAGTTAGCGGGCATGTCCAAAGCGGATTTGCCCGGAGGATAATGGATGAAAAGAGCGGCGCTGATCCTATTCTCACTCGCCATAATCGCTGCGCCTGTTTTCGGAGGGACCTCGGTTTATCCGCGCAGGCTGGAAGATCCGCAGGCAATCTACCTCACGCCGGACCATTTCCCTGTGCACGCCAACGGCAAGGACGACGATAGTGCGGCCACCCAGGAAGCGATCAATCGAGTGCAGGAGACCACCGGTCAAGGCATTCTTTTCATTCCTTCGGGACGATATCGACTGACGCGGACGTTGTTTGTGTGGCCTGGGATTCGGCTGATTGGCTATGGCCCTACACGTCCCGTGTTTGTTCTTGCTGACGACACGCCGGGTTTCCAGGCTAGTCCCGCATACATGGTCTTCTTCGCCGGTTTCCGGCCGCGAACGCCGTCACCACAAGGTGAAAAACGCCTGATGAGCCGCTTCCCGAATGGCCATCCAACGCCCTCTCCCGGAACTGTGCCTCCAGCCTTCGTGCCTGACGCCAATCCGGGCACGTTCTATACTGCATTGAGCAACATCGACTTCGAGGTCGGAAAAGGCAATCCGGGCGCCGTCTGCGTTCGCTTTCACTCGGCACAACACACTTTTCTGACGCACATGGATTTCCATTTGGGCTCCGCTTTGTCCGCCCTCTATGACGTGGGAAATGAAAGTGAGGATCTGCACTTTTACGGCGGCCAATACGGGATCATCACTGGCAGGCCGTCACCTGGATGGCAATTCACGCTGATCGACTCCAGCTTTGACGGCCAGCATTACGCGGCGATCAAGGAGCATGAGGCCGGCCTGACCCTGATCCACGACACGTTCAGCAATGTGCCAGCAGCCGTTTCAATCGAGGCAGGACATCCCGATGAACTGTGGGCAAAGGATCTGCGAATTCAGAACGTCAGCGGTCCCGCAATCACGATCAGCGAGGAAAACACCGCGAACACAGAAATCAACATGGAGGAAGTCGTTTGCGATCGCGTGCCGGTTTTCGCGGGCTTTCGTCAGAGTAGACTGCAGGAATTGAGCAAGGGCAATGTCTACGAAGTACGCGTTTTTTCGCACGGGCTGACAATGCCGCGCCTCGGAGCGCAACCGGCGATTACGACAAAATACGTTGCAGCGGCGTTGAGCGCGATGCCGACTTCCCTTCCTCCGGCAATTCGCGCGCTACCGCCAGAGGATTCATGGGTCAACCTGAAGTCACTCGGCGCAAAGGGCGACGGCAAGACTGATGACACGGCCGTCATTCAAAAAGCAATCGACGGAAATCGGGTTCTTTACATCCCATCAGGCGACTACATCGTCAGCAACACGATTAGCCTTCGGCCGGACACGGTTCTGATCGGGTTTCATCCCAGCGCGACGCAGTTCGATATCCTCGACTCGACTCCCGCCTTCCAAGGCCCCGGCTCGCCCAAGCCCTTGCTGGAGGCCCCGCAAGGTGGAAATAACATTGTGACGGGCATCGGTCTGTATGCTGGAGGCATCAACGATCGCGCTGTCGGTGCGCTCTGGATGGCTGGGAAGGATTCTCTGATGGACGACGTGCGCTTTCTCGGAGGCCACGGAACTTACTTCCCCGGCCCCAATTTGGTAAATCCGTACAACAATGACCATACTGCGGATCCTGACATTCAGCGGCGCTGGGACGCGCAGTATCCGAGTTTGTGGGTAACGAATGGAGGAGGCGGCACGTTCGCCGACATCTGGACTCCCGACACGTTCGCCCAAGCTGGACTATATGTTTCCAATACGACGACGCCCGGCCACGTCTATCAATTGTCGAGCGAACATCACGTCCGGAACGAGATCAAGCTCGATCGAGTTTCGAATTGGGAACTGTTTGCCCTTCAAACCGAGGAAGAACGCGGAGAAGGCCCGTTCGCGTTGCCGTTGGAGATCGATCGCTCACACGACATTACAATCGCGAACTATTTCGGTTATCGAGTGATCAGCAGCTATCAGCCCTTTCCGTATGCGGTCCGTGTTTCTGACTCCAGCGACATCCGTTTTCGCAACATTCATGTCTACAGCAACAGTAAGGTACCCTTCGACAACTCTGTTTTTGACCAGACGTATCGGTTCCACGTGCGGCCGCTAGAGTTTTCCTGGCTCGATCTCACCGGCGGACCTCCCGAGCAAAGCCCGGCGACTGTTGTTCCCGTGGCCGCGCGCGGAGCGAAGCTTACGAAGTTGGCCACCGGTTTCTTCAGCATTTCCGGCGCGGCGGTCGATAGTGCCGGCAATCTCTACTTTGTTGACGCGCATTGGCAGCGCATCTACCGCTGGTGGGCGGAGACGCGTGAAGCCGTGATCGTGCGCGACAGTCCGCTTCAACCCGTAAATCTCACTTTCGACAAATCAGGCGACCTGATGGTGACGTCTTACGCGGGCAAGGGGACCGTTTATTGGTTTCGCCCAGGCACGGCACAGACGGACATTCACTTTGTGAAGCCGGAACCGGCAGTTGACAGGCCCGGCATGGCCGCCTTCGTTGCTTCCGACACTTGGACGTTCAACGCTGACATGACTGGTTCGATCACTGAGAAGAAACCGTATCAGTATGTTTCGCCCGACCACACAACCTTCATTCCCGCGGGTAACGATTTTGTATCGGGAGAGATGGCTTGGGGAACAAAGACAGGCGACGTGATCGTTTCATACGGTCTGGAGCATGCCGTTCCAGGTCAGCTCGCCTATGTGACCGACTCCTATCAGGAAAAGACCTACAGCGCCGTCGTTGATCCGGACGGAACGTTGTCGAATCTTAAGTTATTTGCCGAGCAGGGAGGCACCAGTGTCGCGCAGGACAGCAACGGCAACGTGTATATCGCCGCCGGACAGGTGCTAGTCTTCGACAAATCCGGTAAGCCGATTGGTACCATTGACGTTCCGGAGCGCCCGATTGATCTGGTTTTCGGCGGAAGACACCATGCAACACTCTTCGTCCTAACCCATCATTCCCTTTTTTCGATCGGCGCAGGTGAGAAGGATTAGCCAGACATGGAAAAGTTTGTTCGTGCGCTTTTCCAGATCGCGCGAGCGCTGAAAGAAATCGGCTGATCGACCCTCACTAATGTGATATGCATCAGTCGCCTTCGTCTCACAAAGGCGAGTCCGCGGGAAAGCTGATGCCGTTCAGAGCTTTTGTCGGTTGAGTGGAGAAACCAAGGAGTGAGACCACGCGTCCGCTAATTTCGATAAGAGGTTTGTAGATTCTCATTGACGTGACCTGCCAGGGAGAGATAGATGGAAACGACCCGTCGTGACTTTCTCAAGTTGACCGTATCGCTGAGCGCGGCCGTTGCGACCGTTAATGCACAGCCGCTCCAGGTGGAATCCGAGAGCATTCCAGGCACCGTCCGCGCCTGGAGGACGAACGCTCTCGAAAAGTTTCAACCCGTCCAATCCCCGCCGCAGTGGGAAACCGGACAGGAGTTGTCGCCGAAGGCAATCTATCTCGACCCTGCCACAACATTCCAAGAGGTCCTCGGCTTTGGAGGCGCTTTCACCGACGCCTCCTGCTATCTCATGAGCCGGCTGTCGGCGGATGTGCGCCACCAATTTCTATCTGACCTCTATGGCCCGTCAGGGCTGGGCCTTTCCATCGGACGAACCTGCATTGGAACCAGCGACTATTCGACCAAGATGTACAGTTACGACGACGGGGCCGCGCCTGATCCCGCCTTAACACATTTCAGCATTGACCAGGATCGCGCCTGGATTATCCCCGCTCTCCGCGAAGCCCAGGAGATTAACCCCGATCTCTATCTGTTCTCCTGTGTTTGGAGTCCTCCCGGATGGATGAAAAGCGGCGGATCGATGTTGGGCGGCTGTATGAAGGAGCGTTGGCTTGCCACCCACGCGCAGTACTTCGTCAAGTTTCTGCAGGCGTACGCTGACTCAGGGGTGAAGGTGCAGGCCGTCACAGTGAACAACGAGGTAGACACCGACCAGGACGGCCACTTTCCTGCCACACTGTGGGCCCAGCAGCAGGAAGCGGCTTTCGTGGCGTTTCACTTAGGGCCCGCTTTCGAAAAGGCGGCGCTGGAAACGAAGATATGGATTCTTGACCACAACTACGATCTATGGGGTCGCGTTGTCGACGAACTGAGCAAGCCAGAGGTGGCCAAGTATGTGGATGGCGTGGCTTGGCACTCGTACATCGGAACTCCGGATGCAATGACTCGCGTGCACGACATGTTCCCCGACAAACACATGTACTTTACCGAGGGCGGACCGCCCGCGCACCTCTTCGCGCCTTCGCATCATTTCGATTTCCCACCGTATGGATCCGACTGGACCCGATGGTCGAGTGCTTTCACCGACATGCTTCGCAACTGGGCGAGATGCATTTGCGTTTGGAACCTGCTCCTCGATGAAAATGGCCGGCCCGACATCACCAATCCGCCTCGTCCTATGCGGCGTGGAGGGCTCGTCTCAGTCGACTCCAAAACAAAAGAGCTCACCTACAGCGGAAACTATTACGCCTTTCCCCACTACTCCAAGCTGATTCACAGAGGAGCGCACGTCTTTTCTTCCTCCGGTGAACTGCCTGCTCTTCAACACGTCGCAGCTGAGAATCCTGACAAGAGCCGCGTGCTCGTGCTCACAAACAGCAGCAATGCCGAGCAACATGTACAGTGCAGATTGAACTCCCGCGTGCTGAGGGTCGTGCTTCCGCCCGACTCGATCACGTCATTCGTTTGGTCATGACTTTGGGAGACGCGGATGCAAACCGTTTGGCAGGATTTGCGCTACGGCCTTCGTCTGCTGTTGAAGTCACCGGGATTCACCGCTGTTGCCGTCCTGACTCTTGCGCTCGGGGCCGTCGCTTTCGGTGGACCGAATGACTGCATAACAACGTCGGCTTCTCGACGTGAGCCTGTGGTCTGTCGACGACCATAGGCTCCGGGAGAAAGGAGCCGAACCATGGTGTCCGTTTGGTGTCCAAAACCCTCCAGAATGCGGCCCGAACTGGATGCAACGCTACGCGGTTAGAAGCAAGACCATAGGCTTCGAGGGATCAGCGGGTTTCGCGTTCGAGTCGCTGGTGGCCCACCACTCTTCGCTAAGTACTTAAGCGGTTTACTGGTTCCCAGAGGGAACCGTCTGTCGCGAGTGTGGACTCGCCCGCACCCTTTGAACGTCGGCAAGGGATCATGTCGCGCTGCTTTTAGGTAACTGGGTTCACCGGGTGGGCCCCGGATTAGAGCGAACGACTGAACCGTTTCCCGCGACCATTCCGCGTTTGTCTCTGAGCGTCGTTCCGCAAGCGAGGCTGCTCAGACGTTCAAGGCCCGCTTGTGCGATAATCCGCGTTTTATAAAACAAGACTGCGAAGGCAAGCTCACCACGAATGAGAGGGAATCATGGTTCGTCGTTATCTGTGGGCGCTGGGAATGGGATTGGCGGCGGTGCTGGCCGCTTGTATGCCGGTGGCTGGACAGCAGGTGAACCCGGAACTCTATGCCGGCATGCGCTGGCGCATGGCCGGACCCTTTCGCGCGGGCCGCACCGTCGCGGTGACTGGCAGCACCCAGCACCCCGACACCTACTACATGGGCGCAGTGGATGGCGGCGTGTGGGAGTCGAACAACGACGGCACTACGTGGGAGCCGATTTTCGACCACGAACCGGTAGCGTCGATCGGCGCGATCGCAGAAGCGCCTTCGGACCCCAATATCATTTATGTCGGCACCGGTGAAGATGATCCACGCTCGCAGTTCTCGTTGGGCGATGGGATGTTCAAGTCGACCGATGGCGGCAAGACCTGGGCGCGCATAGGCCTGGAAAAGACGCGTCAGATTGGCCGCATTATCGTCGACCCGCATGATCCAAACCGCGTCTTCGTTGCAGCACTCGGCAACATGTATGCGGCCACACCGCAGCGTGGGGTCTACTTAACAACGGACGGCGGCGTGACCTGGAAGAGGGTTTTGTTCACCAACGACAACGGGGGCGCGATCGACCTTTCGTTTGATCCGGACAACTCACAGGTGATTTATGCGGCCATGTGGGCGACGCGGCGTCCGCCATGGACGGTATATCCGTCATCGAATGAGCCGGGCAGCGGGCTGTATAAATCGAGCGACGGCGGCAAAACCTGGGCGCAGCTGACGAACGGGCTGCCGGCCCATCCCGGACGCATCGGCGTTGCGGTGGCGCCAACCGACCCGGACCGCGTTTACGCGATGGTGGATGCGAGCGCCAAAGAAGGAGGACTGTACCGCTCGGATGATGCCGGCGCGACCTGGAAATTACTGGACACCGACAACCGCATTTGGAATCGCGGCTGGTATTTCGAGTCGATCACAGTCGATCCGAAAGATGAAAACACGCTCTACGCGATGAACACGACAGTGTACAAATCGACCGATGGAGGCGCCAATTTCTCTGCCTTTCGAGGCGCTCCGGGCGGGGATGATTATCACCAACTATGGATCAACCCGAGCGACAACAGCCATATGGTTCTAGCGAGCGACCAAGGCACAATCGTAACCGTCAATGGCGGTAAGAGCTGGAGTTCGTGGAACAACCAGCCGACGGCGCAACTGTACAACGTGACCACCGACAACCGCTCGCCGTACTGGATCTACGGCGCACAGCAGGATAGCAACAACAATGGTGGCTCCGCAGCGAGTGCGGGTCCGAACGGTGGCCGCGCCACCTTCGGTACCGGGTGGCAGTCGGCATGCGTTGGGGGAGAAAGCGGCGACGTAGCGGAGAATCCGCTGGCAAAGGATGAGATATTTGGCGGCAACGCGGTGGCCAAGTGCATTGCGTCCACCGGTGAACGGCAGAGTATCTCGCCAGTGCTGGCCTATCCCGGGCAAAACTTCCGGCAGACCTGGACACTGCCAGTGGCGTTCTCAATGGCGGACAAGCACGAGTTCTTCTTCGCCAACCAGTTTTTGTTCCAGACGGATGATGGCGGGAATTCGTGGCGTAAGATCAGCCCCGATCTCACCCGCCAGGATCCAGGCATTCCGCCGAATCTCGATCCCACAACGGCCAAAGATACGACTTATGCCGAGCGGACGTACGGGCCGCGTTGGGGCGTGATCTATACGATTGCACCGTCGCCGCTTCTGCCGCACGAGATTTGGACAGGCACTGACGATGGCTACATTCAGGTGACGCGCAACGACGGCCAGACGTGGCACAACGTCACGCCGCCGGATCTGACTCCCTGGAGCAAGGTCATCCAGATGGCGGCCTCGCACTACAACCCACAGGAGGCGTTCGCGGCGGTCGACCGGCATCGGCTGAATGACGACCATCCGTACATTTACCGCACGACCGATGGCGGGAAGGCGTGGACGAAGATCGTCAACGGCATCCCCTCGGATGAATATCTGGAGTCAATTACGGAAGATCCGGTGCGTAAGGGACTGTTGTTCTGCGGCACTAACATGGGTGTGTATATTTCATTCGATAACGGCAACCAGTGGCAGTCGTTACGGCTGAACATGCCGCCCGTAGAGATTCGAGGGTTTGCGTTCCATGACAAATCGCTGGTGATCGCCACCTTCGGCCGCTCATTCTGGGTCATGGACGACATGAGCCCGCTAAGGCAGGCGAAGGCGACGATGAATGACGCTGCAGCTGTGCTTTACAAGCCGGAGCCGGCAGATCTGCATGCGGGCAGTGCACGCGTTTATGGCGGCAACGACCCCTCCAGCGAAGCGGCCGATCTAGATCCGATGCTCGTGATTTCGGCGGATGCACCGCCTTCGGGCGCGGTGATTTATTACTATTTGCATGCCGACAGCGGGCCGGTTTCGCTCGACATTCTCAACAGCGCGGGACAGGTGGTGCGGCAGTACAGCAGCACGCAGAGCGTGGTTCATCAGAACCCGAACACCATGACGGTTGCCGCGGTTTTCGCTCGTACTCCCGCGATTTTGAGCGCAGCGGCCGGCTCGCATGCGTGGAGCTGGGATCTGCGCGAGGTGAAGCCGGGCGCAGACACGGGCGGTGGCCGCGGCGGCGGTTTTGCTTTTTTCCGTGGTGGTGCGGGCAACCCAGCTGCACCGGGAACATACACCGTGCGTTTGACGGCCGGTGGTCATCAATACACCCAGCCGCTGGTGGTGAAGCTCGCGCCAGGACTGCCGTACTCGGCGCATGCGCTGCAGGAGCAACAGCGACTTGCGGGCGAGATTCAGGCGCTGCAAACGCAGGTTTCGCGCGCGCTGCGCGAAGCGGGACAATTGCGCGCGAAGCTGGTGAAGGTAAAATCGAGCGCCAGCGATAATCAGTCACTGGCTGCTTCGATTTCCGCGCTGAGCGACGAGGTGCACACGATCGAGGGGTTTGCCTCCGAGCCGCCGAATCCGGATGCTTCGGGTGAAGGCGACGCAACTCCTGCACCGACGAGCCTAGCCGGTTTGGTCCGGATTCTCGGCCAGCTTTCCGGTTCGGCGAAGAACGGCATGGATGCGCCGTATACGACCGTGCGGCAGGGCTTTGCGAAAGCGAAAGTCATGGCCGAGGCCGAACTGGCGAAGTGGAACAAGCTCAAGTCGCAGGATTTGATTGCGCTTAACCGGCAGCTGCGCCAGGCGAACCTGGGCGCGGTGGTGGCCGGCAGCGGCAAGCAATAGCTGGCCCCGCCTCATGAAGCGTATGAGGCGAGCGCGCCAGGGCTGTGTCCGAGCACACCTTCACCCGAACCATTTGAGGCATGTCTTCCGACGCGGTCTGCTCGCGACCGAGTAACGTGTCTCAAAGCTCTCTAAGCACGCAAATAGTTCCAGGCAGTGGTGGTTTTATTCCGACCAACCGAAGCGCACGTAGGTAATCTGCTCCGTCTCAAGCATCTCATTGAGCAGTTTGTTGAAGGGGTTCGCCTGAGTCTGAAAGACTTCCTACATGGACTCAACGGTAGAGCGCCTGGTCCCGAACCAGATGATTCTTGTACGTTGATTTGGCTGTCCCTTCGGCGGGTTGTGATCTCCCGGACAATTGTGTGCAACAATCTAGCCGTGGAGACGCGGTGTTCAAATTGTGGCTCGCAGATGAGTTGTGACCTTGACGGAAATTGTTGGTGCGCCGACTTTCCTCACATCCGATTTCCGAAGGATGGCAAGACGTGTCTTTG
>DASUJR010000415.1:0-4912 GCA_036279175.1 Candidatus Acidiferrales bacterium | reverse complement strand
GACGTCCGTATAAGCCGTTCCGCCCGGGCGCGGCAGCTTCGAGCCTTCGTGTTTCATCGCCGCCTTCGTGGTTGAGAATGCGAAGCTGTAAATCGCCGTGTTCGTGTCGTCCACGGCGCGAACTGCTTCGTCGAGGCTCGTTGCACTCCCGCGATCTTCCGTTTCGCTGAAGAGCAATATCGCGTGGCGATATTCCGGCGGCTGTTTGCGTAGAATGCCGATGCCGAAGCTCAGCGCGTCGAGAATGGCGGCGCCCTGGTCGCCCTCATGGAAAGTTGAAATTGTTTTGGCGGCCGCAGCTGCATCGGAAGTGAAATCCTGTTCCAGGCGAGGTGCGCTGTCGAAACCAACCACCGCGACGCGATGTTTCACGTCGCCGATCAGCGCGTGTAGCACGGGCCCGAGGTCGTGATAGTCGTTCAGCCGCGACGCGCCTTCACCTCCCGTCTCCACAATAACGACCAGCGCGAGGGGCAACGAGTCGGTGTCCGATTCAAGCTGCAACGGTTGCGGGATCCCGTTGTCGGTCAACGCAAAATCGTCGGCGGTCAGAGAGAAGATCGTCTCACCGCCCCTGTCCTTCACCAGCGCGGGGACTAATACCAGGTTGGAGCGCACGGTGAGTGGCGACGACTTCGACTGAGGCGCGGACTGTTTGTCGCCCCGTGATGATTGGTTGCCGTCCTGTGCCCGCACCCCGGCCGCAAAACAGGATGTGAACAGCAGCGCGAATGCAAACGCGAACAATGGTCGATTCATCCTGCGCTCGCCTCGATCAGGCACTCACTCGTAACTTACCTTTGCACGCTACGATTGCCGTGCGAACAGTTTAGTTGCTCATAAAGCCTCTGGGTCTGGCCGGTGGAAAGCAGGGTTTCGGCGTTGGCGAAACATGCCGAAAGTGTGTCGACCAATTTTTTGAGTTTTATTGGTGCCATTGAACTTACGACGGAATTTGCTCAGCAAGCGTGTCGACCAATGGCGAGAGATCCCTCGACTCCCGTTGGTCGCTCGGGACGCCGATCCTGATCGGATCGGCGATTTGCTCCGCAAGCGTGTCGACCAATTAGCGCGCTTAGGGCGCGAGTAATTTTCGCGGCGGTGACCAGCGGTCTGCTGCCGAGTTACGGGCCGGGAGCTTCGGCTGCGTGGGCGACGGGTGCGCGGTGGGCGTGGTGGTTCGTCCGGCGAATTGTCCTTGTTATCAGGAACAGAGACCTCCTCGTAGCGATGCGTGATGACGACTTCTTTGCGGGGCTCGTGCCAGTGGCCGTGATCGTCGATGCAGGAGAGAGCGCGGACGGCTCGGATGAGGGCGTCGGCGGAGGGAACGATGGATTGTGCCTGCTCGATGAGGAAGCCGAGGGCGTGGCGCGATTGTTCGGCGCGGAGTCGGAAGAGGCCGAGAGCGTCGGCGTGTCGATAGATGATGCGGCGGTCGGGGAGGTCGAATTCGTAGGCAATGGCGGTTGGGCTATGCCAGTGGAGGATCGCCCGGTCGATGTCTTCGCGTTCGGGGTGATTGCAGATGGTGCACTGGGACGAGTGGTAGTTGAGGTTAGTGCCGTTCGGCGCCTTGGTATGGCGGCGAGGAGCAGCCTCACCTGTTCGAGGTGAGCTACAGGGCTCGCGGCGCCGTTGACGGGGCTCGGCGGGTGCGGCGCTCGGGTGGTTCTGCGCCCCATGGTCCTGCGCTACGGCCTCGGGCGCGTCCTGCTGCAGCTCAGGTTCGGGCTTCGATGACTCCGCCGGTGGATTGTTTGTAAGTTGATGCTCCTGTTCGAGTTGCTGTTGACGGAGCTGTTTGCGATGGGCGGTCTCCCGCTGGACTAAATCAAGATAGAACGGCTCGAGAATGTTATTTGCCATGGCACATGGGCGATGTTCGCTTGCATCGTGGTGTCCTCCTTTTCTGTTTGGTGTGCCCAGTTCCCCGCTGGGCCAAACTCCGCGACCTTAGCACATAGTCGCCAATTTGTCAATAGGTAATACTTACATAGTGATAGGAGTGCTCGTGGATCGGCAAATTGAGTGCAGCCGGCGCGTGCTTCCGTTTCAAGTAAAATGACGGCGTGAAAGCTCTCGATTGGCTCCTCGATTCTGACCCCGCGATCCGCTGGCAAGCCATGCGTGATCTCACCGACGCCTTACCTGAAGCCATCGCCCCGGAACGCTCCCGCGTCGCGCACGAGGGACTCGGTGCGCAAATTCTGGCCAGCCAGGGACCTGACGGCTCGTGGCACCGGGCCGGCGCTGGGGAGTGGATGTTGAACCTCTTCACATTGCAGCTCCTGCGGGCGACTGGCGTCGACCGCGACGACCCGGCCGTCACGTCAGCGGTGACGCGCCTCAACGCGGGCTTCCGGTGGCACGAATCGTTTGGGGCGAAGCCGTTTTTCGAAGGCGAGGTGGAGCCCTGCATCAACGGAGGAGTGCTGGCGCTGGGCGCCTATTTCGGACATCCGTCAAAAAGCCTCGCAGGCCGGCTGGTCAGCGAGCAACTCGGGGATGGCGGCTGGAACTGCGAAGCGCCAAAAAGTACGCGCTCGTCGTTTCACACCACGATCTGCGTTCTGGAGGGATTGCTCGAATACGAGCATGTTGTCGGGCCCACGCCGGAAATCGTCGCGGCCAGGCGGCTTGGCGAAGAGTATCTGTTCGAGCGCAGGCTCTTCCGGCGGCGCTCGACGGGTGAAGTCATAAAACAGGAGTTCCTGGAGCTTGCCTTCCCTCCTCGCTACCACTATGACGTTCTTCGGGCGCTCGACTACTTCCGGGCCGCAGGCGCCGCGCCAGACGTGCGCATCAACGAAGCGCTCAGCTTGATCGAAGGCAAGCGGCAGGCCGACGGCCGATGGTTGCTCGATCGTTCCTACGACGAATCGATCGCCTTACCGCTCGGCGAGTCCGCGGGCGAGCCGAGCCGGTGGAACACGCTGCGGGCGCTGCGTGTGATGCGCTGGGCCGGGCGAGCATCAGCCTGAGCAGTTTTCCAATGGCAGAATGCCTCGAAGGCTGCGCTATCGCCCCCGGACGTGCGCGCGGGGCCGCCTGCGGAAGCTTCTTCGTACCGTTTAACCCCTTCCGACTAGTCTGACGGCAAAATGCCCTACGCGAACGCCGCCAACCGATTTCCACGTTCCACGACGCGAACTTGCCGAGAAATACGGAGCTGTGCGCGCATTTATACAGCAGGTGTCATGAGAATCTGATGTCCAAGCTGGAAGCGTTCACGGCGTGTTGTGAGCCAAAATAGCTATGGACTTTTCTGGATGCCAATTCCTGGGGATTGGCGCCAGGCTCTTCATTTGTGAAGTGCGAATCCGATGGAACCGCGGATTATTCTGGTAAATCCTGCACGGAAAAAAGACGTTGGCTTCAGTTTCATTGTTCCCCGCTGGCTTGTGGTGATTGCGGCGGCTACTCCTCGAAAATTCGGCGATCCAATCCTGATCGACGAGACGATCCGTTCGTTCGATCCGCGAATCGTTCGTCCCGGGGATGTCGTCGGCATTGGAATCAACACGCTGAACTGCGTTGCAGGGTACGCAGCGCTTCGAGAGGCGAAGCGCCGGGGCGCGACGGTGGTTCTGGGCGGAATTCACGCGACCATTCTTCCCGAGGAAGCGCTGGAGATGGGGGCCGATGCCGTGGTGACGGGAGGCGGCGACCTGGTGTGGAGCAGCGTTCTGGAAGATGTGTTCGCCGGACGGTTGGCAAAGGTCTATCGCGGAGGCAGGGTGCCGGGCGAGCAGTTACTTGCGGGGCGTTGGGACCTGCTGGATACGTATCGTTATATGTGCCCTTCGGTGCAGACGACCGCGGGATGTCCGGAAAATTGCACTTTCTGCAGTGTGTGGGTAACGGAAGGCCGAACGCCGCGGCAGCGGCCGACCCAGCAGATCGTGGCTGAAGTCAATGAGTTGTGCCGCCTTGGCTTTCGCGTGCTGATTTTCGCGGACGACAATTTCAATCCCGCTACAAAAGGCCGTATCGCTCGTGAAACGAGCCCGGCCGTTCGCGAGATGCTCGAGCGCAACCGCGAAGAGCGGCTTCGCTTTTTCGAAGACTACGATCGAGGCGTTCCGGAGAAACCGTGCGCCTTCACACAAATGACGTCGGAGATCGTGAGCGATCCCGAATACCTGAAGGCTGCATACGACCTTGCCGGCGTGCGCGCCGCCCTGATTGGAGTGGAGTCGTTCACAGATCAGGGGCTAACGGACGTGCGCAAGACGTGGAACAAGAAAGGCGAGGAGATGCTGGGCGTGATCCGGTCTATTGAAGGCGCCGGGATTTCTGTATTGGCTTCGATCATTTTCGGACTGCCGAGCGACACGACCGAAACAGCAAAGACGATGCGCGACTTCGCCGCACGTTCAGGCGCCAGTGCCGCGCAGTTCACGCTGTACAGCCCGTTCCTCGGCACCGTGGACACCACAGAAATGCTTCGCGATCGTCGCATGCGAAATGCGGCCGACGGTGCAGCGGCCGGCGCGTACCATCCCAAACACTCCATTCAGATCATAGGAAATGCCGATTATCGCTTCTGGCTGGACGGCAAATTGCCGCGAGTGGTTACAAAGCACCCGAACATGACGAACGAAGAGATCCTCGGCGAGATCGGAAAGAGCTGGCAAAGCTTCTATTCATTGTCAGCGACGGCGAGAAGGGCTCGCCTAAAGAAAAAATGGCCGTTGAAAAAGAAGATCTGCTTTTTTCTTTTGGAGCAAGGTTTTCGCAAGCTTTACGGGGGCTATGGTGTCTCGGCTGACTCCGTGTCGGACAAGCACGTCTCGCGAGTGGCGCACTTTTTCCTATTGATAGCAATCGGCTTCTACAATCGTTTCTTCCGGCAAGAAGAAAACCACGGTCCTCTGGAAGCGCCGGTATGATTGTCGAAATTTTCCGC
>DASUJR010000414.1:0-40372 GCA_036279175.1 Candidatus Acidiferrales bacterium | reverse complement strand
AGACGTTTGCGTATGATAGAGTTGCGGCCCGATGCGCATTTTCGTTCTCGGCGCCGGCGGGACCGGCTCCCTGCTCACTCACCTGCTCGCCCGCCAAGGCCACACCGTCTGGTGTGGCGATCGAGACACCGACCGAGCCCGACGCTTCCTTGGAAAAAAGAGCGGCATTCGGGTTGTGGAAGCAAACGCGCGAAACGTGTGGTCGATCGTGCGCGCGGCGCGCGGCGCCAATCTGGTGGTCAACGCATCGCCGGCCGTGTTCAATCAAATCGTGCTTCGGGCGGCGTTACGAATCCGGGCGCACTATCTGGATTTGAGCGCACATCTGACGCGGAACCTATTCAAGCCGGAGCAATACCGCTTTCATAAGCGGTTCGTGCAGAAGAACCGCGCCGCGGTGATCTGTGCCGGCGTCGCGCCCGGCTTGACCAACCTCCTGGCAAAACGCGCTGCTGAGGTGCTCGACAGCGTCGAATCTGTCCAGATTCGCCTGTACGAAAGCACGGAAAGTAAAGATCCGGTCTCGACGTGGTCGGCTGAAGCGGCTTACGACGAGGCTATTTCAAGCCCGCGAGTCTATCGCAACGGACGCTTCATGCTCGCGAAGCGCTTCGCTGAGCGGGAAAAGTTCCGCTTCCCGCCGCCGATCGGCGAAACGCCCGTATATCTTGCAGCGCAGGACGAAGTTTGCATGCTACCGCACGTTATCGCGGCACGTGACATGGATGCGAAAATCGGCGGCAACGACTTCGAGCGCCTATACCGGTGGTACCGGCAGGGACGTCTCAACCGTTCAGCCGGGCTCGTCCGCAAGCGTTTCCCTACAACGCCAACGCCGCGGCAGGTTGCGAAGTTGATTCGAAAAGGCGCGCTCGAGAACGCGCGATTCGCAGCGGCGGTTCTGGTTCGCGGCTTGAAAGATGAACAGCCGCTCCTGTTGCGATGGGATGCGAGCTTTCCGACGCTTTATCAGATTCGCCAACGCGGACTCATTGCGACACCTATTTCGTACGCAACCGCTCACATTGCCGCTATGTTCGTGAAACGGTTTCCACGCGATTCTGCAGGAGTGTTCGCCCCCTCGGAATTGCCCGAGGAATCTCGCCGCGCAATCTTGAACGACGCGCGATCCCAGGGTTTCCGTATCGCGATGAAGGTCACAAAGCTCAAGCAGATACCTGAGGACGAGTTCCAGGACTGATCCGCGGCGGGACGTTGTACGTTTACCGCAGGAACCGATAGAATGCACGTGTGGTGACCGGCATGCGATCGCTCCGCTCAATTCCGAATTTTGCAATGATTGTTGCCCTCGTTTTCGTTGCGTGGGCGCCCGCCGGCGTCAGCGCCGGTGCTCGCGCGAATCGGCAGAAGAGCGTTGCGTCGCGGACCGCGAAGAAAGCGAACCTGCCGCTGATCGACGCAGAAGGTTATGCTGGCGTTCTGGCGAAGTATCGCGGCAAACCGGTGATGGTGAACTTCTGGGCGACCTGGTGCGAGCCCTGCCGCTACGAATTCCCGATGATTGTCCAACTCGCGCGTCAATATGAGCCGAAGGGGCTGGTGGTTCTGGGCGTGAATCTGGACGATGACGCCGACATGCGGCTCGTCCGCGACTTTCTGGCGAAGAATCAGCCCCCATTTACCAGCTATCGGCAGAAGCCCGGAATCGATGTGGATGCGTTTTATCATGCGGTCAATCCGGCGTGGACGGGCACCATGCCGCAAACGATTTTTTACGATCGTGACGGAAAAATGGCGGGCTACTTTTTCGGCGGCCAGTCCCGAGAGGCTTTCGAGACGGCCATCGGAGGGATTTTGGCGAGACCGGCCCGCCGTGCACCGCGCTGACGCATTTTGCCGATTCCCGTCCTGGACCTAATTTTCCACTCAGAATTCCAACGTCAACCGGAGGAACGCCAGTGTTTGAGACCCGAGGCAATAAATTCACGTGGCTGGGCCATGCGGCTTTTCGCATCACGACGACCAGCGGAAAAGTAATTCTTATCGATCCATGGGTGAAGTCGAATCCGATGTGCCCCGATTCGCTAAAGAAAGTCGAAAAAGTCGATACGATGCTGATCACGCACGGACACTTCGACCACATTGCCGACGCGGTCGAACTGGGCAAAAAGTACAAGCCGCAGACTGTGGCCATTTTTGAGACGGCGGTGTGGCTGGAATCGAAGGGCGTGACGAACACCAACGGAATGAACAAAGGCGGAACGCATAAAGTTGGCGAGATCGAAGTGACTATGGTGCACGCGGTCCATTCGTGCGGGATTCAAGACGAAGACAGCATCATTTACGGGGGAGAGGCTTGCGGATACGTGGTTCGTCTTCCGGGAGGGCCAACCGTTTATCACGCCGGAGATACGGCCGTTTTCAGCGATATGAAGCTGATCGGAGAGCTTTACTCGCCAGACGTAGCCATGCTGCCGATCGGGGATTTTTACACGATGGGACCGCGCGAAGCGGCGCTTGCGATCCGGCTGCTGGGAGTGCGCCACGTGATTCCGATGCACTTCGGAACGTTTCCCGCGCTTACCGGCACGCCTGACCGGCTGCGTGAACTGACGAAAGACATTTCGGGTCTAGAAATTCACGCGATGAAGCCAGGCGAGACGCTCGGCTAAAGGAGCCTGCACATGTCGAAGATCGTGTCGGATAAAGTCGAAGCGTATATGGACGGGCTTTTGCCGAAGCGCGACGCGGTTCTGTCGGAGATGGAGCGCCACGCGAAGAAGCATGATGTGCCGATTATCGGGCCAGCCTGTGGCCGACTGCTCTCGCTGCTGGCGCAAATGTCCGGAGCGAAACGGATTTACGAGATGGGATCCGCGATTGGCTACTCGGCGATTTGGTTCGCGCGAGGAGCCGGAGAAGGCGCAACTATCTATTGCACGGACGGCGATCCGGAGAACGCGAAACTGGCGCAGCAGAATTTCGAGCGCGCGGGCGTGGCCGATCGTATTCGTTTCCTGGTAGGCGACGCGCTGGAGTTGCTTGGGACCGTTTCCGGTGAGTTCGATTTGATTTTGATCGACGTGAGCAAGCACCAGTACCCGGCAGCACTAAAAAAGGCGTTGCCGCGGTTGCGGAGCGGGGGATTGATCGTGACGGATAACGTCCTGTGGTCGGGAAGGGTAACAGCTGGCGCCAAAGACGAGGACACGCGCGCGATTCAGCAGTTCAACAAGACGATTTACAGTTCGGATGAGCTATTCCCGGTAATCGTGCCCTTGCGCGATGGCGTGGCGGTTTGCCGGAAACGCTGACACTAAAGCGCTCAAAAAAAGCGAAGAGAAGGCGCGATTTCGCCAGGAGCGCGAGCGAATGACCCTCGAAACGATCGAAAGCATTCTGCGTAAGACACCGCTTTTCGCCGCCCTGACGGATGGCGAACGCCGCGCGTTGTCTAGCCGAATCGCGAACCGGCACTTCGGGCGTGGCGAGTTGCTCTTCCAGGAAGGTGATCCCTGCGTCGGGCTGTTCCTTATCGCGAGCGGCAAGGTTCGAATCTTCAAGCTATCGTCGTCAGGGCGAGAGCAGACGCTGGCGATTGAGGGTGCATGCAGCTCTTTTGCGGAGATCCCGATCTTCGATGGCGGCAAGTATCCGGCGTCCGCATCGGCGTTGGAAGACTCCGAGGTGCTTTTCATCTCACGAAAGGATTTTCAGAACTATTGCCGCGAACATCCCGAGGTGGCGTTGAAGGTGCTCGCGGTTGTCGGTGGGCGCTTGCGGCGCCTGGTGGGAATCATTGAAGACTTGTCGTTCACGACGGTGCGGCAGCGGCTGATTTCGCTGTTGCTGCGGCTGGCGCAAGAGAAAGGAAGTGGGGCGAACGAGGACGTGCGCATCGAGCTGGCAAAAACGCATCAGGATTTGGCGGCCGAGTTGGGAACGGTGCGGGAACTTGTGTCGCGAAACCTGAGCCGTCTGCAGGCGGAGGGATTTATCGAAGTGGAAGGGCGCACGATTGTGGTGAAGGATTTGCAGGGCCTGAAGCGCGAGCAAGCCTCTCCGGAATAGTTCGATGATGTGAGCGCCCTAGCGAACGTACCGCGGATCCGTTCTACGTATGGACTTATCCAAGCTCCCGCGGACTAGCATCCCGCGAGTCCCAGAAATACTGAAAAAGTCCAACCGCAAGGCCGAATCCAATGGTGCACGTTAATACTGTCAAGGTTTGCTTTATCGGAACGCCTCTCCCGAATGCCAAACACGAACCAAACACCACGAGTGCAAGGGTCCAATAGAGGATCTTCAGTTTTCTCTTCCGCGTATCCGTAGTCTTCTCGACGACGCAACCGATAAGGAAACCTATCAAACCACCGGGTATCATCGCGAGGGCCACGTTTGCGGCATCAGCAGCGTACGTGCCAGGAAGCCAATACGCCCCCTTCGTCGACAACAGTCCTCCGACAAGTGCAACGCCTATCGTCCACTTCATTTTCTTCTTCATAGCTGATGTCGAAGTCATCCTGTTTCGGTCGGCTCCCTTCAGCATCCGAGGTGTAAACGACTCCGTCAATGGTACTTCGCGCTGGCGCGCGGAGGGCGTGCCTAATTGTGACTTATGTCACTGTCGCGCGGCGTTCGTTCTTGCACAATTGTCAGCCTCAAGGAGGCGCCGATGAGTTTCACGAACGGAACAACGACTAAGGATATTGCGCTTTCGAGCCCGCAGGCGAGGCAGGTGCTGGAAGAGGCGGGAGTGGATTACTGTTGCAGCGGCGGCAAGTCGTTGCACGACGCTTGTTTGACTGCCGGCGTTTCCGCGGAAGAAATTCTCGAGCGTTTGCGCGAAAACAGCAAGAACGTGAATCCGGAAGCGGAGAACTGGGTTGGTGCGCCGCTGAGCGATTTGACGCGCCACATCCGCGAGGAGCACCACCAATACGTTCGCGCCGCCATATCCCGCATTGAGCCGTTGCTCGACAAGGTGAATGGGAAGCATGGTCCGGCGCACCCCGAACTGGGCACGATTCAAAGGTTATTTGGGCAAGTGGGACGCGAGATGCTGATGCACATGCAGAAGGAAGAGTATGTGCTGTTCCCATACATCGAGGCGATGGAGCGCGCTGCGAACGGAAGCGGCTCTCTGGAGAAGCCTTTCTTCCAGACGGTGCGCAATCCGATCCAGACGATGATGAAGGAACACGACGCGGCGGGCGATCTGGTCCGCCAGATCCGCGAGGCGAGCGCAGGTTATGCGCCTCCTGCGGGCGCCTGCACGAGCTTCAAAGCGCTGTACGATGAGCTGAAGAGATTTGAAGCCGACCTTCACCAGCACGTGCATCTGGAAAACAACATTCTGTTTCCGCGTGCAGCGGAAGCGGAGACGGCGGCAGCGGCGGCGTAACGCACTTACGTGGGCGATGACAGGTGCGGACGCGGAATGACAGATGGAGATGACGTCAGCAAGCAATTCCAAAATCGAATCCAGAGTCGAACTGGGGAAGGTTCGTACTGAGGAGCGGTCGGCGGCCGCGATGATGGAAGCGACGCGCGCGAGAGAAGCGTCGCTTTCGCGCCTGCTGATGGCTTACATCAGTTCCGGTCTGATATTCATGCTGCTGCCGGGCACGTTCTTAGGAGTTTGGAACCTGCTTCAGATCAGCGGCAGCGAGAGCGCCGGCTTCATTTCACCTGCATGGTTGCAGGCGCACGGGCACGCTCAGGTCTTCGGCTGGGTGGGAAGCTTCATTTTCGGAATCGGCTTCTATTCAATTCCGAAGTTTCGCGGAACGGCCATCGGCACTTTGCGCGCGGCGTGGATCTGCTGGGTAATGTGGACGCTGGCAGTCGCCTTGCGCTGGGTGGCGAACGTGTATGGCTGGCAATGGCGTTTCTTGCTGCCGCTCTCGGCAGTCCTCGAACTTGCGGCGTTCCTGATTTTCTTCCGAGCGGTCTCGCAGCATCGTCCGGGAACTTCGAGCAAGAGCCGTTTCGATCCGTGGATTGGAGTGGTCATTGGAGCGAGCCTTGGATTCCTGACGTCTCTGGCGCTCAATTTGGGCGGAACGTTTTATGTTGCACTACGCGGCGACAGTCCGGCGTTTCCGCATGCATTCGACCAGCATTGCCTGACGGTGATTGCATGGGGATTCCTGGTGCCTTTTGTTTGGGGATTCAGCGCGAAATGGATGTCGGTGTTCCTTGGACTGAAACCTGTTCGGCCGAAGTTGCTTTTCGCGGCGCTTGGGATGAACTTCGCCGGCATCGTGCTTACCTTCTCCGGCTTTGAGGCCGCGGCAACTGCGCTTTTCGTGGCCGGCGTAGCTTTGGCGATTGTAGCGCTGCGTATGTTTGAGCCACGCATCAACGAACCAAAAACCAAAGGTGTGCACTCGAGTTTTCCATACTTCATCCGCACGACGTACGGGTGGCTGCTGCTAGCGTCTGTGTTGGGAGTGGGCGCGGCGCGGTGGGATCATTCGGGAGGAATTTGGGGCGCATCGCGCCACGCGCTGACAGTAGGCTTCATCGCTACGATGGTGTTGTGCGTTGGGCAGCGCGTGTTGCCGGCGTTCGTCGGGATGCGTCTGCTGTGGAGCACTCGCATCATGTTTGCGTCCCTTGCGCTGCTCACGGTCGGATGCGCGCTCCGTGTCCCCTGCGAGATTGTTGCTTATCAGGGTTACGCGAACTGGGCCTGGTTGGCGCTGCCGGCGTCAGGCGTTCTAGAATTGGCCGGGATATCGGCGTTCGCGATGAATATCTTCGGCACGTTCATCCTTGAACCGAGCCATTTTTATAAGCAATCGCTGGTGATTCCGTCTGTCGCTAAAGAAAATAATGGAACGGCCCCAAACGCATGAGGAAGCATTTGCGGAGGTCGCATGATCCCGTTCGATGCGGCACATAGGGCAGTCCACTACCCTGACGACCGGAAGTTTCGCATTTGGATCAGGCCGTCGATTTTGATCGGAATCGCGATTGCGATCGTGAGCGTCGTCGTGGCGGCGTGGATCGAAGTTGCTGTGGCGGGATTGCCGCCCGTCCCGGCGGTGCCTCAAATCTATCCGAATAATTTCGCCGGGCCGCACGGATTTCCCGTCTGGGTGCGCTACTGCCATTTCTTCAACTTCCTTTTCGTGATGCTGCTGATCCGCAGCGGACTCTCGATCCTGGTGGATCATCCACGACTTTATTTCAACGACGGCTGCACACCGGGAAGCGAGTGGATTCGTTTTACGCCGCTGAAAGTCCCGCGGAACCGCCTTTGGACAGCGAAGGACGATGCTCGATACATTTCGCCGCTGGTGGGCACGCCGGGCTACCGGCATACAATCGGCATCGCGCGCGTGTGGCATTTCATCGACGTGCACGGGTTCATCGCGACCGGGATCATCTTCATCGCGATGCTGTTCAGCACGGAGCAGTGGAAGCGCATCGTGCCAACTTCTCCGATCGTGCTGCTGCAGGGCTGGAACATCTTCGTGCATTACGCCACATTCAATCTGCCGCCGGAACCGAACGGTTTCTACGGCTACAACGCGCTGCAGCAGATCGCGTATTTTGCCGTTGTCTTTGTCTTCGGCGTTGTGGCAATCGGGACGGGAATCGCGATGTCGCCGGCGGTTGTGAATCGCTTTCCCTGGTACGCGCGGATCTTCGGCGGAAGGCAATCGGCGCGTTCGATCCACTTCCTGACGATGCTCGGTTTTCTCGCGTTCCTGGTGGTTCACGTCACGCTCATCGCGATGACGGGCTTCGCTCGGAACATGAATCACATCGTGATGGGCATGGATGACCGCAATCCGATCGGCATGTATCTGGGATTCGTGGGCATCGCCGTGGTGGTGCTGACATGGATCGTCGCGCATTACATTTCCTGGTACCACCCGCGCCCGCTGCAGCACGCGCTGAAATCTGTGACGTACCCCATGCAGCTGCTCACCTTGAACCGTCTGACGCCGCAGCAGAAATACGCGGAGGACAAGATTTCGCCCTACTTCTGGCCGAACGGGAAAGTGCCGGTCCGCGAGGACTGGAAAAAGATGACCGAAGAAGGGTTCAAGAATTTCAGGCTGAAGATCGGAGGCCTGGTCGAAAATCCGGTGGAGCTTTCGCTGGATGAGATCGAGCGGCTGGGCGAGGTGGAACACGTCACGATGCATCATTGCATTCAGGGATGGACAGGCATCGCGAAATGGGGCGGGATTCCGATGAGCAAGTTGATCGGGCTGGTCCGTCCCAAGCCGGAAGCGAAGGTTGTTGCCTTCTTCTCATTTGGCGAGGCGTTGTATGGGGGCCACTATTACGACACGCAGAGCCTGGAAAACGTGACGAAGCCTCAGTGCATGCTGGCCACGCACATGAACGGCGAGCGGCTCCCGGCGGTGTATGGCGCGCCATTGCGGCTGCGCGTGGAAAATCAGCTCGGATACAAAATGGTGAAATGGATCGAGCGCATCGAATTCGTCGAAACAGAGAAGACGCTGGGCAAGGGAGAAGGCGGCAAGAACGAGGACGATGAATATTTCGATTTGCTGCCCAACATCTGATCAGGAAATCAGACGATGAGGAAAGCGGGGCCGGCGGTGCGACAGCACTCGAGTTCCGACCATGTCCTCCGGTTGCTCGAGCGGCTCCGCCTGACCTGGCTGCTGAATCATTTCCCGCCGCGGCTGGTGCGATCCGCTTATGTGTTCATCAACGGTTTCATCACGATTGCGCTGCTCGCCTTGCTGGCGCTGGTGAGCCGCAACCCGTTCGTGTTTCCGTCGCTGGGCCCGACCGCTTACCTGTTGTTTTTCTCGCCGCTGGCCAAAACGAGCAGTCCGCGGAACACAATTTGCGGGCACGCGATCGGAATTCTGTGCGGTTATGGAGCTTACGTCGTAACAGGCGCGGGCGCGGTGCCGTTCGGCATCCACGCAGGCGTTTTCTGGCCGAGAATTTTAGCCGCAGCGCTATCACTTTCGGCGACCGGCGCACTGATGGTGCTGCTGGGCGTGAGTCATCCGCCGGCGGGCGCAACGACACTGATTATTTCACTCGGGATTATTTCGAAGCCGCGCGAGCTGGTGATCATCGAAGTGGCAGTGTTTCTGCTGGTGGCTCAGGCTCTCGCGATCAATCGGCTGGCGGGATTGGCATACCCAGTATGGAGTAGCGCGGTCCCGGATGAACCAATGCCGGGCCGGGATCGTCCGGGTGCCGCTGGATGATGGCGGCAACGGGAGCTTCGGACCTCGCCGAGCTGTGAGAGATCGTTGGGTTAGTTAGCGGAAAACACCTGGCGTCTATTCGTCGGCACGCGCAGATGCTGCTGATTTTGTTGCGGCGATGACCGCTGTTTGCGTTTCGCTGTTCCAACTGGAAACGGTCAATTCAGACGCGTCGCCAAGTGACTGAGCCGGAAGATATCGCGCTGAGATTTCGCGCGATTCGCCGGGCATGAGTTCGATGTAATTGTCTGACCAGAAGACGGGCACGGTTTCCGAATCGCCGCCCTTAGGGCGAATCGCCAGACGGACCTGGAAAGCCAGGTGGCTGCTCGTATTTCGCAAGTGGACGCGAACGATCGGAGCGCCGGCGCTTGCCTCTCTGGCTGCGGAAACGGAAATTCGGGCTTTCGGCAGTTTTTGCAGCGCGGTGAGATCTTCCCATGAACTGACCGGCGTATAGCGGTAGGTCGTCTTCTCCCAGTCGAACGTGTTCTGTTTGGACGAGAGCCAATAAAAATTCCGGCTGACGATCGTTCCTGCGCGATCCGCAAGAGTGAGATCCACGAAGTAGACCGGGGAGGCGGAGTCGAAGGCGCTGTCGGGAATCGTGAAAACGCGGGCGACACCGTCGGAAGAAATGTCGACTTTTGCTTCGCGAGAAAATCGTTGGTGCAGGGCGACGTCGTACACGGCGGCCTTTGCTGTGAGATCCGGCGCATCTTTGTATTGGCTGCTCACCACGGCGACGCTGCGGTCGTCGTAGGAGTATTGGATGTGCAGAGGTTCACAGGCTTTCTTCGTTCCGAAGTATCCGCCCGCGGGTTGAAGGTAATAATCGTAGAGGTGCCAGATGAGAGAGGGCCAGCCGTTGTTGAGCATCCACTGAATGACGCCAGTCGCGCTGTACTTGTTGCGAGAATAGGCTTCGAACATGGCGCGTTCGCTGTCGTAGGCCATCGCCTGGGCCTTCCGTTCGTAATCCGCGAAATTCGACGGAGAGCCGTAAATCGCGTCCATGGCCCCATCGAAATAATCCAAGTTCTTGAAGTCCCCTGAGCCGGCGTGAAAATTCCAGACGGGATTGTCGGGATGAATGTCGTCCGTGGGCATCATCTTTCGGAGACTCTCGACGGGAGGAACGGCGGGACCGGGACTGGTTTCGGTATTGAAGCCGAAGGCGCCGCCGAATTTGTCGGTGTACCAATAGTCTGGCGGAACGTAGTCGTACGGACCGCGCATTTTGACTCCGGAAGGGGCCGTCGGGGTGGGCTTCTGCGTCGCTGAGGAAATGAATGGATTCGGCCAATCCGCTGCGTGCAGAACGTTGATGTATGCCTGCTCGACGTCCGGCGGCGGGGGATTGTCGCTGCCGTTGAGCCAGACCAACATGCTCGGATGGTTGCGCATGCGCATGATTTGCGAACGGAGCGAGGCGGTGGCGATGTCGACATCGCCGGGCTTCCATTTTTGCCACTCCTCCCAATAATCGCAGCAGCACCAGCCGGCCATGATCAAAACGCCGCGGCGGTCGGCGAGGTCGTAGAACTCGTCCGATTCGAGTTTGCCTTCGAGGCGAATCGTGTTGAGGTTCATGTCCTGAAGGTAGTCGAACTGCGATTCCAGGTGCGCGGCTGATTCGCGGAGAAGCATGTCGGGCGCCCAGCCGCCGCCGCGAATGAGAATCTTCTTGCCGTTGACGAGAAAGAAGCGATGACCGTCGTCGTTGAGTTGGGACGTGATTTCACGGATGCCGAAGTGGACAATTTGTTCGTCCGACGCTTGCTTACCGATCAGGAAGCGCATAGAGAGTTCGTACAGATTCGGTGAGCCCATTTGGCGCGGCCACCACACCTTCGGATTCTTGAATTGAAGCTGGGCAAATTGGTCAGGCGAGAAACGGATGGCGCGGGTTTCTCCGGCTTGAAGTGTGACTGACTGCTGAAATTGTACGGACCCGATGCGGCCTTCCATGACGCCCGAGACGGAATCTTTCGACGCGTTGCGCAGTTCAGCTTCGACGGTTAAATCGGCGCGACTGAGCGAAGCGTCGGAGAAATGGGTAGAAACGAACGGATGACGCAACAAGACCGGCCCGCTGGTGCGCAGATAAACCGGACGCCAGAGTCCCATGTCTTTGTCGGGCGGGGCCGGATTCCAATCGACCCAGTTGATCCCCAGATCATCCGGGCGCTGTGCGAAGACCTCGACTGCCAGGACTTGTTTCGCATCGCGTCGCAGAAACGGAGTTATGTCGAATTCATACGTACGATAGGCGCCGGCAACGTCCGTGACGCCGGCGATCTGATGCCCGTTGAGCCAAACGTTCGCCCGATTGTTGATCCCGCCGAAGTTCAGCCACACGTGCCGGCCCGCCTCGGCTGAAGGAACAGCGAACTCGGTTCGATACCACCAGGAGCAGTTGAAGGGGCTGTCTTGCGCCATTGGGAGACGAGAGAAATTTGCGCCGATCGGGTATGTGGTGCCGGGAATCGAACGGAGGTTTTCAGCGAAGTATGGATTCGGATAGATCTTGTCTGCCACGAGCGCCGCGAGGACGGTTGTCGGCACCGTCGCGGGATACCATTCTTTGGTGACGAAGCCGGGGGCGGAAACGTGTGCTCCGTCGGCGGAGATTTTGCACGAGGATTGAATGGTCCAGCCGCTGCGCAGGAACATCTTCGCGCCCCGTTTCGCAGACGGCGCGGCAGCGGCCGGCAAAGCTACCACGGCTATAGCGGCCGCAACGAAAGCTAATGCGGCAACACTGAATTTGCATATCGACCAATTCAAACCGCGACTGTGCTGATCTGATTTCAGCATTCGGTGTGTTCTCCGTGATGATATGCAAGCGTGCTACGCCGTTCGGAGCCTCCGCAAGGTTTGCCCTTACGGAAGCGGGCAACAGCAGCGTGGCGCTCCACGCTTAGAAGATAAACCGCGCGCCGAATTGGAACTGGCGCGGGGTGTTGACGTCGTTCGTGATCAACCCGAATTGCTGGCCGGGCTGCGCCGCGGTGACGAGGTCGAGAACGTTCGGGTAACCCCACTGGGCGAAGTTGGTCATGTTGTAGCCGGAGAAATCGAAGCGAAGCGATTTCGTTTCGGTCAGTTTGAAAGATTTGTAGAGCGAGATGTCCAAATCTCGCGCCCCGCGCGTGCGGACGTTGTCGAGATAGTCTGGCGCGTTTCCGTGAATGAAAGGATTTGCGGTACCGCCGTTTTCGGTTCCCGGTTGGACGAAGCAACTGTCGTTGAACCAATCCGCCGGCGTCCGCGGAGCGCCATTTGCCGGGTTGCAAACCATATCGGCGCGCTGATTGAAGGGCGTATTCGGGGTCCCCGAGCTTGGGGCGTTGATCGGCACACCGCTGCTGAGGTAAAGAATGCCGTTGATGGTCCAGCCACCGAGGAAAGCATTTGATACGCCTTTCAAATTGACGGCGCGGCCGTCGCCGACAGGCAAGTCGTATGAGACTTGGCCGGTGAACGAATATTTCACGTCCTGAGGACTAACGGAGTGTTCATATTGCAGATCCTTCCAATCCTGCGCTGCGCCATTGTGGGCGCCGACGAACCCTAACGGAGGATTTCCGTCATCGGTCATCAGCTTTCCCCACGTAAAGCTGGACAGCGTCGTGAAATGGTTGGTCAAGCGCTTTTGCACCTTGGCCTGCAGGGAATTGTATTCGGAGTCGCCTCCAGGGAAGCCAGAGATAGCGACACCATCGTTGGGGTTGCCATCGCCGAACTGCGGATATGGTTCAAGCGCGACATACTGCGGGACGGTGGGAGATTGGAACCACAGGTTGGTCGACGGATAGAGTGCCTCCCACTGATTGGGCACCTGACAGCTTGGGTCCTGCGAGATGCACAACGCATCGCCGTATTGAGCGATGGTAGCCAGATCGAGCTGATTGAGATCCACAGTTCCCAAAGGCATAAACAGACCGCGACTGCCGACGTAGGCCGCACTTACGACAATTTGGTATGGCAGTTGATATTCCAATCCGAAGTTGTAGTTGTAGGTTGTGGGCGTCCGCTGCGAATGTAAAACGGTGCTCAATACGATTCCTAGATTGTTGGCCAGACCTGATGGCGTCGTTGTGAGAACCGGCACGACTCCATTGGGGAATGGGTTGCTGAGTGAGTAGGGGATGGTGAACGCATCGGTGGCGCTCCCGGTATTCACTCCGCAGGACGTTCCGCTGAACACGGTGTTCTCATCCTGGTTAAAGCAGGTGCCGTTCCATGTGGTACTGGACGAGAATCCGTCAGTGTTTACGAGGGCGCTGGCGACGTTGTGAGTGCTCGGCCCATAATAAATTCCCGCGCCCGCCCGCACGACGAAATTCGTAAACGGCTGCCAGGCAATGGCCAAGCGGGGCCCGAAATTGTGGAGGTTGGTGGTAAACGGGGAACGATTGTTGCCGTTGACGTAAATCTCCGCGCCTGTGTAGGAAACACCGGCCACGGTGTTGGTCGCGGCCGGGTCGAAATACTCCTGGCGGTTATGACGCTCGTTGCGCCCTCCGAAGATATCCCAGCGCAGGCCGGCGGTGATGGTCAGGCTCTTTGAAGCGTGGAACGTATCCTCGATGAATGATCCGTAGTAAGGGCTTGATTCCGCCGCGAAGACGTCTCTGGTGAAATTAGGATAGCCGCAATTGCCCTGGTTTCCGGGCGCTGTTCCCATGCCAATAAGGAAAGAGGCGAAATCACTGCCGTCTACGGCACTCGCAACGGACTGATCCGTAGCGCTGACGTCGAAACAATACGAACCGGCTGGCGCCGGGGGCTGGCCGACGTTCAGATAGCGTTTCATCCATTCGAAACCAAACGACAATGTGTGCCTGCCGACGATCTTCGTGACGGCGGCGTTGGTGTCGCTATTCTCGCTGGCATATAGAAAATTGTTGTAGTCCGCGGTGCCTCCGACGCCGCTGCTGAGATCGGCAAATAGCATGAAGGGAAGCTGTTTGAGCACTTCCTGCGAGGCCAGCGAGGACGGAAAGCCGACCGTAGAGCCATTGACGGTGCCCAGATTGGTAAGGTCGATGCTGGAGTATGAGGGCGGACCTCCCTGGTGCTCGTGATGGCGGGTAAAGGAATAGCGCAACTGCAAAACTGTGGAGGTACTGAGAATCAGGTCGTCGGCGAGCAGGATGTTGCGCCCATTGGTTACGTTCTGCGCGTAGTCGGGATCCCAGCCGCTGGGAAAGACGTTGGCTGTCGAGAAGTCCAAACGGTCATACGAGAAGCGACCGAAGATATGCTGCTTTTCGCTCTCATTCCAATCCACGCGGACGTCGAACTTGTGTGCGTGGAGCGGGTCAAGTCCCGGCGCGGCATAATTGGGGCTGACGTCAGAGGTCGCCTGATCGCATGTGGTGGGATCGGGAATATTGCAGTGCGGCATTTTCGAAAGATACAGCAAGGCAATGGGATTCGGGTTCGGAATGATGTTGCCTGCAAAGGGCTGGCGTGTGCCGTCCGGATTGTCGGGGAGTGTGGGATCGTAGATGGTGAAGCCCATCTGCGAGAAGTCTCCGGTTCTCTCCGCGGTGGTTGGGACGGCATAGGTCTTCAGGCCTTCGAACTGCTGCTCTTGCGTGTCCTCATAATCTCCAAAGAAAAACAGCTTGTCCTTCTTGATCGGTCCGCCGACTGCGCCGCCCTCCTGATAACGGTAGAAGGATGGTGGGGCGTTCGGCTCGCCGTTGAGGCCCTGCTGTTGCTTGACGAAATAGTCGTTGGCCGCCAAAACATCCGGCCGGAAAACGCCGAAAAGGTCGCCGTGAATTTCGTTCGTGCCGGACTTGCTGACCAAGCTGATGACACCGGCTCCGCCGCTCTGGAACGACGCAGGCGTATTCTGGGTCTCGACGCGAACTTCGGAGATGCCGTCCTCGGGGATACTCATCGCGGGAATGATGGCAGCGGAATTGTTTTCGGCGACCCCGAGTGGGCTGCCGTCGAGCATGTAATAGACGGAGCCAACGAGTGAGCCGTTGAAGGTGTCGGCGGAAACGTCGACTCCCGGCCGACCGACCGAAATGTTCTGGATGGACTGCATCGAATCGCTGGAATTCGGCGAGCCATTCACGGCATTTACGCCGGCGCTCAACTGGACGAGATCGTAAACGTTGCGTGAAACGAGAGGTACGCGGTCCATCGTGGCGGACGTAATCAGCGAGCCGACGGTGGAATTACTCGGCTCGACAAGAGAGGCTTGCTCCCGAACGGTGACGGTTTCGTTGGCAGGGCCGATCTTAAGCTTCAGGTTAGCCTCGGTGACCTGATCGACGTCAACCCCGATCAAGGGCTTCACGGTGGTGGCGAAGCCCGTCTGACTGGCGGTGATCTGATAGACGCCGGGATTGAGCGAGACGAAGGTGTACAGTCCCGCCGAATTGGTGGTCGTGTGCTGCGTTACGCCCGTCACCGTGTCGAGCAAAGTTATCTGCGCGCCCTGAATCGCTGCGCCGGAAGGGTCCGTGACCGTTCCGCTGATGCTGCCTCTTCCGGCCTGGCCGAAGGCGACAAGCGAAATTCCAAAGGTCAAAATAAAGAGAAAGAAACACCGAATCGTTTTCATTGCCCACCCCTCCCGCCGCAGCACGCTGGATGCCGGAGGCAAACACCTATGCAGATTGTTTAAACCTACCGATGGGTTACGTCAACGCAAAAAGCTGACCGGATAGATTGCGGCCCGTCTGCGCTTGCGCGTAGGACTTCGAGTTTGGACCCAAAGGCGCATCGCGGGCAAGGGAAACGGGCGTAAGACGCTGCCTGCGGTTCGACTTACGCCCAAGTCTGTATTCCGTGCGGAAACGGCGAGGAATCTATGGTTTCGGGCCGCAGCCTGGGACGCGGAAACCGCCGATCCGACTGCGATAGTCTTTATCACCTTGCTTGAAATAATCGCCGACGTACCAGAAGGTGCAGTCGTCGCTGGGGTCCATCGCGGTCGTGGTGTAGTCTTCCCAGCGAAATCCGTCGGTTTGGGAAGCCTCACCCGCCGCAAGGACGGTTTCATGGAACGTGAGAACGCCCTTCGGGTCCTTCGCGCGACGGGCGGCAAAACGTTGACCAGGAAAGTCGGGGCTGCCGCCGAACGAATATCCGAGGCCGATGTCGCCCTTCTTGTCCATATCGATGCTGGGGATGAAGCGATAGAACTGGTCGGGAGCATAGGTCCCTTGCTGGTAGAGATAGGGATCCCGGTGCTTGTCGAGGCGGAACTCGTACCAGCGAATCCCGCCGGCACCGTTGCTAGTCGAGATCGAGTGCGCAGCAACGATTGATTCGCGATGCCCGATGCGACGATAGACGAGGCGCTGCATCAACTTGTCGCCCTGCACGTCGAGGCGGACGTCGGTGTCCGGCTGCGGCACGCAGTGGGACAACTGGCCGTTGCAGAGGTAATGATACGGAGCGACGGGGATTCGGATTGGCCCGGTGGCTTTCGTGTTGGCTGGATTGTTCCAGTCGACGTGAACCTTCCACGCGTAGATCGCGTCGTCTTCGTAGATCTTTTTCAATTGAGTGCCGCCAGCGGCCATCATGATATTTGGCGCGCCGGCGGGCGGAAGGTTATTGCCGTCGATATCGGCGTTATTTAAGAAATTCACGCCATCGATGATGATGCATTGCTCGGTCGCGGGCTTCCCCTGGAGCATTTTGCTGCGGTCGGCGATGCAGTCGTGTTTCTGGATTACGGTGTCACCGGTGCTCGTCGGGACGTAATAGCCATCGGTCCAAACCGCCGGGCGAGGGTAGTCGGGGAAGAGCTTGTGCGCGAACGCGTACCGGTAATAACTGCCGAGGGGGTCAGACCCAGTGCTGACGGCGTAACACATTGCGAACGTGCCCTTCGGGGTTTCGACGGCTTCGCCGGGTTTGTAGCCTGGTGGGCGGTGAAACTTGTATCGGAAGGGCTTAGGCTCAGGAGGGTTCGGGGGCATTTTCACAGCTGCGCCGGGAGCGGAAGCTTGGCCCTGCTGCGCGAGCACGCCTTTTTCGGCGGGTTGTCCGGCAGGAGATTCCCCAACTTCGCCTGGAGGAAGAGGCCGGAAGATCGGCATGACGATTAGCCAGCGGTTGGCAAGCTGGTCGTAGCGCACGACGGCGTCGCCGTTATCGTGCGTCTCGCACGGGCCTCCGAATCCGGCGAACACGGAATCGGTCGCTACAGGGCCGTAAAGAACCTTTCCTGTTTCCGGATACTGCTCACCTTTCTTTGTGTAAACAGCCAGCCGCGAATTGACGATCTGGACGATGTGATTCGGACCTACGGCCAGACTGTTATCGGAAGGATTGCGAAAACGCGCGGTGCCCTGGGGACCCTGGAATCCGGCGCCGAGGCCGTCGAAACTGGTCACGAGGGGGACGGGAGCGCGCTTGCCTGGCGACGTTTGCTCGACCTTCTTTGCGGCAGGCGGAATCGCAGGCGGGGGCGTTACTTCGGGTGTGGAACTTTGCTGCGTTGTTGGCGAAGGATCCGGATCCGTTGCTGGCGCGGTGCATGCGATGCGGTCACAAGCGGCGGGCTCCACGATTGCGCGCAAGCCGTGCTGGGCGCGGAGCGGCTGAGAAACGTCGAATTTGACCGGCTCGTGCACCAAGACTGCGCTGACACGAACCGCCGGGATCGACGCGCGGGGCACAATCGCCCGGCGGGGCGCCGCACCGGCCATAAGAACAAAGGCAAGAACCGCGACTGAAGTTCCAAGCTTACCGATTTGTGATCCGCTCAAGTTGCCTCCGATTTGCCTATAAAAACTAAAGATTGTTGTTATCGAAAGTAAACAAATGTGCTATTTTCCCGGCGACAAAGCAGCATCGGGAGCCGGATGAGGCCGAAGGAAAAATCCGACGCAGGCAGTCGTCCTCTCGGCGACAACGGCATACCACGGACATCCCTGACGCTTGCCGTTGCCGAACGCCTGCGCGAAATGATTATTCGCGGCGAATTCGGCGAAGGCGAGCAGCTCCGGCAGGACGCGATCGCCGCAAATTTTCAGGTCAGCCGCATCCCGGTGCGCGAGGCGCTGAGGCAACTTGAGGCCGAAGGCCTGATCACGATCGTCGCTCATCGAGGCGCCGTGGTTTCCTCGCTTTCCTCCGAAGAAATCGAGGAACTGTTCGAAATTCGCGCGCTGCTGGAAAGCGAAGTGCTGCGCGTTTCAATTCCCAACCTTACTGAGGCCGACTTCCAGCACGCCGAAGAAATCCTTCGCGTTTACGAAAAGGCTCTGTGGACACAGAGCGACGTCGGTTCGTGGGGCCGGCTCAACTCGCAATTTCATGCGTCTCTGTACTCTCGGGCGAATCGCCCTCATTTCATGTCGATCATCCGACAGATCAACAACAACGGCGAGCGCTACACCGGATTGCAACTCTACCTGACGCGCGCGTTCGAACGAGCGAAAAAGGAACACCGCCAGATTCTTCAGTTGTGCCGCAAGCGCGATGTTGAAGGCGCTTGTGCCCTGCTCAAGCAGCACATCCAAACGGCCGGTCATACGTTGAAAGAAACTTTGCAGCAGCGGCGCGTGGAATCCGCGGCTGGGCCGCAAAGATAATCTGCAGCCCAGCCGACACCGAGCACGCCGCTTCGCGCTGCTGTGCGTCTCGCTTAGCGCCGACGGGGACGGAACGGCGGCAACGGCGCGTCGCGCAAGTCGAAATTCGCCGGCGGCGTAACGCCCAGCAGGTACTCGACGAAATAGTCCCACTGGCGGCGGAGCAAGTAATGGGCGTGCGGGCCGCTTTCGCCGTGAAACATATTCGGGACGAACAGCATGTCGAACGTCTTGTTCGCGGTCATGAGGGCGTCGACGAGACGCATGGTTTCGACCGGATGAACGTTGTCGTCGATGTCGCCGTGCATCAGCAACAGATGGCCCTGCATTTGGTTTACGAGCGCCTCGTTGGCCTGTTCTTCATAATCCTTACCGACCGGCCAGCCCTGGTACAACTCGTTCCACCATGCCTTGTCGAGCCGCGGATCGTGATCGCCTGAAATCGATACGCAGACCTTATAGAAGCCCGGAAATTGCAGGAAGGCGTGCGAAGAACCGTACCCGCCCGCCGAGGTTCCGTAGATTCCGACGCGCGAAATGTCCATCCACGGATACTTCGCGGCCATCTGCTTGATCATGTCTACGTGGTCGATGAAGACGTTCCCCATGTTGTGATACGAGAATTCGTGAAACGCACGGGAGCGCCCCGTGGTGCCACGGCCATCGACCATGACCATCACGAAACCAAGCTCCGACATGGATTGCAGGTACATGGCTCGGGGGAACGTTTTCGGTACGAAGAAGCCCTGAGGGCCGGTGTAAATGGACTCGACAATGGGATATTTCTTTGAAGCATCGAAATTGGTCGGGCGCCAGATGAGCCCATAGAGGTCCGTTTTACCGTCGTCGGCCTTGCCTTCAAACGGCATGGGGAACTTGTAACCCATCGCGAGCAGCCGGCTCACGTCGGCCTTTTCGAGGTCGCGGACTTTTGTGCCGTCGGCGCGGAAGAGCGCGGAGCCGCCTGGCATGTCGACGCGGGAATAATTGTCGACGAAATACTTGTGATCGGGCGACATGCTGACGTCGTGATTTGCGTTGCCTGGCGTGAGGAGTTGCAATCCGGTTCCGTCGAAATTCACGGAATAGAGGTGAGTCAGGTAGGGATCTTCGCCCTTCTCGCGTCCGCCAGCGAGGAAATAGACGCGATGGGCGTCGCTGTCAACTGAAACGATCTCGCGGACCGCCCAGTCGCCCGTCGTCAACTGGCGTTCCATTTCGCCAGTCTTTGCGTTGTAAAGGTACAGGTGATTCCAGCCGTCGCGCTCGGATGTGAGCACGATTTGCGAATCGTCGGTCGTAAACTCGGAGCGGCTTTCGCCGGGATCGATATACGTCTTCGCCGATTCGCTGATCAGGACGCGCTGGTCGCCAGTTTCAGGATTGACCTCGCGCAGCTCAACTTCCTTCCAGCCGCGCTGCTCTGTTTCGTAATAGAAATGCTTGCTGTCGGGGAACCATTCGAAACCCGGGCCGCCTTCAAAGGCGATATCCAGGGGAGCTGTCTTCACGTCGACGCGACTGTGGCCGAGCACGTCGAAAACGATTGGCGCCGCCTTGGGCAGCACTTCACCAGGAAGCGGATATACGACGGTGAATGCCTGCGGGCGAATCTGGTGTGGCGGAACGAATTGCAGGCTGGTGAAGCGTCCGGCCTGGCGGGAATCGATGCGATAGGTGACGAACTTCGAGGAATCCGGCGCCCAAAAGACGGCTGGCCGCTCCTTGGGATTTTGTGTTTGCTGTGCAACGTAGAGGCGCAATCCCGGCAGGGGAGTGGCGTAGTCATATCCGGGAATGCCATCCGTGGTGAGTTGTTCGACGGTGCCCGTCGATGTATTGCGCAAATACAAATTGTGATTGTCGACGTAGGCTGCAAACCGCCCGTTCGGCGAGATCGATTCGTATTGGTTCTCGGATACCGGCTCGCCCTTCTCGCACTCGTACTTTTCGATATTGCAGGTCCATTGCGAGTTCTGCATCTCGAAGCGGATCGCTTTACCGTTGTCGGTAAAAGTGAACTCATAGAAGGGCAGGTTCGCGGCATCCATGTGTGAGTGCGCCGCCTTGGCCAGCGCGTCCGCCAGACGCGTCTGATCGAATGCCGGCGCGGTTGTGTTGTTCGCCGCGTCGACAACCACAAATTGAGTGGTGAGCCTGGTTCCTTCCAACGTGGATTTTGCGTACCAGAAGCGGTCGCTCTTGCCGATCCAATTCGGCATCACCGATCCGGTGGTGTACAAGTGACGCGAGTTGCCCGGCAAAAACTTTTCTGCGCGTTGATAGTCGGCGAGCGTTCCTTGCGCTCGCGCCGATACGACGACGAAGACCGAAACAAGTGCGACAAACATGAAACCACGGAGAATTCGCAGCATGGGCTGAGCCTTTCTTGGATCGGAGATAGGTGTTTTCAATTTAGAGCAAAATTTCGTGGCGGCGAGCTCGGATGAGCGCCTGGAGGGAGGTCCTTGCAAACGAGCAAGAGACAAATGCGAGGCGAATACAGGGAATGAAAGGTGATTACTTCTGTGCGGGACGGGGGAACAGTTGCAATGAGCCTGCGGGGCTCGCGTCGAGCGAAGGGAAGAGGTAAAGGGGAGAGCGGCTTCGCTCTCCCCGTGTTTGGGGTGGTTGATCGTTGGCTGTCTCTCTATATAAACTTCTACAAAGCAAATGCTTGCGGCTTAGAACACGACCTGCAAGCGGAACTGAATCTGACGAGGGGAGTTTTGCCCTCCGTAATTAGCAGGCGATGGGCCAGTGAGTTGCGAAAAGGGCGCCGAATTCACGAACAAATACTGGGCCGGATTGTTGCTTCCGTACGAATAGTTGTCGGTGTAGTTGAAATTGGGATGGTTGAACACGTTGATGAATTCAGCGTGGAATTCCATCCCGACGCGCTCCCAGAGCGGGATCTTCTTAGTGAGAGAAAAGTCAGTGTTCACGAACTGGGGCCCATGCAGGAATATGGGCGGCGCGATCACGCCTGGAGTGGTTTCCGGCGCAACAGCTCCGCTCGTAAACAGGCTAGTCGGCAACCCGAGTCCCTGGATCGAAGGGTTGGGGATGCTCACGCCGGCGTCTGTGATGGATCCAGCAGAATGGACTCCCACCTGGCTCTGCAATTGTGAGACTGAAATTCCAGTGAGCACCACGCCCGAATCGGTCGGATTAGGTGGGTAGCCGTAGTTGGTTGAGTTGTAGCTGTCGAACCAGTTGTAGCTGTCCTGACCACCGGCGAGCTTAAAGTTCCGGCCGATTTGCCAACTGAAGATACCGCCCATCGTCCAACCGCCAATCACTCGGTTGATCATCGAGTTGCGCGAGTCAAACGACGTGCCTGCACCAAACGGCAGATCGTATGTGAGATACGTGTTGAACGTGTGGCGCAGGTCGTAGGGCGACGGGACCTTATTGAGACCTGGATCTCGCAGCGTGTAGAAATCTACGACGGCCGAATCGGCCGTATAGTAGTCGCCTAGGTAGCGGTTGGTAAAGGCGTGGCTGTACGCATAGTCGGCCATGAAGTTCAGCCCATGGCCCACCGGATGCTTCACGTTGACGTGAAGACCGTTGTACGTCTCACTTCCCGGATCGGAGAGGTACGACAGCGGATTCCCGGTCGCATACGGATTCACCTGAAAGAAGTTGATCGGATAGGCGAGAGGAGTTGGAGCACCTGTACTGTACCCCTGGTTTACGCAAGGCGAGAAGGTGTTTCCAACCAGGTTGCAGAAGTAGGAGTAATTCTCCGTAATCGCGCCGGCGAGCGCTCCTGCCTGGCCGCTCTGAACGTCAAACAAGAAGCCGGGGTTTTGCCAGGGCGTCTTGGGTCCGGTTGCAGAACCAAAGGCTTGAGTCAAAATCGGGGTCGAGTTCGAGCCGGCAAAACTCGTTCCTCCGCTAGCGGCATAGTTTGCTTGCGCGTTTTGGAAATCCTGCAGGAAGGAGTCGAATCCGCTAACGTTCTGGAAAATATTCACTTCATTCAGGTCGTACGCCATCCACATGTGAACGGAATGATTCCCGACGTAGTTCACTTCTACGAGCCAGTTGCCGGGAAGTTGCCGCTGAATGCCGAAGGACCAGTTCTGAATGTACGGCGTATGAATATGGGGATTTACCGTGCTGTACGAGCCGAGGCCGGTAAATGTGAAGTCGGCTTCCGGCAGAGGCACGGTGAATGCGCCGCCGGTATTCGGGAAGGAATTGATCGAACTCACTGCTGGATTCGTGGGGTCGAACGAGATCGAGCCGGGTGCAAAGAGTCCAGGACCGGAACCCTGGTCGTAGTAGAAGTTTTCATTGGCGAGACCGCCGGCCGCAGCGCTCTCCCACGGGATCGTTCCTTCGTCGTAGTAGTTGATGGCATAGCCACCGCGGATGACGGTCTTATTGCCGCCCGCGAGCTTGCCCAGGAACCCGTTCTCGAAATCGGGATTCCAGGCAAAACCGATGCGGGGAGCCGGCCGCCCATAGTTTCCGCTGTAGGGTTGCGGGCGCAGCGTAATCTGGGGATTGGTATCCCCGGTCAGCTGGCCGGGCTGAAACAGAGCCGACGAGGGGCCCAGCAAAGCCGCATACGTCGGACCAGTGTAGTAGTTGTTCGTATTGGTAAGAGGTCCGGTGAACTGGAACCGAATCCCGTAGTTCAGTGCGAGATGAGGAGTGATCTTCCAGGCGTCCTGAACGTAAACGCCGCCCTCTTTGAACTCTTCCTCCAGTTTCGTAATTCCGCCCGGTGTGTACGCATAGGGCTTCTTCAAAGTGTTGAGAGGACTATTTCCGGAAATGGAAGAAACGCGGCCGGTGAGGAGCGCGTACAAGGCCTCTGCGTCGTTTGCAGCCTCGTTGTTGTTCGCGGTACCCAAACCTCCGGGGAAACACCCCTGAGTGTCCGAGGTGCAGCCAGCGACGGCAGTTGTGTTGAACATGTTTGCTGCCGGATCGATGCTGGTGATTCCCAAATTTTGTGCGATCGGCGGTTGGGTTCCCGTGTCAAATGCGCTGGAATAACGGAATTCTCCCCCAAACGTGAACGTGTGATTTCCGTGCGTCCAAGTCAAATTGTCGGTGACGTTTCTGACGGGAGAATTGCGCGGCTCGGGAAGAATGGAGCCTGAGTCAGGCACTGGCGGCGTAAACAGACTTCCTCCAGGTCCACCTAAGCCGCTAGCCACGGGCAGATAGGTGATCCCATTGAATGCGTCGAACTTGTTGCCCTCCTGGAATTCTTCCTGCTCGTTCAGGACGCCAAAGTTGACCTGGTTAACGAGAGTTGGGCTGATGGTCCAATCGACCCCGGTAGCGAAATTTGAATAGGTGGACTGAAACGCACTCTCCAAGATTGGATCGGTCGGATAGATCGGAGTACCAGGGTACGTCCGCCAGTACATGTTGTAAGACGTATGCCAGAGGAGATTCGGCTTGATCAGATAGTCGATTCGCGCCGTTGGCCACACCTGGGTGTTCGAGCTGTTATACGAGAAATTTACCTGGTTCATCATGCCTTGTAACTGGGCATCCGTCGCATCGGGGCGGAGAGTTGCCTTTGCCGCGTACCCGTTGATCGTGGTGAAGAGGCTCGCGATGTTGGAATTTGGAGTTGAGGGAAAGCCGTTCGCAGCCGCGATCGTGTAGAGATTCACTGTGTGCTGGGCGTTATCCGCGCCAGTGTAGGTGAACATCCCGCTTTGCGCCGCCTGGTTCGGGATATTTGTTGTGGTCTGCGACGTTCCCGGCACTCCTTCGCGCTCGTAATTGACGAAGAAGAACAACTTGTCCTTTTTGATCGGTCCGCCGATGCTTCCGCCAAAATCGTTCAAATGAAAGGGCTGCTTTCTTCCGGCGGACTGGTACGATGTCGCAGTGGCGGCATCCGGGTCCTGGGTAGGTTTGATGAGCCCGTTGCATTCGCCTGCCAGGAAGGCCGGCGTCTTCGTGAACCCGCTGGGACACAACTGGCGCGCATCATAAAGGTACGTGTCGTTTCCGAAGGTGTTGGCATTGAACGCGCTGTTGTACGTCTCCCAGAACGCATTGCCGTGAAAGGCATTTGTTCCGCGCTTTGTGGTCACGTTGATGGTCATCCCGCCTTCGCCAGCAGCGTCTGCGCTGAGCTGGTCTGTCGAGACCGTGATTTCGTCCACAGCACCGATGCGCAGGCTGGAGCCAGTGAAGAATCCAGTGGTCGATGTACGAAATCGAGAGAAGTTGTCATTGCTGCCGTCAACGCTGATATTGATTGCGCCATTCGGCATGGCGTCGTACGTGGTGAAGCGCTGGTCGCCGCCAACTTGGGCGCCGGGCAAAAGTTGTGCGAAAGGCAACGCATCGCGACCGTTCAGTGGCAAATTCTGGATGTCGTTGCCGGTGACAGTCGTCGCCAGAGTATTGGATGTTGTCTCCAATACCTCGCCCTGCGCTGAGACCTCGACCGTCTCGACGGCGCTACCAACCTTTAGCTGTACTGGCAGGTTGGATGTGCGGCCAGCGTAGATGACGACGCTCTTGTACGTCTTTGTCGCGAAGCCTTGGGCCGAGGCCGTCAGCGTGTACGTTCCGGGCTGCAGGTCGGGGAAGGTGTAGTCGCCAGAGGCGCTCGCCTTCACCGTGGTGCTGAAGCCGGTCGACGGCTCGCTTATCGTCAAAGTGGCGTTCGGAACGCCGGCACCCGACGGATCGACGACCGTTCCAGCAAGTTGGCCCTCTGTGCGGGCTTGGCCCAGCGTACCAAGGGGCAGGAGCAACATCAGTGAAGCAACTGTAAGGAAGGCGAATAGACTACGCAGTCTGTGTGCCATGGCATCCTCCGAAGAGCCTGGCGGGCTTCTTCAGCCGCGACCTTGACTCTGTTCTGTACACGCTTGAAGCGTGACTTATTCCGCGCCCCGACTGTGTTTTGCCCGCGTGGCAGAACGTCCTGCCGCCAGCGGAATGTCATAGTCAACGAGGAGGGTTATGGGACTGCCCGGTGTGCCTGGGCTCCCTTAGAAATGACCGAACAGGGGAGAACAGTGAAATGAGTCCTCCGGCCGTAGGGCCCCCACCCGTGGCTGTGGAATGCGTATACAACATACGATATAATGTGTCAATCTGATTTTTATAAATTATATTTTGCGGACGCGCTTTGGCTTGCCGGGGTGTTGAAGGATGGCAGCAGCTCTCCGGGGCCCGAGTTGGGCCGCTTCGCAGCGACTTTCCGCGTGGTATGATTCGCCGCTAGAGAATCGTCGTGATGAACTCATCAAGGAAGAAAGCAATGCCGCGGGTCACTCATCGTGCCGAAACCGATGGTGAGCATGGAGTGGGAAAGGGTGGGGCGATTCCGCGCCAGTCTCTCGCAGCAGCCGTCGTCGAACGTCTACGTGAACGGATTGTGAGCGGCGAACTGCGGGAAGGCCAGCAATTGCGCCAAGATGCGATTGCCGCCGACTTTCAGATCAGCCGCATTCCGGTACGGGAAGCGTTGAGTCATCTGGCCGCGGAGGGACTGATCAAGATCGTTGCGAACCGTGGCGCGGTGGTTTCAGCGCTATCACCCGAGGAAATAGGCGAGCTGTTTGAGACACGCGCGGTTCTGGAATGCTACATGCTTCGCGAGGCAATTCCGAATTTGAGCGAAACGGACTTTGAGCGGGCGGAAAGCATTCTGCGCGAATTTGAGGAATCGCTCGAGGACGAGTCTGACGCGAGATCATGGGGTCAGCGGAACTGGCTGTTCCATTCCACTCTGTACGCGCCTGCGAACCGTCCGGTAATGATGGCGTTCCTAAAAACGCTAAACCACAATTGCGACCGGTACACGCGTCTTCACCTCGTTTTCACGCGAAACCTTCATCTGGCGGGAGAAGCGCATCGCAAACTGCTGGATGCTTGCCGGACCCGCGATCCCCGAATCGCCAGCGACGCCCTATGGAGCCACATCATGGATGCCGGGCAATATCTGAAGGAATTCATCGCGCGGCGGCGCGAGCAGCATCCTTAAATAGGCTCCGGCTCGGGAGTCCGAGATGTTGAATCGTCCAGCGCTCCATCCCAACGAAGCATTGATATACACATCTAGCCAATTGTTGTAAAATATGTTATCGATTACTCGGGGTCGATCCAGCGCAAGGTATCGCGAACAGAGACCGTCACAACCAAGCCAGGGCCAAGCGGGGGTTCCGTTTCCGCCCTTCCACCGAACAACTCGTTCCGGGCAGTTTGGCGAAAGCACGAAGTTTTAATTAACCTCACAATCATATAAACTATAGTTAAATATAGCCGTCAACGATGAGGCTGGCTGCTCGGCGCAGCCATGAAAGAACGGCGATGCGTACTTCTGCTCCAGTGGAACCGGAATTCAACCGGGATCCAGGCCTCCGAAAGCTTTTCGATATTTCGAACGATGGCATTCTGGTTTTCGGCGAGCACGGCCGAAAATTGCTCGAAGCGAATCTTCAAGCGATGAAGATGCTGGGATACTCGCGCGCGGAACTGCGGTCGCTAAGCGTCGATCAAATTTTCACCGACCAAGAAGCGATCGAGAGATTCTTCGACTCGGTGTGGGACTTGCGAGCCTGGGGTGGAAAGCGCAAATCGTTGAAGCAAATTGCCTGCAGGCACAAATCCGGCCGTGTCGTGGGAGCGAGCCTTTCCGCCTCGATGATATTGCACTCGGGGAAGCCTGCTGCGCTGGCAGTGATCGGCGAAAGATTCCGCCGCCGTCACACGAACGACCTTGTGCGGAACCAGGCGAAGGTCTCCGGATTGCTTCATGCCGTCACAGGAATGACGATCACTGCGCGAGATTTGCAGCATGACGTTCGAGACTGGCTTCGGAGGATCTGTCGTCAGGCGCAATTGCCGATTGGCCACGTACGCGTTCTGGCCACTGACCTTATGGGATCACAAGGCTGCGTCGACGTATGGTACGTCAAACCGGCGCAGCAATTCAGGTGTGTCCGCGCGGATCCCAACCGGTTCGCATTTCCGGAAGAATTCTGCAACCGAGTGACGATGACACGCATGCCCGAGATTGTTTCTGACATCGAGCTCGATCCACATTTCGCGTCGCTGGAACTGCGCGACCTGCGCGTACGGTCGGCGGTCGCGATTCCCGTGCCGGTAGAAGCGAGAATCGGCGCGATTTCAGAATTCTTTTTGACTCGGCGACTTGAGGAGGACCCTCTTCTTGTCGATGTTCTGGAATGTCTTGGACACGAGTTGGGCTACGTCTTATGGCATCACGCAATATCGGTGAAAACGATGAGGGAGCAAGACGAGGAACGACGGCGGCTGGCCCGCGAGCTTCACGATACGACGGCCCAGGGTCTCGCAATGATGATTCTGGAACTAGGACGTGTCGAGAGGGAGGCGAAAGCGCTTAGTCCTGAAGCCAGGGTTGCTGTGTCGCAGAGCATTGAACTGGCGCGACGGAGCCTGGGGGAGGTGCGAACGTTTTCGTATCTGTTGCACCCCCCAATGCTCGATGAGATGGGATTGATCTCGGCGGTTCAAATTTTTGCCGAGGGCTTTTCGCGGCGTAGCGACATTCGCGTAGAGACAGACCTGCCCGATACATTGCCGCGCATGCCGGCCGACTGGGAAATGGCTCTCTTCAGAGTGGTTCAGGAAGGGCTAACGAACGTCCGGCGGCATTCGCGCAGCCGGACGGCGGCCGTCCGGTTGAGGATCAACGGAGGTGTAGCAAACCTGGTGGTGGAGAACGAAGGAGCATCGGTACCGCCGCAGAGTATGGGCGGCCTGCCGGCAGAACACGTTGGCGTGGGCATAGCAGGGATGCGAGAACGCCTCCGGGTGTTCGGGGGCGATGCAGTCCTCTATTCGCGCGAAGACACCACGGTGCTTGAAGCTACGGTGCGGGTCCCCAAACCGCTTTCTTTGCCCGCCGACCTGGCCCAGACGTGATGGGAATTGCGCACACTGTATTGCGTGCATTCCGGTCCATCTGGTACATTCGATTTCCGGCCGTCGTCCCCCCGCGGTGAATCCGATTCAGTTGCGTTTCCAGTCGGTCGCGTATGGATCGTCCCCTCGAACTAGCGCTTCCAGGAGGGGGCATGCCTCACACGATTCTGGTTGCGGATCAGAACCACGAGATGCGGAGTAAGGTGCGTTCGCTGCTGGAAGGCGCCGGATGGCAAGTGATTGCCGAAGCTGCTGACGGGCAAGAGGCTATCGACAAGGCGCAACAGCTGATCCCTGACTTAATCATCCTCGATCTATCCATGCCGATTAAGAATGGGCTCGAAATCGCGGCGGAGGTTCGCGCATTTCTGCCGCGGACCAAGATCCTCATATTCACGATTCACGAGGCAGAGGAGATAAAGAGGGAAGCGTTTCGCGCCGGCGTGCACGGGTATGCGCTGAAAAGTGCATCGGGCACCGAGCTAATTCAGCAGGTAAAGAGGGTGTTGGAAGACAAAGAGCAGCTTAGGACCTGGGGCCTCGATTGCTAGTTTGGAGGTTTTAGCTGAGGAATTCGTGGGTGCGCTGGGAAGTCACTGTTGCGGCGGCTGACTGTATATAGTATACAGACGGCGCGTTAAGCCAACAGGGGGCTGCCATGCGCTTGTTTGTCCCGCCGCTGTTTTCGTCTTCGACCGCAGTAAACCGGGCAAGTCGCAAATCTTACCGTACCAAATCCTTTAAACACCGGTTCGCAATTCTTTATGTGGCGGCTCTCGCCCTGCTTCTGGTGGGAGCCGTTGCATGGGGAGCGCGCAAGGCGGCGCGCGTTCCGGAGGGGGCGGTAAAGGTCGATGCCTCGGTTCTGGCGGGATTGCACTGGCGCTCGATTGGCCCGGCGGTGTTTGGAGGGCGCGTTGTCGACGTGGCGGGCGTCCCGGGGAATCCGAACATCATTTATGTGGCTCATTCGTCCGGTGGACTCTGGAAATCGACGAATGGCGGCACGACTTTCAAATCGATTTTCAATGACGGCAATACGCTTGCGCTCGGGGCAATCGCGCTCGATCCAAACAACCCGAATGTGGTGTATGCCGGCACCGGGGAAGGGACGGTACGGAACACCGCCTCATACGGCGATGGGATCTATAAGACGCTTGATGGAGGCATGACCTGGAAGCATCTGGGACTCGAAAACACGGAGCGCTTCGCCCGTATTGTGGTGAACCCGCTCGATACAAACATTGTTTTCGCTGCGGCGATGGGCCACGAGTTCGGACCCAACAGCGAGCGTGGACTATTTCGTTCGACTGACGCAGGAAAAACCTGGAAGAAGGTGCTGTACGTTAACGATACGACCGGCGCAAGCGACGTAACACTCGATCCGAGGAATCCCAACATTGTGTTCGCGGGAATGTACGACTATATGCGGCAGCCGTGGCACTTCCGCAGCGGCGGCCCGGGCAGCGGATTGTACCGGTCGACAGACGGCGGAGAGACGTGGCTGAAGTTGACCGATCCCGGGCTGCACAACGGTCTGCCTGCCGGACCGCTGGGGCGAATCGATGTTCGCGTCAGCCGCAGCAATCCTCGCGTTGTGTACGCGATGATTGAATCTCGCGAAGGACCGCTATGGCGCTCGGATGACGGCGGCGATCACTGGAGGCTGGTGAACAGCAATCACCGCATCAATTCGCGTCCATTTTACTTTTCAAACATTCGTATCGATCCAGTGGACGAAAATCGAATCTATGTTCTCGCTGTTTATCCACAAGTGTCCGAGGATGGCGGCAAAACGTTCCGCGACATTCCCTACGATGAATGGTTCGGCGACGTGCACGCATTGTGGATCGACCCCACGAATCCCTCGCGCCTGCTCGGCGGAAGCGATGGTGGATTCTTTATCTCAAACGACCGCGGGGCGACGTGGGATTTCGTGAACAATATGCCCATGGCGCAGGCGTATCACGTGGCGCTCGACATGGCCGATCCGTATCACGTGCTCGGAGGTTTCCAGGACCACGAAATGTGGCGCGGCCCAAGCGACCGCTGGAACGTAACGGGCGCGCGTGCAGGCGACTGGCGGCGCATGCGCGGACATGCCGATGGAACGTTCATCGTGGCTGACCCGCGAGACCCGAACATCGTCTACTACGTCGGACAAGGCGACATGACGCGCTTCGACTGGCGCACGCACGAAGAGCGCTACATTCAGCCATATCCCGTTGCATCGGCCGGAACCGGCGACAACATGCTGAAGTACCGATTCAACTGGAATTCCCCGATTTTGATGTCGCGCTTCAATCCGGACGTGATTTACCACGCCGCAAACGTCGTGTTCAAAACGACGGATGGCGGGAACTCGTGGACCGCGATCAGCCCCGATCTGACAACGAACAATCCAGAAGAGGAGAAGTTGAGCGGCGGGCCAATCACTCCCGACAATTCGACCGCCGAGTTTCATTGCACGATCGTGTCCCTGGCGGAGAGTCAGTTCGATCCCAAGACGCTATGGGCCGGCACCGACGACGGCAACCTGCAAGTAACGCACGATAGCGGCGCTCACTGGACAAACGTCATTGGAAATATCAAGGGACTGCCACGCGAAAGCTGGGTCACGTCGATCAACACCTCGTACGCGGACGCGAAAACCGTTTACGTCTCGTTCGACCGGCACATGATGGACGACTTTGCGGCTTACGCGTACGTAACACACGACGACGGCAGCACATGGACGCGAATTTCGGACGAACTCAGCGGATACGTTCACATCATCGCGCCCGATCCGAAGCAGCCGAATCTGGTCTATGCCGGGACAGAACTGGGATTTTACGCTTCGTTTGATGGCGGCCAGGATTGGACGGACCTGCGCCTCGGTCTGCCGCATCTGCCGGTGTACGACTTGAAAGTCCACCCGCGCGACAACGATCTGGTGATCGCCACTCACGCTCGCGGCTTTTACATCCTGGATGATGCGACTCCGCTACAGCAACTCGCGACAGCGATGCAAAAGAAAGTCGCGCTGTTTCCTCCCGCGCGAGGTACGCGTTACAACCGATGGAGCGACACGAGCACGCTCGGCTCGCGGATGTGGACCGCGCGCAACCGGCCGTATGGGTGCATTATTTCGTACTATTTGGCACAGCCGGCGCCTGAAAATCGCGTTGAAATCTCCATTTTGGATGCAAAGGGCCGCCTGATCCGCACGATGGAGGGCCCGGGAGCGCAGGGCGTAAACCGTGTTGTGTGGAATCTGCGGGAAGATGCGCGATTCGGTATCGCTTCCGACTGGCAGAATACCTGGAGCGATCCGATGCTGCAGGGAGTGCGCGTTCTGCCTGGCGAGTACACCGTCGGGCTACAAGCCGCAGGAGAAGCTGTCGAGGCGAAGGCGACGGTCCGGCTGAACCCGAATGCGCACGTAAGCGCAGCGGATATGGAGTTAAACTACGCGGCCGTGAAGCGCCTCCAACACATGTCTTACGAAATGGACGAATCGATGAGCCGAATCCGCCATATCGACGCGCAGGTGGACACAATCGAACAATCGGCGGCGGATCCCGAGGTCAAGCAGGCAGGGCGGCAGCTTCAGAAGCAAATCGCGGCTGTCCAGGACGATATTCAACCGCCCTGGACCGATCCCGAGCATCTCAACCTGCGAACGAAGGTCCGCGAACTACTGGTCCAAGTCGATGGCTATTCCGGAAAGCCCACGATTCCGCAGGAAAAATATATCGGTGTGTTCGCGAATCAGTGGCAGGGAGTGATGCACCGGCTGGATGGAGTAATCATGGGTCCGCTTGCTGAGCTGAACAAGCGACTGGCAGCGAATCACGTCGCTTACATTTCGTCGGCACCTTCAATGGAACGTCCATCGAGATTCTGATTCACATTCGGAGAGTCTATTATGAAGCCCACAAAGTCTGACCGGATCAAACCCGCCCAGGAGGAAATCTCCCGCCGGCAATTTGGCCGAAAAGCTGTTGTTGCCGCGGCGGCGACGTTCACTGCTCCCGCTTTGCTGGGGGGCGGCGCCAACGCTGCGGAAGCTGCGCGCCCGCAGGAGAAAAAGCCCGAGCCACTTGAAGGACTGACTGCCGAACAGACTGCAGAAGTCGACACGCGGCTTGCGAACATCCTGCGCAAGTACGGCAACCGCTTCAACGATGACCAGAAAGCTCGCCTCCGGCAGATCCTTGCGCAGCAGGAACGGATGATGACGCCCGTTCGCGCGTTTTCACTGCAGAACGGCGACCCGCCTGCGAGCGTGCTGCGGATTCGATTCGACAATCCAGAACCCATGCAGGGAAAGGAAGGGCTCTGATCATGGTCGGCGAAGACATCCTCTATCTTTCGGTACGCGAACTCGGCGATCGCATTCGTACGAAGAAAATCTCTCCGGTGGAACTCGCCGAAAGTTATCTCGACCGGAGCGAGCGCCTGGGCCCCAAGCTCAATGCGTTTGCGACGGTCACGCGCGACCTGGCGCTGAAACAGGCGCACGCGGCGGAAGCGGAAATCGCGGCCGGCCATTATCGCGGGCCGTTGCACGGCGTTCCGTACGCGCTGAAAGATCTTGTTGCGGTGGAAGGTTATCCGACCACGTGGGGTGCGCGCCCCTTCGCGAAACAGAAATTCGATTACAACGCGACGATCGTCGAGCGTTTGAACCGTGCCGGCGGTGTTCTGATCGGCAAAGCGGCAATGATCGAGCTGGCCGGCGGGCTGGGTTACACTTCCGCGTTCGCTTCGCTTACCGGGCCGGCGCGAAATCCGTGGAACACGGACCGTTGGACGTGCGGCTCATCGAGCGGCTCTGGCGCTGTTGTCTCGGCAGCGCTTGCACCGTGGGCGATTGGTTCGGATACGCGAGGATCGACGATTTGTCCCGGCGCGTGGTGCGGAATCTCGGCGATGCGTCCGAGTTTCGGCCGCGTGAGTCGCCATGGCGCCATGGCGATCGCATGGTCGATGGACAAACTCTGCCCGATGTCGCGTACGGCGGACGACTGCGGCATCATCCTCTCGGTTATCGCGGGCCAAGACGAGAAAGATATCAACTCACTTCCCGGCCAGTTCCGCTATCCGCAGACGGATCAAGAACCCAAAATGCCTCTTCGTATCGGGCGGCTGACGAATGCATGGAATCATCTGGAACCGGGCCTTGATGATGCTGTGAATGCCGCCCTCAAAGTGATGGAGCAGAACGGCTGTCATGTTTCCGATGCCGCCATTCCCGATGGCCCCTATGAAGAAGTCGCCGAACTGACGATTCAGATGGAAGCGGTGTCCGCGTTTCAGGATTTGATCGAGTCGGGCCGATGCTTCGAACTGGACGACCCACTCGGCAAAATCAACGGCTATGCCGGGCTGCAGTTCACCACTCAGGATTACCTGCAAGTTCAGCGCGTGCGCACTTTCCTGCAGGAGCGAATCGATCGGTTCTTCGAGAATTACGATGTGCTGGCGACCGCTGGCGAATCGAGCGCAGCGTCCCCTATAAAAGAGGTTGACGACGAGTCGCGTCCGCGTCCCCGTCGCGAGGCCTCTCGCCCTCGTCGCCCGTATCGCATTGAAGAGCGCGCTCCCGACGGCATCTCGAGTCTTTGCGGCTTACCCGCACTGACCGTTCCGTGCGGCTTCAGTAAGGACAATCTGCCGTTTGGCGTTCAGTTCATCGGTCGCGCCAGGAACGATCACGCGGTGATTGCGGCCGCTCGACTGTACCAGGCCCACACGGATTGGGAACGAAAGCACCCGCCGATCAGCTAGTGTGTGCTGCCGAAGTTTGGCGCCGCAGCAATTTTCAGAATTACTGCGATGCCGGCGAGATCGAAACCGAGCGTTTCAACCTGAATCGCAGGCGCGTTTCGGCGGGAATCTCGATGTCGCGTTTGCCGGTAAACGCAGCCCCTGCCGTACCGGCACCGCCTCCAGCCAGTGCGCCCACGGCAGCGCCTTTCCCGCCTCCGGCGATCGCGCCAATAATTGCGCCGAAGGCCGCTCCGCCACCCGCGCCAATGCCGGTTCTCTTTCCGCGCCCTTTGCTTTCTTCGGCGACGTCCGACGTGTGAAGGCGGTAATTTTGTCCATCGACCGTTACAGAGGCGAGCGCAATACCCAGTTCTGAGTGGCCTTTGAAACGCCCTGCGGATTTTGCGGCCGTCACGATTCCTGTAATTCGAGTCCCTCTGCGCAGGACTTCGGCGCCATGAACTCGTAGCGGCTCGGCCAGCGAAGCATCGAATTCGTCGCCCGCGTTCGCCGTCTTTGAGCTGATGGACTGGTCTACGGTAACGTGCAGAATCGTGCCCGCAGGAATCACGATGGGTTGCGGAGCAGGAGGTTGTGCAGACGGTTCCGTGTTTGCCTGCGCTTGCGACGCCTGCGAGCCGGAATTAGCGGAATTGCCATTCGCCGGCGCTGGAGAATCCGCAGCGTTGGCGGGACTTGCCGCGCTTGAATTGGGAGCATTTGTCGAGGACTGCGGCTGCGAGTGGTTGCACCCTGCAAGAATCAAAAGCGTAGTTACTGCTATCCAGGCGATCTTGGGTGAGACAGTCATAGTTTTCCCTCTATACGTATATGGATATGGTCGATACGGACAGTTTCAGAACGCAGAGTGGGGCTGGGGAAAACTGTCTGATTATTCTAATGCTGTTCAGAGTGAGCCTGCAACTCGTCGGAGAAGTCTCTCGTTTTCATAGACCGTGATACAACCTAGCTTAAGCTAGATGAATTGAGAGGGCATGTGACAAAAGTAGGAGCCTTTGAAGCCCAGAACATGCTGAGCGCGCTGCTTGACCCGCGTCGAGCGTGGCGAGGAGATCATCATCACCCGGCACGGGAAACCCATAGCGCGTCTGATTCCCGACGCCGACGGAATGGACCGGTCTGAATCCCGCGATGCGCTCGATCGCATCCGGGAGCGTGCAAACGCAGTTGCAATGCGGCCATTCGATTGGAGTGTGTTGAAGAACGATCGTGACTTGGGACGGCCATGAGCATCGTTGGCTCTGAGCTGTCAAGGACGGCGAGCTTGCACAGCGTCGCCGGCTGCCGCTGGCCATGCTGGACGAGGATCTGTGCAAGGCTGCGGAAGCGGAACATATGACGATTTTGGGATAAGACCTTTCTGCGAGCGCTAAGCTGACATGGCCGATTACGTTGGCGCAATCGATCAGGGCACAACCAGCACGCGCTTCATTATCTTCGATCGCGAAGCGCGCATCGTCGGCATGGCCCAGAAGGAACACCAGCAGATCTATCCTCGCGCCGGCTGGGTGGAGCACGATCCCGAGGAAATCTGGGCCCGCACGCAAGAAGTAATACAAGCTGCGCTGGCGCAGGCGAATCTGCACGCGGAAGATCTGGCGGCGATCGGCATCACGAACCAGCGCGAAACCACGCTCATGTGGGACCGCCGCACAGGCCAACCGGTGGCGAACGCCATCGTTTGGCAGGACACGCGCACATCAGGCCTTATTGACGAGCTTTCTCGCGAGGGCGGGCAAGACCGCTTCCGAGCATCGACTGGGCTTCCTCTCGCGACATACTTCAGTGGCCCGAAAATCCGTTGGATGCTGGACCATGTTCCAGGATTGCGCGGCCGAGCCGAGAATGGCGACCTTCTTTTCGGAACGATCGATAGTTTTCTTCTCTGGCGGTTGACCGGCAGCACGCGGGGAAGCGTGCATGCGACGGACATCACCAACGCCAGCCGCACGCAGTTAATGAACCTGCGGACGCGTGAGTGGGACCGAGAAATATTGTCCGAGCTTCAAATTCCCACTGCGATTCTGCCGCAAATCCGCTCGAGCAGCGAAATCTACGGCGAAGCGAAGCTTTCATCGATCGAAGGGGTTCCGATTGCGGCGATGCTCGGAGATCAGCAGGCGGCGCTCGTAGGGCAGGCGTGTTTTGAAGTTGGGGAAGCAAAGAATACGTACGGCACGGGGTGCTTTCTGCTGATGAACACTGGCGAGGCGCCGATCGCGTCGACGCATGGGTTGCTTACCACCGTCGGCTACAAATTTGGCGAGCGGCCGGCCCAATATGCGTTGGAAGGGAGCATTGCGATCACGGGCGCGCTGGTTCAGTGGTTGCGCGACAACTTGGGCCTGATCGAACGCAGCGCGGACATAGAATCGCTGGCCAAGAGTGTTGATGATAATGGGGGTGTGTACTTTGTGCCGGCCTTTTCAGGTTTGTTCGCGCCCTATTGGAAACCGAGCGCTCGGGGCGTGATCGCCGGGCTCACTCGCTATGCGAACAAGGGACACATCGCCCGCGCGGTGTTGGAAGCGACGGCGTTCCAGGTGCGTGAGGCAGTCGAGGCAATTGAAAAGGACTCAAAGATCGCGCTCGGAATTTTGCGGGTTGACGGCGGAATGACTGCAAACGACCTGCTCATGCAAATTCAGTCCGATCTATTGGGCCGTCCCGTGGTTCGATCCGCGATGCGGGAAACCACCGCGCTCGGTGCCGCGTTGGCTGCGGGATTGGCGGCCGGGTTTTTCAGCGGCGCTGATGAAATTCGCGGGCTTCGACGAGAGGGAAAGCGTTTCGAACCGCAGATGGACGCCTCACAACGCGAACAGATGTATGCGTCATGGCAGAAAGCCGTGACTCGCTCGTTCGACTGGATCGATTGAATTTGCGCGCAACGAGTTGTTCTGCCGGCCGTGTTTGGCGGCGATCGAAAGCGCAATCGTCAGATCGGATTGTTTATGATCCGACTGCTTCCGGGACAGCTGTGACCTCAGCTACATCATTCCTGGCTCGCGCTTTCCCGCGAATCTATCGGTTGCATCGAAATTGTCGATTGTACAGGCGCAGACGAACTGGGTTACTCATTTGCAATGCGCGAGTTCGTCCCGGAGTTTTCCGCGGACCATGATGCGTGCGGTGTTGGGTTCGTCGCCCAACTCGGCGCGGCGCCTTCACGAGGCGTCATCGATCGCGCGCTGACGGCTCTGGCGCGCCTCGCTCATCGCGGCGGAGTAGACGCCGACGGCCTGAGCGGAGACGGCGCGGGCCTCCTCCTTCCGATTCCTGAGACCTTCTTTCGTACAGCAGCGCAATCGGCAAACATAGATCTTCCGCAAAATTTTGGCCTCGGCATGGCGTTCATCGACGCGGCCCGCGAGAGGGAAGCGTATGCGGCCGTGGAACGCTGTGCCAGCGAAATGGGCGTTTGCTGCGTCGGCTGGCGAAACTTGCCAACCGAACCGTCGATACTTGGTCCTCGCGCGGCGGCCACCATGCCCCTGATCCGCCAATGTTTCTTCGCCGCGTCGAATTCCGCGTGCGACCTCGAGCGCGCGCTGTTTTTGGTGCGAAAGCGGATCGAAGCGGAATCGGGCCGCAGTATTTACTTCTCTTCGCTTTCCTCGCGGACGGTGGTTTATAAGGGGCTACTTGCGCCGCTCCAGTTGCGCGAATTCTATCCGGATCTCGACCATCCCGATTTCAAGGCGGCTTTCGCCGTATTTCATCAGCGCTATTCGACGAACACACGGCCAACGTGGGCGCTTGCGCAGCCCTTTCGCCTGGTCGCGCACAATGGCGAAATCAACACTATCGGAGCGAATCGCCGTTGGATTTACGCGCGCGCACACAAACTGCGTGCTGAGTTTGGCGCCGATGAGTGGTTCCATCCACTTGAAGAAGGTGTGAGCGATTCAGCGAGTTTCGACAACGTGCTGGAAATCCTCTTGCGGCGCGGCTACAACGTCGCGGCTGCGATGCTTCGTCTGGTGCCCGCAGCGCGGAAATGGAACGCACGAGCGGATCGTGCGGAGTGCGTGCTTCGCAACTTCCTTCAGCGCGAGGCGCGCGAGCAGGAACCCTGGGACGGTCCCGCGGCGCTCGTCTTCAGTGACGGGCGGTTCGTCGGCGCGAAGCTCGATCGCAATGGTTTGCGTCCGCTGCGCTACACCCTGACCGGAAACGGGCTTCTCGTTCTCGGCTCCGAAGCAGGCCTTGCGGATTTGGCGGGAGAGCCGGTGGTGGAGCGCCGGCGGCTGGGTCCAGGCGAATTGCTTCTGGTCGACTCGGTTTCAGGAGCGATCTATCGCGAAAAGGGAATCGCACGCCTGCTCGAATCAACGGCCCAAAGTGGCCGTCCCCCGAAAACCTGGAGAGTAAAGCCTGCGAAAGGTCTCAGCGCGCCGAAAATCAAAGATGGCAAGCGCATCGCATCGGCGCTGGGATGGACAGAAGACCAATTCAAGCTGCTGTTCCAGCCACTCGGGCTGGACGGCAAAGAAGCGATCTGGAGCATGGGGGACGACGCGCCTCCGGCCTTCCTATCGGCTGCGCGACGGCCGTTGTGGGACTACTGCAAGCAGCGATTCGCGCAAGTCACCAATCCGGCGATCGATCCCCTGCGCGAAGCGCATGTGATGTCGCTTCAGGTGTGCCTTGGGGCGAACGCTACGCTGGATTCGCCAGTGGTCGACGCACGGCAGTTGCGCCAGCTCGAATCGCGAGTGGGCCAGGCTTGCCGGATCGAATTTACCTTCGACGCGCGTGGCGGAACAGACGCCGCGCTTTTCGCTTTAGATCGCGTCCGCGCTGAGGCACGCGCTGCAGCGAGCAACAAGGCTGCGTTCGTATTGCTCGGCGATCGCGGAGTCTGTACTGAACGTGCCGCTTTGCCGGCGCTGCTTGCGTGCGCGACAGTTTGGAAGGAATTAGTCGGCGCGGGAGCATGTGACATTCCCTTGTTCGTCGAAAGCGGGCAGGTGATCGAGACGCATCATGTGGCGCTGCTGATCGCCTCAGGCGCGAGCGCGGTTTTGCCATACCTCGCGCTGCAATTTTCTGAAAGTTTGAAACCGGGCGGTGCAGCAAAGTACCGCACGGCGGTGGAAGCCGGCCTGCGAAAAGCGCTTGCGCGGATGGGTATTTCGACGATCGCCAGCTATCGCAACAGCCATTTGTTCGAGATCGTCGGCCTGGACGAGGAACTTCGCTCGCAATTCTTCGAGAATGCTTCCGCTGTGCCCGGCGGAAAAACGTTTCGCGACATTCTCGAGGATGCGCTGGCGCGCCACACCGAAGCGTTCGACCCTTCGGCTCGCGAACTCAATGATGCCGGGCTGTATCGGTTTCGCCAGACTGGCGAGCGCCACGCGAATTCACCCGAACTGGTGCGGCGCATGCACCGCTATATCAAATCCCCCACGCCTGAAGCGTACGCTTCCTTCAAGGAATTAGCGGAGTTGCGCGAGCCGGTTGCGATTCGCGACCTGCTCGACATCGTGCCGCAGCAGGCGATCGCGCTGGACGCAGTGCAGCCCGATTCGGAGATTCTGTCGCGTTTTTCGACCCAGGCCATGTCGCTGGGAGCGCTCGGACCGGAAGCGCACCGCACGCTCGCGATCGCAATGAATCATCTGGGTGCGAAGAGCAACACGGGCGAAGGAGGCGAGGATGCTGATATCTATCGTCTCGAACCGGAAGCCAGCAATCGGATCAAACAAGTAGCCTCGGCGCGCTTCGGCGTCACAGCCGAATATCTTGTCCGCGCGTACGAACTCGAAATCAAAATGGCGCAGGGTTCGAAGCCCGGCGAGGGCGGCCAGCTCCCTGCGGCGAAAGTGAATGCCTATATCGCTCGTCTGCGCCACGCCGTTCCTGGCATGTCGCTGATTTCTCCGCCTCCGCACCACGATATCTACAGCATCGAAG
>DASUJR010000413.1:0-7328 GCA_036279175.1 Candidatus Acidiferrales bacterium | reverse complement strand
AGGGTCTTCGCCGGATTCGAGCATGCGCGCGAGCCAGTAAAGCGCCGCGTCAGCATCGGAGTTGCGCACGGATTTGTGCAACGCGGAGATCAGATTGAAATGTTCTTCGCCCGCCTTGTCGTAGGGCAGGATTTTCTTCTGCAGCACGTCTTCCAGCAGCGTTTGCGACAGAACGCGGCGCCCGTCTGGCCCCGGTTCCGTGCCCAGGACCAGCGCTTCGAGCGTGTTGTACGCCGAACGAGCGTCGCCATTAGCGATGATCGCGATTCGCTCGAGGATTTCGTCTCCGGCCTCAATCTTCTCCTTTCCAAGGCCGCGGTCGGAATCGACGAGCGCGCGCTTCAGCAGCAGAACCACCTGCTCTGCGCTCAGAGCCTTCAGGATGTAGACCTTCATCCGCGAGAGCAGCGGGGCAATTACCTCGAATGACGGGTTCTCGGTTGTTGCGCCGATCAGCAGAATGTTCCCGGCTTCCACGTGTGGCAAAAACGCGTCCTGCTGCGCGCGATTGAAGCGATGCACCTCATCTACAAAGACGATCGTTCGCTGGCCATAGTGGCGGGCGCGTTCACCCTTCGACATCACATCCTTGATTTCTTTGATTCCAGACAGCACGGCGCTGAAAGGTATGAACTCGGAGCGCGTGCGCTTGGCAATGATGCGCGCGAGCGTTGTCTTGCCGCATCCGGGCGGGCCCCAGAAGAGCATCGACCCCAGTTCGTCGCGCTCGATCTGCACCCGTAGGGGCTTGCCGGGAGAGAGCAATTCTTCCTGGCCGACAAATTCGTCGAGCGTGCGCGGGCGCAGCCGGTCGGCCAGCGGACGCCCGGCTTGCGGCTCCTCTTCGGGTTCGATGGTTCGAAACAGTCCCATATTCGTTCTTATCGTGCCGCAGCGTGCCTTTGGCGCGCCGCTTCGTATAGCAGCACCGATGCGGCGACCGCTGCATTCAGCGAATCAACCTGTTCGCGGATTGGAACAGAAATGATCGCGTCGGCTGAACGCCCCATTTCCGCAGGCAAGCCGTGTCCCTCGCTCCCAATTAGAATCGCGCACGAATCGGCCAAATCCGCGCCCAAAATGCCGCTCTCAGCGTCTTTATTAGCGTCATTCCGATCCCAGTCTTGACCATCAGATCCGCTTTTCACGCCGGAAACTGCGGCATAGATTCGAAGTTTAGCCACTCGAAGCTGCGTCAGGACGACGCTTGGCGCGATGCTTCGCAGAATCGGCAGACGCAACGCAGATCCCGCCGACGAGCGAATGGCCTTAGGCGACCACGGATCGGCCGTTCCTCGTGTAGCGATAAGTCCCGTCGCACCAAATGCTTCCGCGGACCTTAGAATCGTCCCCACATTTCCCGGATCCTGCACGCCCGCCAGCACAATCACCATCGGCGCTCCGCCACCGTACGAACCGTTTGGCAGAGCCGGGCCGCGCAGCACGCTCTCGAAGGTCCATTCCTTCGGACCAAACAGCGCAGCCACCCCTTGCGGTGTTTCCGTGCCGGCCACGCCGGCGAACAACTTGTCTGTTGTCCGAAAGATACGTGAGCGCGAAATCCCCTCCTCACTTTCGCGCGCCGCGACAAAAATCCTCTCGAGATGCTTTTCCCCTGTTTCACTTACGAGCAGCGCCTGTAGGTCGAGCCCAGCGCGAAGGCCCTCTTCTACGAGCTTCGGTCCCTCAACGGCGATTGGTTCGCCGGACGCTGGTCCTCCGCCGCGCAGAGCGGCTCGGAACGCCTTCAGCCGCCGATTATCGCGGCTGCGGATCATTTCTGAGCCGGAACGAGCGTCCGGCGGCGTATCGAGGTCCGCGCGCAGTTCGGCACGTTCCGTGATAGAAGAAGTCCCTTCCCGGGGCATGAGCAAAGCGTAACATCCACCGAATCTGACGTAAATGTTTGGGATAGCGCCCCTCGGTGCTTGCCGGAAGTTTGCTCGATGTGGTAATTTGCAGCGCTAATCACGGCGCAACCCGCCGCGGGTCAAAACTTTGCCCGTTGAAATCCTGAAAATTTCATCCGCGGCGCCCGAGCGCCACATCGTCGACTACGCCGCCCAATTCATCAAGCGTGGCCAAGTGGTCGGCGTTCCTACGGATACCGTCTATGGCCTTTCGTCCGACCCCTTCAATTTGGCCGCGATCGAGCAGGTTTTCCAGATCAAAGGCCGCCCGGAAACGAGGGCCTTGCCGATCCTCGTCAGCTCTGTCGAACAGGCCGTCGAGCTGGCTCGCGACATTCCGGATACGTTCCTGGAACTCGCTCACAAATTCTGGCCGGGTGCCCTGACTCTGGTGATCGAAGCGACGCATCGGCTCCCGCTCAAGGTAACCGGCAATACCGGCCGTGTTGCGCTACGGTGGCCCAACTCGCGAATCAGCACGGCTCTGATCGATGCTGTGGGAGGTCCCGTTACAGGAACGAGCGCAAACCTCTCCGGTTTTCCATCGTGCACGAACGCGGACCAGATCGTGAAGCAGTTGGGCAACCGGCTATCGTTGATTCTCGACGGCGGCGACACGGGAAACGTTCTTGCATCGACGATCGTCCGCATTGACGGCAACGATTGGACGATTGTGCGCGAAGGTGTTATCCCCGAGTCGGACATCCAAGAAGCCCTCCACAAGTAGCCGCTTCGTTCGCGGAATCGCCTGCCGCAGTGATAATCTAGATCGTAGCCTTTAATCCCGACATGACTCTGGGCGTCTACATCCAGGTTCCGTTCTGCCAGACGAAATGTACGTACTGCAATTTTCATACGGGCGTGGTGTCGCGCGAGCGGTACGCGCCCTATGCGAACGCAGTCTGTCGAGAAATTCTTTCGCTGCGCTCTCAACGCCTCTGCGGTAAGTTCCCGACAGCAGAAGAACTCGATATCGCGGGCGACGCGACAATCGATACCATCTATTTTGGCGGGGGAACGCCCAGCTTGCTCGATCCAGCGGCTCTGGCGCAGATCATCGGTTCCGCGCGAGACGCCTTCTCGTTCTCCGCCGAGCCGGAAATCACGCTCGAAGCGGATCCCGAGACAATCACGCTGGAGAAGGCTTCATCCTGGCGCGCAACTGGCTTTAATCGCATCAGCCTCGGCGTGCAGTCGTTCGACGACGCGGAGCTGAAGGCCGCCGGGCGGATGCACCGCCGCGATGACGTCTACCGTGCCACGAAATTTCTTCGTCGGGCTGAATTGGGGAACATCAGCATGGATTTGATCGCCGGGCTCCCGCACCAAACGCGCGAATCGTGGCAAACGTCCACAAGCGAGTTGATTGCGCTGCGGCCAGAGCACGTGTCGATTTACATGCTCGAAATCGACGAAGGCAGTCGGCTGGGAAGGGAATCCCTTGCCGGCGGAACGCGATATAACGCAGGTTCGATCCCCTCGGACGACGACATTGCCGAGTTTTATGAATCGGCGTGCGAACGCCTGGCGAGCGCCGGATATGACCATTATGAAATTTCGAACTGGGCGCTCCCTGGATTTCGCTCGCGGCATAACCTGAAATATTGGCGTCGCCAGCCATACCTCGGTTTTGGCGCCGGTGCCCACTCGTTCGATGGCCAGACGCGCTGGGCGAACGTTCACGATGCCGCAAAGTACGTGGCTTGCATCGACCAGGGAATCAGCCCGCGGGAACAGATCGAGGATGTCACGCCCGAACAGGCATTGGAGGAGGAGTTCTTTACAGGTCTGCGCCAGCTTGACGGCATCGACCTTGCGCGAATCGAATCGGCGTACGGAAGCAATGGACTCCGCGAGCGAGTCGCATCGTTGCGCGCGCGCATCGAGGGCCTGCGGCAACAAGGCTTGGTCGAATTGGAAGGCAGCCGCTTGCGGCTGGCGCCCGACCGGCTCACTGTTTCGAACGAAGTTTTCGTCGCATTGCTCGACTAGAGAGAGCTGTGCTCATACCGTTTGCATTTCAGCCGGAGCATCGAAGAGAATCTACGCGATATGAAAGCGAGCGCTGAAACCGAATCTGTTGTCGAACTTCGCAGCGACACGTTCACGCTTCCGACGCAGGCGATGCGCCGGGCGATGGCCGAAGCCGACGTGGGCGACGACGTCTATGCCGAAGACCCCACTATAAATAGGCTGCAGGCGCGTGCTGCGGAGATTTTTGACCGCGACGCGGCCCTGTTCGTGCCCAGCGGCTCAATGGGGAACCTGCTCGCAATCAAGACGTTGACGAGTCCGGGGACGGAAGTGATTTGCGAAGAGCGGGCGCACGTCAACCTGTACGAAATGGCCTCGATGTCGGCGATTGCGGGTTGCATGCCGCGCGCCGTTGCTGCGCCGGACGGCATTCTCACCTGGCAAATGATCGAGCCGCTCATTCGGGCGAAAAAATACGATGCTTCTCAGACGGGCTTAGTCTCGCTCGAGAATACGCACAACATGCATGGCGGCACGGTGTATCCGCCCGCCATTGCGGACGATATTTGCGAGCGTGCACACGCAGCGGGCATTCCCGTTCACCTCGACGGCGCACGCATCTTCAATGCGGCAGTTGCGCTTGGACGCGATGTGGCGATCCTGACGCGTAAGTTTGATTTGGTGATGTTCTGCCTATCGAAGGGTCTCGGCGCGCCGGTAGGATCGATGCTGGTTGGTTCGCGTGAGTTTATCGAACGCGCGCGCATTGGACGGAAGATGCTCGGCGGCGGAATGCGCCAGGCAGGAGTACTAGCGGCGGCCGGGCTTGTCGCGCTCGAAGAGACGCCGAAAATCCTCCATCGCGATCACGAGAATGCGCGCCACCTCGCCGAAGGTCTCGCGCAAATAGAAGGCATCGCGATTGATTCGAAGAAAGTGGTGACGAACATCGTGATCTTCGATGTGAGCGCGACAGGCCGTACAGCAGCGGAAATTTGCGACGACCTGGGCAAGCATGGCATTCGATGCGAGCCGACGCGGAAATTCGCGGTTCGCCTGGTGACCCATTACAACGTCGACCGCGCAGGAATCGACCGTGCTCTTTCCGCAATGCGTCACGTGGTCGGCTCAATGAGGGCAAATGGAATTCTCGCTCACTGACGAGCAGGAGCAGCTTCGGCGTACGGTTCGCGAATTTGCGGAAGGCGAAATCGCGCCTCACGTAATGGAGTGGGACGAAGTATCGAAGTTTCCTTCCGAATTGATTCCCAAACTGGCGGACATGGGCTTTCTCGGCGTCGTGTTCCCGGAAAAATACGGCGGCGCAGGAATGGGCTACATAGAGTACGCGATCATCATCGAAGAACTGTCGCGTGTGGACGGCTCGGTGGGCATCATCGTCGCCGCGCACAATTCGCTCTGCACGAATCACATCTATAAATTCGGAACCGACGAGCAAAAGAAAAAGTACGTCGTTCCGCTGGCGCAGGGGAAAAAACTCGGTTGCTGGTCGTTGACTGAGCCTGGGGCCGGTTCGGATGCCGGCGGTACGCGCACGGTCGCCGCAAAAAAGGACGGCGGCTGGACGATCAATGGTTCGAAAACGTTCACCACAAATGGTCATTATGCCGACGTCTGCGTCGCCATGGCCGTCACCGACGCGGCCAAGAAGCACCACGGCATTTCCGCATTCGTCATCGAGAAGGGAACGCCGGGCTTTCGTCCCGGCAAGAAAGAGAACAAGCTGGGGCTGCGCGCCAGCGACACAAGCGAGGTTGTGTTCAGCGATTGCCGCGTCCCCGGCGAAAATCTTCTCGGACGAGAAGGCGAAGGATTCATAAACAGCCTCCAGATTCTCGACGGCGGCCGCATCTCGATCGCCGCGCTTGGCCTTGGCATGGCGCAAGGTGCGTATGAGAGCGCCTTGCGTTACGCGAAGCAGCGTAAACAATTCGGCAAAGCGATCGCCGATTTCCAGGCAATCCAATTCAAGCTGGCGGACATGGCGACACAAATCGACGCCGCCCGCTTGTTGACCTATCGCGCAGCGTGGCTTGCGGACCGCGCCATCGCTTCCGGCGACGCGAATCCGCGCTTCACCAGCGAATCGAGCATGGCCAAGCTCTACGCTGGAGAAGTTGCGGTGCGCGTCGCGAACGAAGCCGTGCAAATTCACGGGGGCTATGGCTTCATCAAAGACTATCCCGCGGAAAAGTATTATCGCGACGTGAAGCTCTGCACCATCGGCGAAGGCACCAGCGAAATTCAGCGTCTGGTGATCGCGCGCCAACTTCTCGGTAAATGACAACCTCCTGGCAAACGACTCACGCTGCGCCGCTCTCCATTCACGATTGGGCGGCGCGGATTCGCGGGGGAGACGTGCGCGCAATTTCGCGTGCGGTGTCAGCGATCGAAAATCGTTCGGCCGAAACTGAGCCGCTGCTGCGCGAGCTTTTTCCGTCCACCGGCCATGCCTATCGAATCGGAATCACTGGCGCGCCAGGGACTGGCAAGAGCACGCTGGTCGATCGGCTGGCGGCACAATATCGCAAGGACGGCAAGACCATAGGAATTATTGCTGTCGATCCGTCCAGCCCCTTCACCGGCGGCGCAATCCTCGGCGATCGCGTCCGCATGCAGGGCCACGCGAGCGATTCCGGCGTGTTCATTCGCTCGATGGCCACCCGCGGCTATCTCGGAGGACTCGCGCAGGCCGCGGGCGACGTTTCGCTGCTCCTCGATGCGGCCGGGAAAGAAATTATTCTCATTGAGACGGTCGGCGTCGGCCAGGGCGAAATCGAAATCATGCGCTTGGCGGATTGCACGGCTGTGGTGCTTATGCCGGGCATGGGCGACGACGTCCAGAATCTCAAGGCGGGGTTGATGGAGATCGGTGACATTTTCGTTCTGAATAAATGCGATCGCGAAGGCTCTGATCGCTTCGAGCAGCAGTTGCGAGCGATTCTGCAGCTTGTTCCGGGGCGCGATGCCTGGCATCCGCCCGTCGTGCGGACGATCGCCACGGAGAACAAAGGAATCACGGAGCTGGAAGCGGAAATCGGAAAATTTCGCTCGCGTCCCGTCGACTCCGCGAAGCGCGACGCTCGCCAGATCGCCTATTGGAAGGAATGGCTGATTCGCTTGCTGCAGTCGCGAATCACCAGGCAGATCGCCGATCATTTTTCTGAATCGGAATTCGACCACGTCGCCGCTGCGGTTGCCGCGCGAAAAAAAGATCCTTACGCCGCCGCCGGCGAAATTCTGTCGAGCGTGGGACTGAAGTGAACGAACTCGCCTGGCGCGTGCATCCGTACACATCTTGCCCGTATAATCGAACGCGTTCATGAAACTGGGCAACCTCGAATTCCACATCATCTCCGACGGTCACTGCTATCTCGATGGCGGCGCCATGTTCGGAGTCATCCCCAAGCCGCTCTGGGAGAA
>DASUJR010000412.1:0-11391 GCA_036279175.1 Candidatus Acidiferrales bacterium | reverse complement strand
GAATCACTGGCGATCCAAATCCCAATGCCTTCTTGGCAGCCGTAGAAGCCAGCATCAGTATGCTTTACATCGACAACCTTGTTGCCGCTGATTGTGCCGGTCGAATCGTCATAGCGGATGCCCGCAATCCGCTGATCGCCTGGGTTACATTCGTCGGTAAAGTTATTGCCCCCACTCACGGCAAATCCGGTAATGGTTACCGCAGTCGAGTTCACCACGTGGATGATGGATCCGGCGATCGAAGTTGTCGGAGTGCCGGGTGGCGGCTCAACGGTCGCGCCGAAAGGAGTCTCGGCTTCGATCGTCAAATTGGAAGCGTTCGAGACAACCACCTGCTCCCGGTAGGTTCCGTCGCAGACGACAATCGTGTCGGGATTCGATCCTGCCGCGCTTACCGCGGCTTGGATCGTGGGATACAAACCAGAGTAGGACCCGCTGTAGCACCCCGCAGTCCCCACCACGAATGTTGCGGCCTGAGCCTGCGCGTTCGTGGGCAAGAAGATCACACCGGCCAGCAATAAAATGCCGCACGCCCACCCGAGGCCCGATCGCATAGAGCAGGTCCGCGAGGCTGATTGCGCGAGATTTTTTAGGGAAACTTTCATCGACCGTACCTCCGTGTGTACTGGACGGCAAGCTAGCACGGTGGGCGTTGTTTGCATAGACGAAATGGACTCGCCTTTCGTGCCGTAAGAGATACGGCGCTCCGCCGAGCTCGCACGAAGAAGCCGCGGCACCATCGTGCACAAATCGCGATGCGGTCCAAAGCTCAGTAGTTTTACGGTATCCAGGTTCCGTATTTTTGCGAATTGACGCCAAGCGGCCGTCGAGCGCAGTTTTTGCCCGGACGCGCTAGTGGTACACCCGAGCCCTCGCTGTTTAGCTTTGGTTGCGAGTGGTGGCGCGTCCTAAGAGTTCGAGCGAGGGCCGTCAAATTGCTGACACGACGATATCAAGCCAGCTGCCGCTGCTGTTCGGTTGCGCGCCGACCCGTCCGCCTGCTTGGGCCGATCCTGGCGGAAGAGGTGGAAAGGTATCTTCGCAGTTTGATGTGTTTTCCTCCGAAGCGCCGGACTTACTGAAGACAGTGCTCATGCTTGTTTGGAAGGGTGCGGACATGAGATTTCCATGTGTTCTCACTATGCAGGCGGTCGACACGCTGGTTCCGGGGATCATATGAGCTATGACGCGGACCCGGCTGTGCGAAGCTCCAGACGGCGACGATGTTGGATCATGAGCGGGCTTCCAATAGACTGCGAAAGTGTCCGGAACGCGAGCGATTAGCGTAACCTGGCCTGATCGCCGGGGCTCCTGCGCCGCAATGCGCAGAAAACCCGCGGAGGCTACAGCCACGAGTATCGCGGTTCGAATCATCTGCTGCTTTGCGGGATTTCCCACGCATACGTCACAGCACGAACTCGACCAGCGCGATTGTGTTTTCTAGGTTCGTGATAATCAGGTTAGGAAAACTGGCAGCTTAAACGGCAGTCCCAGTTTGTTACACGCGCTCCGCTTTGGTGCAGAAGACAAGGCTCAGCGCATAAGTGCAGGCGCGCGCCCGGCGGGAGCCGCACGCGAAATGGAGAGTCGTTGAAAGCGAGATGGGGTGGGTAGGTTTCAGTCCGCCGAGATGGATCGCGGGTAGCAGGAAGCGGAGATGCGTTGAATCCTGTCGTACGGGTATCCACAACGATCGCGGGATTCTTGCTTTCAATTCCTTGGGCTGTTCCCTTTCGTAGGGCTCTCAAAAATAACAAAGCCTCGTGGGTAATCAAAAATCGTGGTAAATCGGCGAAAGATTCCTAATCCGATCGAACCGGAGAAAGAGCCGCCTCCTAAACCCATCCCGGAGTTGTCCAGAGAGAAAGCCGTCAGCGGATCATGAACCGTGCATGCACCGAGCTGTATGGCAGGCATTCGGCCGATGCGAAATCTTGTGACACCGCCGGCGACGCCTTCCGCCTGGTTCGGCTCAGTCGGCACATCTTTCAGGAGTTCAGGATGTGCCGCGGTGAACGAATTGGTGAGCATCATCGGGATCTGGCCTCCGGTGTCCAAGAAAAGTGCGGCGTCAACCGCTCTCCCTTCTTCAGCGATGATCTTTGCATCGATCAATGGTACCGCCGACGGCATCGGGCCGCGATGTAGAGGGAGCTTGCATCCACCCTGAGGTTCGCGGTACGTGGTGGGATCATACAAACGCAACACTTTATTTGAATAATCCATCTCGACGACATACCTATCGAAGAAATCGGAGCCGACAATGGCGTCGATTTCGACGCCAGGCATTGTGGGGATGTAATCAGGCGGAATTACGACAAATGCGAAATTTTTGATCGCCAAGCCGCCGAAATCGATCGAGGGCACAGAGGTTATCACCATGGGATTCGTCACCCGTCCGCCGTAACCGGGAGGTACGTTTACCAGGCCAGTGAAGGGCAACTTCAATTGCGAATAGATCGTTTGCGACAAGGCGGACTCAGAAAAGCCCGTATCGATGACCATCGACAAAACGCCAAATCCGCTGATGGTACCTTCGACGTCAATGTGGCCGGCCACCTCGCGAAAAGGAATCACGGCGAGCGCCGATGTGCTGACCCGCTTTGTCAATCGTTGCGTCTGACCGAACAATGCGACAATCACGAACCCCGCCGCGGCCCAAATTCGCATTTCGCTCCTCGTCAGGTCGGCCGAAACTTTGCCTCAGGGTATCAAGAAGAGATCATACTGAGCGATCCACAATAGCAGCATACCAGAGCCACCTCTTGAATAAAGAAATGAGTCGTTTATCTCTGACGCGGCCGTGTAGACGAGTGTTAAAGCGCCCGAATCGGTCGATCCGAAGAAGGAATGCCGATCTCCGGTGCCACGCAGGACTCTGGAAAAAGTCTCGCATGGCGAACGGTACCTCTGCTGTCGCGGAACGACGAACGAGTGGTGTTTCATTACGGCACATAACGCGCCTCTCAGCCGGGACCGGTTAGTCGCCTATATTTTTCGCCTTGGAATTCACCCTTACATGGATGAACCATTCTCGGGCATTGAATACAACTCTGCCTTCGATGTGTGCCCCTCTGCGTCGAAGCATGGGTGAGTCGAGTTCAAAGCCGGAGTGGTTCGCCTGATCGGTGCCGCCAACACCCCGATTGGGCTTGGCTGGCGAAAGGTGGGCCCCGTGTTTTGGAAAAAGCCGAGCATCGATGGCGGGGACGTCGTTCCGGACCTCATCGGCGCTCAGTAGGAACTCGGGAGGAACTCGATGGACGTCAACAGCGTACGGCGGGAGGACGTTCAACCGTTGTCGCGATTTTGTGGTTTGATCGGCGTGTCATCAAAAATGCAACGCGTATACCGTCTCATTGAGAAGGTGAGTCAACACGCCTACCCCGTGTTGATCCTGGGTGAAACCGGCACAGGCAAAGAATTAGTGGCACACTCGGTTCACTTGTCGGGGCCTCGGCGCGATCATCCCTTCGTCCCTATCGACTGTTCGGCTTTGGCGCCTACTTTGATTGAGTCCGAATTGTTCGGGCACGTGCGCGGTGCGTTTACGGGCGCGATGCACTCGAAGCAAGGTTTGATGGAAGCGGCCGGCGGTGGCACTCTTTTTCTGGACGAGATTGGAGATCTGCCGATCGACCTGCAGGCAAAATTGCTGCGTGCCATTCAGGAGAAGGAGGTGAAGCCCGTTGGAGCAACGGAGCGCGTGGCGATTTCGACCCGCGTTATTGCGGCTACGAACCGTAACTTGGAGTCGGCGATTCGCGAGGGCAAATTTCGCCCGGACCTGTATTTTCGGCTGAACGTTGTTCAGATTAAGCTGCCCGCCTTGCGTGAGAGGAAAACCGATATCCCATTGCTGGTGAACTACTTCCTGGAGAAGTTCTCGGAATGCGATCGCGCGATTCGCGCGATTTCCGAGGAGGCCATGATCCGCCTATTGGCATACGAGTGGCCGGGAAATGTGAGAGAACTCGAAAATGTGATTGAGCGCGCGGTAGCCCTGGGCTCCGGCCCGGTCCTGCACCTTGCCGATCTACCGACGAATCTGCACTACGATTCCGGTGAAAGCATGTCGCCGGTTGAGAAACCCGTGTCGCTCAAAGAACTGGAAAAGAGGGCGGTGGTGGCGGCGCTTCGCGAGGCTGGGGGCGACAAACTTGCTGCGGCTCGTTTGCTTGGAATCGGTAAAACAACACTGTACAGAAAACTGAGGCAGTACAAGGCGAGTGCCCCGTCATCCTGATCAATGAGAGTTGTCTTGGCGGCTTGACGATGTAGTGCGAGGAACCCGGTGCCGACGTACGGTGGAGGTAGCAGCCGGATCTCGGTCGGAGCCAGTCGAGCCGAAATAGCCCGTGGAATGCAGCCCCTCCAGCTCTGGTGGGCCTTCTAGGGTACTGACTTTCACACCCTGTGGTCGCATGCCTCTCCCTAGCTTACATCCGCCCCAATCGGGCCAGGGACCCCGTATTGACATGCCGCGAATATCCGGGCTAGATTCGTTATGTAATACGGGGAAACCTCGTGCGCGTTTGCCGCTCGAAGATAGGCCTCATATGCGCGGTGTTGCTGTTGGTTCAACCGTCGCTGCGAGCAGCTAGAACGGCGACCGACGCCGCGGCGGGTCCATCCGCCATAGTCGTTCTAGCGGAGTTGGCGCATATCGGTAACATGAACGCTGCGGGTGGTACGACTGTCTATCCGGGCGACTCCATCGACACAGCACCGGGTGGAGCTTTGCGGCTTATCGTTGGCCCCGGGCAGGTATACCTTCTATCCGATAGCGCGGTAACTCTCCTTCGCTCCGGTTCTGTTTTGCAGGCCTCTCTGATTCGCGGAACGGTTGGGTTTTCGTCTCTCACCGATCGGGACTTTCAAATTGTTACACCGGAAGGAATCGTGGAGGCTGCGAATGGGATGCCAACCTATGGACAGGTCACCTTCGCAGGCCTGAAGGACATCGTGATTTCTACTTACAGTGGAGAGCTGGTACTTCATCGCGGCAACCAGACGCTGGCCGTCCAAGCGGGCCAGTCGTATTATGTTTCGCTCGTGCCGGATGATCCCTACCCGCAGAAACGGTCCAGTTCGTATAACTATCACCTCGAATGGCGTTTGGTGGTCATTGCAACGGCCGCAGGTGTAGGGTATTGGCTATGGCGGATTTTCAGCGTTAGTCCCGTAACGCCTTAATTGGCATCCTAAGAAACTCAATCTTACAGTTCCTACCGCGCCATCAATCGTTTCCGTGCTAGATCGGTGCTAGATGGGCCGACTTGAACATTGATCCTTACGTCCGCAGCGGCGTGAATAATCACGGGAACTGAAAACATCAGCACGAAGAATTTTTGTCCGCCCCAACTGGGTTCCGGTCCCCCCTCTCGATAGTGGTGATATGCGAGTTGGTTGAATGCAACCAGCCCAGCCGAAAAGCTCATCAGCTCGCCCCATGTCTTTGCCGGTGACGGATTCCGTCCGAGAGCATAGTCGATACAGCTAGGGCAATAATGGGCAGCGCGAAGCGTGGAGGCAGCATCGGCAGCATTCGCTAGCACCACCAACGCGTCCACAGCGAGAGGAAGTTTGTGGGTTCCGATATAGTGTCCAATGGCACGTGGGGCGGAGAACGTTTGCTCGCGCGTTGCGATCACTTCGGTGCTGCGTCGGCCCCGAGCTTGGATGGGCGCCGCAGCCGAGCACAACAGTGCGAACGCAAGCCAGAAACGTTTGTAAAATGATTTTTTCCCCATTGCCCTCTGTCCACCCCGGCACGGCAAGACACACTTTCGCGTAGGGGTCTGTCCAACTCGGACCAACCGCTTTCCGTCGGCTTTCGCGCCAGGCAGACGGCAGAACTAAGCGATAGAAGTCGGTTTCTTACGTTGTGGAATGAGCAGTCTCAATACCAGGCTGGCCGCCTGCTGCTATTGATTGCCCGTATGATCTTGAAGCACTTGTAAATCTCCGGCCCGGGGAGATTATGCTGAACGAGTGTCGGGTTGGCACTGCTGTGCCGGAATGAATGGTTTTCTGAAGTGAATCGCTGAGGTTCTACGATCCGACCATTACGGAAAACGCATTCCGGCACTTCTGCAAACAGCGCGTTCAATGACCATTGTGAGTTCCTGAATCACCGAGCATCGGTCTTAGATGCGGAAGTCGACCGATCGCGATCGAGCGACGTGAGGGAGCCGGACTGGGCGGCGATTGCTTCTCGCGCATACGTGAGGTCACACATCAACGAAAAAATGCCACGGGAAGACCGTTGACGAATCCATTGTGTGGTTATATAAGCGGCGATGCATTTTACGTGGATTTTACGCCCTAGCGATGAATTACATTGCGCGAGAAGTAGGCCCGCCTCAGAGCAGTGATGCCTCCTTCCATGATTTCAGATTGCGCTCTACGCCCGCCGCATTCACTTTCCTGCGAGAGATGATGCAATTTCCGCTTTGGACTTCTCGGATAATGGCCGATTCGCTGTGTATCAGTGTTGCTGAAGCCGAGCGCGTTATCGGCGCGCTTGAACTCCAAGGTTACGTCAAGTCTTCGGGATGTCGCGCCTGGTTCACGACTCCAAGCGGACGGCGTATTTCGGAAACGAGGCGGCCCACGCACACCCAGGAACGAGTTGAAATAGGGCTGTTCCTTTTCAGTCGGCGTATTGCGAAAACCAACCGAAACTTGAACAGTCCGTGCGTCATAACGCGAGCGGTCGCGTTTGGCGATTTCCTATGGAAGAGGCCGCGTGCCCAGGCCGCTGAAATCGGAATTCAGCTAGGGCCTCGATCCGCCGATGCTGCGGAGTCGCTGCTGGCCCACAGCGGTGGATTTGACTCGTTCCTGAAATGGCTGAAGGGCAGAGGTGGCGTTCTCCGCCTCTGGCGATACGAAACATGGATGAGCCGCAGAACGCATATTGATCTGTTGCAACCAAGAATCGAGGCTATTTTGCCACGTGCGCTGATGATCTTCGGGAAGCAGGTGCCACCTTCATCGATTGAGACTGGTTCCGGTTGAACCGCCGGAAGTGTAATGGGCAACAGATTGGCTCAGGCGTGTTTCCTGTCGAGCGACTGCTCAAATGGCCGAATGCCAGACCCGCTTGCAACGTATTGGGCAGTAGAAATATGCGTAATTCCCGGTTCGGCGCTCGGGTCACGCCCCAGGTGCGCCCGATCGGGATACCTAAGTCAATACAATCGTCAGTGCCGCGATGATTCCCAGGATCATGCCCACGACCAACAAGGCAAATTTGGGAACCCGGATTCGCCGGTAAGCCACGCGTGAAGTATTTGCCCTAACGCAGAGCCGCAACGCCGTAATCATCGGACCCGTCCTCGCACCGCGAAGTCGGAACGTACACTCCTGGCGGTCCGAGCGTCAACAAAAAATACGGCTCGACGTTCTAGGTTGATTCCAAATTAACACCCAGTACTGTACGTGCTGAGTAGCTATACGCGATTCGGCGATATGAACGCCCGTCATAAGCGGTGTTCAGAAAACTGAACAGAATCGCGTTGTCTTATTCCTGCCCGTTCGTATAATGCACCCATCTCCGGAAGGGGTGTGAGCTCAATGATGGACATGTTACCGGGTGTTTTCTTGCGAGAGACGCGGCTCCGGTTGCGCCTCGGGGTACGCGATATTCAAAAAATGAGCTCGAAAATTGCCAAGCGCGAGCGGAACAGGCGCTTCTATCTTTCGCCCGCCCGGCTCAGTCAGATTGAAAGTGGCATTGCGATCCCGAGTCAGTTCAAGATTTTCACAATCGCGGCGATTTATGGCCTTTCGTTCTATGAAATTCTTGCGCGTTATGGTGTAGACCCTGATCGAACGCATGTGCATCGCGCACAGGTCCAGGCGCCGGCCACTCATCCTATCTCCGCCGAACTCCACAGTCTTGGGACGAAGCTCAGCATCCCCATACGGCTCGATCCTTCCTTCAAGTGGGAGCAGACGAACCTCGTCAATCGTGTTGTGGCGATGTGGGGCGAAATTCCCGCAGCTTTGCTCTTGCGATGCAATCCCAAAGTGCACATGTATGCCTATATTGGGACGCAGGACGACACGATGGGTCCATTGTTGCGGCCTGGATCGGTTGTCATGGTCGATGGAGCCATTCGGCGGGTCGCCGCCGGAGGATGGAAAAATGAGTATGACCGTCCGATCTACTTCGTCGAGTTACGGGATGGCTACGTTTGTTCCTGGTGCCAAGTGGTTGGTTCACGGCTCACAATCGTGCCGCATCCGAACTCCGAAGCTCCGGTCAGAACCTTCGATTTGGGTAAAGAAGCGGAGGTAATTGGTCGCGTTGTCGGAGTGACGATGCGCCTGGTACCCGTATCTCCTTCCTGTGTGGCGGAGCCCGTAACGTCACGGACAGGATATGGCGTCTGGACGGAAGTCAGCGCAGGACCTGCAACGCCAGCACCAAACCAAGCCGGCGCAAGAATCTGAATACTCCCTCGGCGGATGTAACCCAGAAGAGCACATTCTCAGAGGTGTAACATAAGGGAGCGGCCCGTCGATCATTGGCCGGGTCGCTCCCGGTCTGCCGAATTCCGGCCATTTCCTTTTCTTCCCCTCCTGCGCTGAGCTGACCGCCTTCCTGGATACCCTCGTTCAAAAAACTGAACAGGTTTGGGATTTTTCTACGGAAAAACCCCGGGCTGCTAGCTTCCTTTACATCTTTTTCAGAAAGGAGGCTCTCAAAAATGAGCCCACTCAATCAGCAAACCTACAGGAACGATGGATCGTGGCCGCCACCTCCTCCGTATCCGATTCCCGGCGGGAAAATTTGACGAGGAGCCTATGGAGGGGGGCCGAGCAACAGCCCCCTTCCGTTCCATTCGCAAACCGTTAGAATAGCCGGTATCGTGCCGCTCGGCCCATACGTCATCCCATTCGTCGGGACGTTTCTCGAAGGACTGTTGTGTTGGAGACTTGCGGCTCGGCGATCATGGAGCCGTTGGCCATACTTTAGTATATTTGTTTTCTATACGTTCTTGCGCGACATCGCGCTCTTTCAAGTTAGTCGATACGAGCCGCGCTGGTTTCCGGCCTTCTACTGGCGGGGCGAGACGTTATCGTTGTTCCTGCGATTCCTTGTGATCTGGGAATTTTTTCGAGGGCTGTTTCCGGTTCGCTCGACGCTGCACGACCTTGCTTGGAAGACACTCTTAATCTTGGAAATCCTTGCACTTCCCATTGTGTTCTTGCTGTTCTGGATACAAATGTCCCATGCTCATACCGTTTACGCGCATTTCTCACCTCTTTTTGAACAGTACATCAGTCTTATGCAAGTCTTGTTGCTGCTGGCGCCGGCTGCCGTCGCCCGATACTATGGAGTGGCCCTAGGCCGAAACATGTGGGGACTGGGATTCGGATTCGGCGTTTACTTGGCCGTGTGTTCTATCGATTTTGCTGGTTTGCAGGTCTCCAGAAAATTTCTGCCTTACTGGCATTTGTTGTCTCCAGTAACGTTTATATGTATGATACTGGTTTGGTTGTGGGCATTCTGGCATCCTGTAGCGTTACCGCCCGGTTCGGGATTGGCCGGCTCGACGCAAACGGAAGTCGGTGAGCGGTTCAGCAGATTCTGATCTGGAGATATGAGCTCATGATCGCCGTTGCCGTGGCTCTGCTCGTTGCGCTGTTGTGCTTGTGTTTTATTCTTCTCGCTTTTTGGGGCCTGATGCGGCGGCCTGTGGAGCGACAGGTTCCGCGATATTACCAGACTCTGGCAGAGCGAGCGGCCGGGCGTATCGAGGAACTCGATCTTATATTTTTTCAGAATAAAGATTACGATTTGTTAGGTGCGCGGCCAGAACTCAGATCGGTGCGCTCGAAATTGTGGCGCGAACGCCGAACGATCGCATTGGTATGTTTGGCGGACTTGCAGAACGATGCCGACGTATTGTGGAGGTTTCGGCGTTTTCTCGTGCGGAACGGTTTGCCCGTCACCTTTCAAGACGAAGCGGGAATACTCGTCGCCTTTCTCCTTCTGTTGTCATGCTTAATGATGTCTCGATCTAGCGTCTTTCTTTGTGGGCCGTTTTTCTCCTTGCGTGTCATCCGCGCCACTGCCGCCGCAAACGAACGATTCTCTCACCGCTGTGACAGACTCGTGTCTCGCATGCCTCGCGAAAAGAGGTTGGAACTCGAACGGAAGTGGAGCCAAGAAATACCGGCCACGGCTGCTTGTTTGTAATTCGCTCTTCGGCAAGTTCTCGAGGGCCAAGATAGAATTCGAATGCTGACTATTCAGTTCAACCAGGGGTCAGCTTGATCTTCGGGAGCGGACGCCGGCACCACTGCCGGTGCAGCAATCGCTAGCGACTCAGGGGCACGGCAAAGGATTTCAAGTGCGATCCTCATCTGTGACACAAAGAAGTGGCGTAGCCCAACTGAACAACTACGGGGAATCAGGTCGCGGAACGGTTCAGTTTCCAACCACAGCGCAGACGTCTGCCGTTCGGGCTGGTCAAGGAGAGCGAAATGATGGCGGAGTTCCTTGCTGAGATCGGTCACTGGCAGCCGAAGAACGGCGCGAAAGACTCTTCTGTGAACGTCATCCAGAATCGCGTGGACTTCTTCCGCGGATGCGACTCCAGCCCAGCCTTCGTGCAGATATTGGCCGGTGTAAGAGTCACGTAAGGAACCCACAAACACCAAACGTTGAAAGGGAGTAGCTGCCGCTTCGATCGCGCGGGCAACGTAGCGTTCGAGCGACCCGATACCTTCGCTGTTCATGCGGTGCGTAGCCCTACGATTTCTGTCTTCGTCAACCACGAGTCGCTCGCGTCCGCGAGTCCTTAGCGATGGCATCATATAATCGACGCCAAGACATTTCCATAGTTTTCAAAGTGCTGTTGCGGTGGACGTCACGATAGGCGGCCCAAGCATATGACGGGCGTCTCGCGCCGTTAATCTCGATTCAACCGCAAGAGTGCCGGAATACCTTCTCGCTTGAGATCGGGCCAGTCGTTCATCAGAATTACCCCAGCTAAAGTGGCAACACAAAACCAACGATGCCTAATGTGTTGTAGACTGAGAATCCGACGAGGGAAATATCCACGAACAATCGCGATAGAGCGCTCTTAACTGATTGACTGAACGCTCCCAATACAGGTCAGATCGACCGCCTCGGATCTTTATCTCTCTCGGCGTCGGCAATGTTTCAGATTGGTACGTTACATTATTAGCGTCAGACGTGAAATCATTCAGATGGAACGAGTGATTCCCGCTGTCAACGCAAAGTAGAAATGTCCGGTTTTGTGCCAGGTAGAAATGTCCGCTTCCAGGGCTTGCGCCAAGGGTGATCGGGAGGCGGGCTGTAGTGGGTTTTAGTTTTGGCTGTGGGTTTTGGTTTACCATCGGCGAGTC
>DASUJR010000411.1:0-39619 GCA_036279175.1 Candidatus Acidiferrales bacterium | reverse complement strand
CTGAGAGGTTGGCCGGCCACACTGGAACTGAGACACGGTCCAGACTCCTACGGGAGGCAGCAGTGGGGAATCTTGCGCAATGGGCGAAAGCCTGACGCAGCAACGCCGCGTGGGGGATGAAGCTTCTCGGAGTGTAAACCCTTTTCGACCGGGACGAATGCCCGCAAGGGCTTGACGGTACCGGTATAAGAAGCCCCGGCTAACTACGTGCCAGCAGCCGCGGTAAAACGTAGGGGGCTAGCGTTGCTCGGAATTACTGGGCGTAAAGGGTCCGTAGGCGGTGTGACAAGTCGGTAGTGAAATCTCTGGGCTTAACTCAGAGGCTGCTGCCGAAACTGTTGTGCTTGAGTGTGAGAGAGGCGAGTGGAATTACGGGTGTAGCGGTGAAATGCGTAGATATCCGTAGGAACATCCGAGGCGAAAGCGGCTCGCTGGATCACAACTGACGCTGAGGGACGAAAGCTAGGGGAGCAAACAGGATTAGATACCCTGGTAGTCCTAGCCCTAAACCATCAGGACTTGGGGTTCGCCCTGTACGGGGCGAGTCCCGTAGCTAACGCGTTAAGTCCTGCGCCTGGGGAGTACGGTCGCAAGGCTGAAACTCAAAGGAATTGACGGGGGCCCGCACAAGCGGTGGAACATGTGGTTCAATTCGACGCAACGCGAAGAACCTTACCTGGGCTTGAACCGCACAGGACCATCTTGAGAAATCAGGACTTCCCGCAAGGGACCTGTGTAGAGGTGCTGCATGGCTGTCGTCAGCTCGTGCCGTGAGGTGTTGGGTTAAGTCCCGCAACGAGCGCAACCCTTACTAGTAGTTGCTAACCCGCAAGGGAGAACTCTACTAGGACTGCTCCGGATAACGGAGAGGAAGGTGGGGATGAGGTCAAGTCAGCATGGCCTTTATGTCCAGGGCCACACACGTGTTACAATGCGCGCTACAGAGCGTCGCGAACCCGCGAGGGGGAGCTAATCGCAAAAAAGCGCGCTCAGTTCGGATTGCAGTCTGCAACTCGACTGCATGAAGCTGGAATCGCTAGTAATGGCGCATCAGATCGGCGCCGTGAATACGTTCCCGGGCCTTGTACACACCGCCCGTCACATCACGAAAGTGGGTTGTACTAGAAATCGTCGTGCCAACCGCAAGGAGGCAGACGCTCAAGGTATGACTCATGATTGGGGTGAAGTCGTAACAAGGTAGCCGTAGGAGAACCTGCGGCTGGATCACCTCCTTTCTAAAGAAAAAGAGAGAACATCCCGTGTCGGTAAGCGGGAAAATGGCTCTCGGGATTCGGGATTTGCAATCACAGATTGCTGATTCTGGATCTCAAATAGGGGCAGGGTCTGTGTGCAGATCCTGAACCCAAGGCCTCTCACGGGGCCGGCTCGGTGTCGCGTTCGCCAAGGAAACTTGGCTACGGCGCGGCAAGCTCAAGCCAGATGGGTTCTGGCAAGTGTCATCCGATTAAGTCAGAGAGTTTCAGGCGAAGGCCCGATTCCGAAAGGGATTGGGCCTTTTTGTTTTTGGGGAGTGATATCGGTGGACGCGGTTGAATGAGCAGCAGGCGTTAGCGGAAAGACCCACGGTTCGGAAAAGCGCCGAACCGTGGCGCACCCACGAGTTTGGCATCGTCCGTTATCTTGAAAGGTTGGACAGTAGGCTTGCGGCCGTGCTTCCCGCCACAATCAAGCGAGAAACCTTGGCGCACCCGGCCGCCGCCGGACTGACCGCCATCGGGGACGTCATTGCCTCGTCGCGGACGGACCTCACCCCTTAGCGGAGGGACATAGGTTCATGATTGGAACCCGTCTAGGAGGCGTTGCCAGATCGACAACGGCCTGATAAAAAGAATCAATTCGCCGGGCTGGGCCTTCGCCGTCGCCTTGCCGCAATGATTCTCCGAGACTGCGCCGTGCTGAAGTACTTCGCTAATCGGATACCAGGGATCATGAGGTGGGGATCCCAAATCCCAGCAGATACCTGCAGCTACCTCCGGGCCGACAGCAATTCTTTCAAGACCCGGCGGGATCGTCAGCTCAGTGGCATCGTATTGGGATTTCTTCTTATTGTCGGGCCAGACTGCTCTGATGCTGTGACCGGTATAAAGGAACTTTGCGGTCCCCTCCTTATTGTGAGCAGGGGCCACCAAGAATCGGGTATAGGTCCCCAGCCACATCGTGGCGCCCTCGTACGTAAGTGGACGACCGGTCTGACCGTCCAAGAACTTGACGCGAATCTCCTGGCCCCAACCGGCGCTTGATAGACCCGCCGCCACGACTAAGACCGCCGTAATCTTAGTCAGGACTGTCCAGAGTTTTCTCACGTAGGCGATTCCTTTCGTACCATTCTCCTACGGGCGTAGATTTCGGCCTATCCCGAGCACGTCAACCAAGCCGTGGAAACGGCGCCCCCGTGGCTGCCCGCCTTCGCCAATAAAAACTTGGCTACGGCGGGCACGCCCGCACATTGCGCGTGGGAAGTCTACGCCCGCTTTGCGCGCTGAAGTTGTCTTGGCGCTCGTGTCTCCCACGGCTTACCCAGTGGCTAGCGTCTGTCGCCCCTTGCGCGCGTAAATTCTGCGAACGCGTGGGCCGTGGTGTGCGCGCGATTCGAAAATACGACATCGGCTGGAGTGCCAATCTCGGGTGGATCTGCTACAGGTCGAGGGGAGGGCAGGAGGCAAGCGAGAAGGAGGATGCATGGCTCAGGAGCTTGGAAATATTCGGGGGCGGAAAGTGATTTCGGCGGACGCGCTGGAAATTGGCGAAGTGGTGGACATCGTCGTTGAAACGGTGGCGTGGCGCGTTGAGTCGCTGCAAGTGAAAGTGCGCAAAGACGCGGCGGAAAAGATCGGCGTGAGCCGAGGAGTATTGCGGGGCGGAACGTTTAACTTGCCGGTGGAGCTGATTCAGTCGGTGGGCGATTCGATCGTCTTGAGCGCATCGAGCACGGAGTTGCGGAACAGTTTGGTACAGGCGAAGCACGCGGCGGCGGGAAAATAACCCGCCAACGCGATCCAGATTCCCAGCGCCCATGCCCTTGGAAATGAATTCTTGCGCCCGCTTTGCGGGCTGGGAATTGTTTTTGGCGCGTGGATTTCCCACGACTTGCGCCATGGGCTACGGTCTGTCGCCCCTTGCGGGGCTAAATCCGATCAGCGCGCGGGTCAATCGTGCCTACGGCGGGCCGGGTTGAACGAAAGCGAGACGCCCCTCACAGCGAATCGCAGACGATTCATCGCGGTGACCAATTCTCCAGATAAAACCTTCGTGGCGACACAGGCCTACGAGCCGGACTTCGCTTCGGAGCCGGGACCCGAGACCCAAACCTGCGGCTGGTATGAGAGATGCACCTTGTTCTGCTCGGTCCTGATGTGAATCGGTTTGAATTGTCCTTTGCCTTTTGAAGGCTGCGGCATGTCGGCGGTGAGAAGGTATTGATTGTCGAACTGCATGTTGAGTTTGTGGAAGATGGGCAGGAAGTCGACAGGCGTTTCGAACCCCTGAAAGAACTGCTGGCCGCCGGAATCGGTTGCTACCTGCGAGAGATTTCGCCAGGCATTTTGCTGAAGGATCATGGATCGAGAAAGGCGAAAGCCGCCGGTATAAATTGTGTTGACGATCACGCCTGCTTTCTGGACGTGCTCGACGGCCTGGTCGAGATACGGATCCTGGAGACCGGGATGGAGGCGGTCGACGCCGCTGGCGATCATCAGGACTTCGTGGCGCATTTCGTTATGCGGCCAGCGATCGACGAGGCTTTTCAGCGACAGATAGACGCTGGGCGAGGCGCCGGCAAATTTACCGAGCGGCAAACGGAGCTTTTTCGCGACGGCATTGTGGTCGGAGCTGAATTCGGCGGCAGCGCGAACCGTGCCGGATTGCGCGTAGTAGATGCCGACCTGCGTCGTGGGAGGCTGCGCCTCGATGAAGCTCTTGATCTCACTGAAATGGGTGCCGAGGGCATTTGGACTGGCGTCGTCGTCAATCAGCAACGCGAGCTGCATGCCGGCTTTGGGGCCGCGCGCAGGCTCGAACGAGGCGACGTTGACGCGAGTGTTGTTGCTGTAGACGGCGATATCGTCTTTTGAGATGTGCGGCGCGGCGCTGAAATTGGGACCTAGCGCGGTAACGACAGTGGTGACGGGAACAGTGGGCGGATCGCTGCTTGGTGTGGATGCGGGTGCGGTGGCTGCGTCCTGGGCAAACGAGGAGCCAGCAAGGAACAGGGCGGTCAGGACGGCCATGGAGAAAAGGAGGGCCGTTCGTTTCATGGTGCACCTCCTACTTAATTAGATGCGGATTTACGGCGGCTGATTTCAGGGGATTGCGCACAGGGCGACGCGGGCGCGGTGAATAAGAAGTGAAGGCAACCCGAGTCGGGTTTGGAGAATTCGTGGGCGAAGGTTCTTGCGCCCGCTTTGCGGGCTGGAGGCGTTTCCGGGGTGTCGGGTCCCAACGGCTTGCGCCGTGGGCTATCGTCTGTTGCCCCTTGCGGGGCTAAACCGATTCAGCGCGCGGGTTAATCGTGCCTACGGCGGGCCGGGTTGAACGAAAGCAGATCCCTCACCCCAGTTTGGCGCGCTCGAAGCGCGACCGTTCCCGCAAACCGCGCGGGACCGGGTTCGGATGACAGATTCGACCGTGTCAGGGGTGGAGAGAACGGAGGCCGGTTAGGACGATGAGGAAGTTGTAGCTGACGTGAAGGAGATAGCTCGCGAGAACGGTGCGTTTGGCAGCGCGCACCCAGGTGAAAACAATTCCCACGACTACGAGAAGTGAAATTTGCGCCCAGCCACCCCACAGCTGTTCGGCGTGGAGCAGGCCGAAAATCGTTCCTGTGACGATAATTCCGGCGGGAATGCCGAAGCTGCGCGCTGCGACCGGATAGAGATAGCCGCGAAAGATCGTTTCTTCGACGACGGGAGCAAGAAGGACGCTCATGGCCATGAGGAGGAGAGCCGCTTCGCGGCTCTGCATTAAGGCCTCGATGGGGAGCTTCGTTTTTGGCGGAAAGGCCACGGAAATGAGTTGAACGGATGCGGAAAGGGCGAAGCCGAGCGCGACGAAGCCGAGCCAGGCGATGGGGCGCGGCCAGCGACTCGGCTCGAGTTTGTGCCAACCGAGGGTGCTCCAGAAAGGCGCGTGGAAACGGGCGCGGGCTTGCAGCCACAAATAAAGAAAGAGCGCGATGTAGACGACGATCTGGCCGGCGACAACAAAGAAGCCCAGCGCGCGCGGCGAGTGCTGGATCGCAGGGAAAGGGATGCCTCGCGAAGCAAAGAGGATAGCGAGCAGGATCGTGGCGATGGCGGTCGCGCCGATGTAGACGATGACGAGCAGAAACAGATCGAGCCAACCCCATGGAACGCGCAGGTCGGGGTCGAGGAAACGGGTTGAGCGGCCGTCGAAGGATTGCCAGTCGGGCGGCGGGGTTTGCGGATATGCGGGATCGAGTTCGGAGGACGGTCCGGCGTTTGGAGCGGAATTGTAGGAAAGGATCGCGCCGTCGGAGGGGACTGCGTCGGATGATTCGGGTGGAGTGCTTGCGGGGTCGGAGTTTGACGCGGTTTCGCGCGCGGCGAGCGGATCGTTCAGATCTTCACGAGGATGGCTTGGATCATCATTCGGGTCATTCATATCGGGCACATCGGGCGCGTCGGGCGGCTCGGTGGGCGAACTCATTGAGCGGTGGTTTCCGGCATGGCTGATGCTGCGGCGTTGTCATTTGCCGGCTTCGCGTTCGCATCGATTTCATTTGGCGCGGCGGTGGAGCCCGATGCGTCGGCTGATGATGGAGCGGCCGACGCGCGTTTCGGTTCTTTCGCTTCTTTCGGTTCTTTTGGTTCGGGGCGGCCGCTGAGTGCGCGAGCGAGAATCTGTCCTGTGTAGGATTTCTTGACGCGCGCGACTTCTTCGGGCGTGCCCTGCGCGACGATGCGTCCGCCTTCGTCGCCGCCTTCCGGGCCGAGGTCAATGATGTAGTCGGCCTGCTTAATCACATCGAGATTGTGCTCGATGATGAGGACGGTGTTGCCGAGCGACACGAGACGGTTGAGGACGTCGAGAAGTTTTTTCACGTCGTCGAAGTGGAGGCCCGTGGTCGGCTCGTCGAGGATATAGACGGTGCGGCCTGTCTGGCGGCGGGAAAGTTCGCGGGCGAGTTTGGTGCGCTGAGCTTCGCCGCCGGAGAGAGTGGTGGCGGACTGGCCGAGCTGGATGTAGCCGAGGCCGACGTCGACAAGCGTTTGCAGCTTCTGCTGAATGGCCGGAATGTTTTCCATCACCTTGAGCGCTTCCTCGATGGGCAGGTCGAGCAGATCGGAAATCGAGTGGCCCTTGTATTTCACGGCGAGCGTTTCAGCGTTGTAGCGCTTGCCGCGGCAGACTTCGCAGGTGACGTAGACGTCGGGCAGGAAATTCATTTCGATACGGCGCTGGCCATCGCCCTGGCAGGCTTCGCAGCGGCCGCCCTTCACATTGAAGCTGAAACGGCCGGGCCTGTAGCCGCGTTCGCGCGATTCGGGCAGCATGGCGAACAGGTCGCGGACCGGGCCGAATACGCCCGTGTATGTGGCGGGATTCGAGCGGGGCGTGCGTCCAATCGGCGCCTGATCGATTTGGACTACTTTATCGATGTGCTCGATGCCGGTGATGGCGCGATGCTCGCCGGCACGGGCCATCGAACGATAGATTTTCGCGGCGAGGGCGCGATACAGGATGTCGTTGACGAGAGTGGATTTGCCCGAGCCGGACACGCCGGTAACGACGGTGAGAAGGCCGAGCGGAATCGTCACGTCGATATTTTTGAGGTTATTGCCGCGCGCGCCGAGAATCGCGATTGCTTTGCCGTTTTTTGCGCGACGCGTTTCGGGAACGGGAATCTCGACGGCGCCGGAGAGATACTGGCCGGTGAGAGAATTGGGATTCGCCGCCACTTCCGCAGGCGTGCCGATCGCGACGAGATGACCTCCGGCATTTCCCGCGCCGGGGCCGAGATCGACGACGTAATCCGCGCGGCGAATGGTTTCTTCGTCGTGTTCAACGACGAGGACGGTGTTGCCGAGATCGCGGAGAGTTTCGAGAGTGCCGAGCAAGCGGCCGTTGTCGCGGGCGTGCAGGCCGATGGAAGGCTCGTCGAGAACGTACAGAACGCCGCGCAGGCGCGAGCCGATCTGTGTGGCGAGGCGAATGCGTTGCGCTTCGCCGCCGGAGATCGTTGCGGCGGACCGGTCGAGCGTGAGATAGCCGAGGCCAACGGCGAGCAGAAAATCGATGCGTTCGGCGATTTCGCTGAGCGGGCGGTCGGCAATTTTTCGCTGGCGAAGTTTGAGCTGGCTGCGAATCTTGCCGATGGCTTCGCGCGCTTCCGATAGAGGAAGGGCGGTGAAGTCGCCAATCGACATGCCCGCAATTTTCACGGCGAGGCTTTCGGGCCGCAGACGGCGTTCATTGCAGGCGGCGCACGGAGCCGGCGACATGTACTGCGTCAGCCATTCGCGATACGTGTCGGAACTGGATTCGCTGAGGCTGGCTTCGAGATGTCCCATCACGCCCTGAAAATTCAGACTTTTTTTCGAGCCACCGTTTTCGGGATTGCCGTGAAGGATCAAGTTCTGAACTTTGCGGGAGAGATTCTCGAAGGGCGTATCGAGATCGAAACCGTAGGCTTCAGCGGCGATTCGCAGCGTGCGTTGCAGGAACGCGGAACCGGAGCCTGGACCGAGGCCGCCTTCGAATAGGGGCTTCGTCCAATCGACGATCACTTTCGCCGGATCGAAATCATATTTCGAGCCGAGGCCGTTGCATTCGGGGCACGCGCCATAGGGCGAGTTGAAGCTGAACGAGCGCGGCTCGAGTTGCGGAACGGAAATGCCACAATCGGCGCAAGCCAGTTTTTCGGAGTAGACCGTTTCTTCGCCGCCGATAACTGAGATGGTGACGAGGCCGCCGGTAAGCTTCAGCGCGGTCTCGATGGACTGCTCGAGGCGCTGCGTGACGCCGTTTTTCATCAAGAGCCGGTCGACGACGATTTCGATGGTGTGATTCTTGCGACGATCGAGCGGGATGGGATCGTCGAGGCTCATCATTTCGCCGTCGACGCGTGCGCGGACGTAGCCATCTTTCGCGTACTGCTCGAATTCCTTTTTGTATTCGCCCTTGCGGCCGCGCACGACCGGCGCGAGGACCATGACGCGCTCTTCGGGCTTCAGCGACATGACCGTCTGGACAATCTGCTCGGTGGACTGGCGGGTGATGGGCTTGCCGCATTTCGGGCAATGCGGCGTTCCGATGGCGCTATAGACGACGCGCAGGTAATCGTAAATTTCGGTGATGGTGCCGACGGTGGAACGCGGCGAACGGCTGGTGGTCTTCTGCTCGATGGCGATCGAGGGAGAAAGACCTTCGACGGAATCGACGTCGGGGCGCTCCATTTGGTCGAGGAACTGGCGTGCGTAGGCGGAAAGCGATTCTACGTAGCGTCGTTGGCCCTCGGCGTAAAGGGTGTCGAAGGCTAGGGAGGATTTGCCCGAGCCGGAAAGGCCGGTGACGACGGTTAGCGTGTTCCGGGGGATTTCGAGGTTGATGTTCTTGAGGTTGTGCTGACGGGCTCCGCGGACGATGATTTTCTTCAGACCCATAGCTGTTAGGACGCCTCTATACAGGGAGGCACACGCCAGGCTGATTGGAATACGCCCAGCATAATCTATCAACATAGCAAGGCTGATACGGCTGGTCAAGAATGCGTATCGAGACTTTTAAACGCGAATAGGGCGACCGGACCGCGGCACTGGTCAGCAAAGAGGAGTCTGCTATATTTTAGCGGGGACGAAGGGAGCACTCATGGCGGAAGCACCGAAAGCGCAACAACAGCAGCAGATGCAGATCAAGGCGGACGAGAAGGAGCTATTGGGGCAGTATTCGAATCTGGTGGTGGTTCATCATAATGCCGAGGAATTCACGCTGAATTTCATCTATATGTTTCCGACCGTGCCGCAAGGGAAGCTGGTGGCGAGCATGATCATGAGCCCGTCGCACGCGAAGAGGCTGATGCGGGCGCTTCAGGAGAATATTTCGCGGTTCGAAGCGCAGTTTGGGACGCTGCCGGAAGGGCCTGCGGGCATGCCGGAGCCAAATGTGGGATTTGTGCAGTAGGGAAGCCGCTTCAAGCATGTGCCGAACGAGGGCCGTAGGGCGCATGCCCCACGATGCGACATTCCCCAGCGGCTAAAGCCGAACCCGTGATTGTTAATGTGTGCGCGGGCCGGCATGACGGCCTTCGTACCTCAGAGTAAAAAGTCATGCCCTGACGCGAAAAGCTTCTCAAGAATCTTGATTTTCTCGAAACGGGCACAGCCTGCTGCACCCCTACCGCGTTCGAACGTCCAGCCCGCGTTCAGGTGTTCGGCCGATCGGCTCAGCCGGGTATGGCGAGACCCGATGAGGACGTGGTGCTGCCGACGATCCAGTTTCCGTTGGGCTCGATAAACTCCAAGCCGACGGCGAATCCGTTTTCGGGAACAATCTGGCAGTAGGCGACTCGAGCAGCTGCACGGAACGACCCGGTCAGAGTCGCGACTGTGATCCGGTCGTTCAGCTTCCAACGACGATTGCTGAACACGCGGGCGCCCCGCGCGCTGACGTTTTCGGTGAAGGTTGTCTCGGAGCCTGGAAGCGTGTCGTGACCGGATATTTGCACACCGACTTCCATCGGAACACGCGTTTCACGACGCTGTAAGGAAATCGACTGTGGGACCCCCATCCCAAAACGCATTTCGCCTCCCCAAGTTGTGCTTTCAATCTGTCATTCTGCTGCTTTGGTCCCCGTCCGCGGATGCCCGTGCGACGGTTGCAAAACTGAGCTTCAGCGCCGGAAGGCGTTCTGATCCAGCGGCCTTGATGTCGCGGCGAAAGCCACGACCGACAAGATCCCGGCGCATCCACCGCCCGACAAAGCGGTGGTCCTTCGACTTCGCTCAGGGTAAAAAGCCACCGCACTCCAAAGGGGCCGCGGATGATGCGGCCGCAAAAGCCGCAGGTTTCGCCAAGAGGCGACGAGTTCACAAGCAGGCTGCGGCGTGGCGGAACTTCAACTTTTTATCGCTACGGCCCTTCATGCTGTAAAGCGCCTTGTCGGCGGAAATCAACAGTTTCTCAACCGTCGTGCCGTCCATCGGATAAATTGCCAGTCCCACGCTGACGGAGATGGCAGGTTCTTCGCCGTCGCTCGCGAGTTGGTCGCAGATGCGAATGGCGGCTTGCCTGGCTTCCTTCTCGCCAGATTCAGGGAGGATCACCGCGAATTCGTCGCCGCCGTAGCGCGCCGGCGTGTCGATGGCGCGGCTATTGCTGCGCAACGCGAAGCCGAGGCGCTTGATGGCGCGGCTGCCGGTCAAGTGGCCGTATTTGTCGTTGATTTTTTTCAGGCCGTCGAGATCGAACAGCAGAAAAGCAAAACTTCGCCCAGTACGGCGGGAGCGCTGGAGTTCCCCTTCGAGCATTTCGAACAGGCGGCGATGATTTGCGAGGCCCGTCAACGGGTCGGACAAAGCGAGCTTGCTGACCTGATCGAATAGCTGCGCATTGTCGAGGAGCGTCCCGCCCAAGACGACGACATAGCTAAGGACCATGAAGACGTGCGCCAGGGTTGCGGGCGCGTCGAGCAGATGCTGCGACTGGCTCATCGTGACGTGGCAGAGGACGTTCAGGATTGCGGCGAAATAGAGCGCCCGGTCGAGCGAGGCGGTTGCGCGCCGCAAACGCCAGTGGTAGCCAATGGCCGCAGCAACATAAATCGCGGCGGGGGCCAGGTCCCAGGGGCGCGGGATGATCGCGTCTGGATGAATCCTCGGCGGCGCAGGCAGCATGAAATAGAAAACGCTGGTCAGGTAGGCCACGGCGCCAACGATCAGCGTGGCGACGGCCATTTCCTTGCCGGGATCGCGCGAGACGGGAACGCGATTCTCAACGGCGAGCGCGGCCAACAACAGGACTCCGAGAAGCGTGCGGCCGGCGAGCCATGCGATGGAGATGTGGCCACCGGCAACGGGCGTCGTCGGCATCCCGCGATAGAAGGTCATACTGGTGCCGGCTTCGATGAGGCCGGCGAGCACGAAGCCGAAGGCGAGGATCAGGGAGATGCGGTCGTGGGTGCCGCGGAAGCGGACCAAGGCGTTCGCCGCGAAGGTGAACGCGATCAGGCTGCCGCCCATCTCGAGGTATGTGTCGACGAGCGGGTCGGCGACATACGTCGAACCGCGCATGACAACCAGGAAGATCAGGAATGCGCCGAAAACGATCATCCCGAGCAACAGTGCCCGGAAACGATTTAACTGACTCCAGAAACTGGCCGAAGAGCCCACAGTACCCCCAGGTGCCCCGCTCGGCGGCTGAGTACACCAAAAGCGTCGGCGGGAACACCGATCCCCAAGTTTCTAATGCAAGTTGCATGCCTGACGGGTGGCTAGTTCTAGTACTAGCTAAACATAAGAAATTTAAGCTAGATAGTATATTGGAAACCCATTGGATCGTGCGATTTAGTACTTGCGGGTACTAGGACGGAACTACTGATATGCGTAGAAAAGTTACCGAGCAGGTATTTGGGGTTCGGACTGGGGCCGGGCGCGCCGGCTAGGGCTTTTGTTGTTGCTCAGAGGCTTGCACGGCATTTTCGGCGCCTTGGAAACCGATCTTGCTGTGCGTGCCGTCGCAGAAAGGCTTCGTGACGGAGCCGCCGCAGCGGCAGAGGGAGAACGCGAGTTTGCCGTCTTTTATTTTGGCGCCGAGATCGAAAGGGACTCCGTTGGCGTCCACCAGTTCCACGGAACCGATCGGCGCTTCGACGCGAAAAGGGCCGTTGGGCCGAACGGTAATCTTCACGTCTGCCAAAAGAATCCTCCTGAGGTGCGCACGAAGATGCGCGGGGGCATTCGATCCAGCGCCTCGCGGGCGGATGGCCGGCGCGGCCGCTCAATACTTCGGAACAGCGGGATCGACTTCATCCGACCATGCGAGAATACCACCCTTCAGGTTCAACACCTTGCGAAAACCAGCTTTCTGAAGAAAGGCAGTGGCTTCGGCAGAGCGCTTGCCGCTGCGGCAGTGCGCGACGATTTCGCGAGAGCTGTCGAGTTCGCTCACGCGGCTGGGAAGATCGCCGAGCGGGATCAGATATCCGTTGAGATTGCAGATCTGATATTCGTGCGGCTCGCGCACGTCGAGAATGAAAAGATCGTCGCCGCGATCGAGGCGCGACTTCAGGTCGCGCGGCGTGATTTCGGGAACGCCGAGTTGCGGCGCGGGAGCTTCCTCGCCGCGAATTCCGCAAAACTGCTCATAATCGATCAGATGTTTCACCGTGGGATGATTGCCGCAGACCGGGCAATCGGGATTTTTGCGAAGCTTCAGTTCGCGGAAGCGCATGGCCAGAGCGTCGAAGAGCAGAAGGCGACCGACGAGCGGCTCGCCCTTGCCGAGGATCAGCTTGATGGTTTCGGCGGCCTGGAGGGCACCGACGATGCCGGGAAGAACGCCAAGAACTCCTCCTTCGGCGCAGGATGGGACCAGGCCGGGCGGAGGCGGTTCGGGATAGAGGCAGCGATAGCACGGGCCGCCTTCGTAGCCGAAGACGCTGACCTGTCCTTCGAAGCGGAAGATCGAGCCGTAGACGTTCGGCTTGCCGAGAAGGACGCAGGCGTCGTTGACCAGATAGCGCGTGGGGAAATTGTCTGTGCCATCGACGACAATGTCGTAGTCGCGGAAAATATCGAGCGCGTTTTCGCTGGTGAGGCGCGTTTCGTGGCGATCAATTTGGATATCGGGATTCAGCCCGTGGAGGCGATCGGCGGCGGCTTCGATTTTCGGCTGGCCGACGTCGTCGTTGCTGAAGAGAATCTGGCGCTGAAGATTCGTGAGGTCGACCTTATCGAAATCGACGAGGCCGAGGCGGCCGACTCCGGCGGCCGCGAGATAAAGACCAAGCGGCGCGCCAAGGCCGCCCGCGCCGATGCAGAGCACTTTCGCCTGTTTTAGCTTGAGCTGACCTTCCATGCCGACTTCGGGCATGATCAGATGGCGGCTGTAGCGAAGAACTTCTTCGTTTGAGAGCGCGACGGTTGTCCGCGCTGGAGAAAGATCAGTTTTGGTTGCCATTGAAACCTCTTCCGCCGGCGATGGAGGGAACGATGCTGACGGTATCGCCCTGCTTCAGGGGCGTAGCGTCCTTCTGCAAGTAGCGAATGTCCTCGTCATTTACGTAGACGTTCACGAAGCTGCGGAGGCGGCCGTCGTCCGCGAACAGGTGCCGCTTCAAATCCTGGAAACGCGCCGTGAGCGTGGTTAACGCCTCGCCGACGGTTGATGCTTGCAGCTCGACGGTGTCCTGCTTTCCCGCGTATGCCCGCAGCGGGGTTGGGATGATTACCTTGACAGACATTCATCGCTCCTGAGTTGGTCTGCTTCTTCTTCGGCCGGCGGAACAGAGTGATGCGGCGCCGCGCCTGCAAACATGGGATCGGATGCGCGCACTGCCTGGATCGCTTCCGAATCGTAGGCGCTGCGGTCGTCCTGCAAACGCCACGAGTTGGTTTCGACCGGCTGGCCGCCGCGCACGCTGACAATGATATAGCTGTACCAGGGCCACGCGTGAGCGCGATCGAATTCGCTGGGACGCGCCGGAGCGTCGGGGTGCGAATGGTACCAGCCGAGCAGGTCGAGGCCTGTTTCGCGGGCGGTTTTCTCGGCGAGACGCACGTCGTCGGGCGAAAGCTCGAAACGATTGCGTGGGGAATCGTGGCGGCGATTCGGAAGCGGCAGCAGTTTTACGACTTCGCGGCCGGCTTCGCCGTCTGCGCCGAGAAGCGCGCCGCAGCATTCGTGCGGATACGTTTCCGCGCCATGTCCACCGATGCGGGATAAAAGCTCTTCGCTGATTTTCAGGACGTGCCTGCTCATTCTTCGCTCCAAAAACGATCGGTCAGATACTTTTCACCCGAATCCGGGAAAACGGTGACGATGACGGCGCGCTCGCCCCGCGACAAACGCCGCGCGATTTCCATGCAGGCGTATAGCGCGGCGCCCGAACTGACGCCGACGAGAAGACCTTCCTCTCGGGCGAGGCGCTTCGTTATCTGCTGCGCGTCTTCCGTGCGCACCTCGAGATTTTCGTCGGCCAGATTCTCGTCGTAGATCGCCGGCACGATCGCGGTTGGCATGTGTTTCAGGCCTTCAAGGCCATGAAAGCCGGAATCCGGCTGCACGCTGATGCAGCGAATTCGCGGATTGAACTGTCTGAGCCTGCGTGTCACCCCGACGAACGTGCCGCTGGTGCCAAGTCCGGCGACGAAATGCGTGATCCTGCCACCGGTCTGCTCCCAAATTTCGGGGGCGGTGGTGGAATAGTGCGCCGCCGGATTTGCCGGATTGCCGTATTGATCGACGTAGAAGTACTTGCCGGGATCGGCGTCGTAAATTTCGCGGACGCGCCGGATTGCGCCGTCCGTTCCTTGTTCCCCGGGTGTGAAGACGACGTCGACTCCATACGCGTGCAGGATCGCTTTTCGTTCAGGCGAAGCGCTGGTGGGCAGGCACAGCTTCACGCGATAGCCGAGCGCGGCTCCAATCATGCCCAGGGCGATTCCCGTATTGCCGCTGGTCGCGTCGAGGATGATTTTACCTGGACGAAGGCGACCGGTGCGCTCGCCGTCACGAATCATGGAATATGCGGCACGATCTTTTACCGAGCCGCCGGGATTGAACCATTCCGCCTTGGCGTAGAAGTCGACGTTCGGAAATTCGGCGGTTACGCGTTCGATCTTGAGCAATGGCGTGTTGCCGATCCGATCGAGCAGGCGGTGGCCGGTTCGCGGCTGAGTTTCTTCCGCCGGGATCACGGCGACACTTGCCACGCCTTCGGCCGTCAATGTTTTCGCTGTCATATCGCCTTCAAAGTTTCGTGCCAACAAATGCTTCCGAACCCTCGCAAAAATGCTCTGCAAAACGGCCTGGGCGGGCTAACTGCATGTGCCGAAATCCGCTGAAATGAATTGATTATGAAATGCTTAGCAGATGCGGCGCCGCTTGTGTTAGCGGCGACAACAGATACAGAGCGAGGGACAACAACACCGGTGAGAGCGTTGATAGGAGCCGTGTTGGCGAGCGGTCTTTTCCATTACAGGATTTAGATGCCGAGAAAGTGGTTCAAGACCCGGATTTTATGCTTTACAGGACCCCGGCAACCTCAATATTCTGATGAATCCATGTGGTACGTCAACACGCTTTTCAACCAGTCGCAGATTGAGTCACTCTCGCCGAAGGGCTTCCTGGTGCGAAGCTCGGGGGGCGTGGTGCGGATCGAGAAATATAATTGCGGCGCGGAACTGCGCAAGACGCCGGAGGGTGCGTTTCAAATGACCGTGCTGCCCGCGATCATGCATGACGGGCAGTTCACCCGGTTGTGGGACGCCGGGTATCAGAAATTTCTGCTGACGCACGACAACCGAAAGATTCCCATCCGCGTAAACCAGCTTGCCGAGCTGCGCCGGTTCAACGAGGAATTGCGAACGGCGCTTGGCGTTTCCACGTACTATAACGAGGCGCTCGGTTCCACCTGCCTTGTCACCGTATATGATCGCTTAAAGGGCCGGCTTGGCGACGTGCCGGACAAAACAGTGGGCGTCGAAGCGGGAGCCGAGCACCATTAGGCCGGCATAACGTATCGACGCCAAAGCGCCGCCCCTGCCTTAGCATTACGGATTAAACACTAACCTCGCGATTCTCCGTCGAACATAAGGCGCCACGGACGAAACTATATAAGACTGCCATGGCCAAGAAAATTGCTGTCTTCGTAGCTATTCTTGTCTGCGTTCTTGTTTTGGCTCGGGCTTACAGTCATACGCAGGATCAGCGGCAAAAGCCCATCTTCGCGGCGACTGCCCAGAATGCGGCACCTAATACCCCCGTTCCGTCAGAGCAAGCGCCGGCTGCTCCGGCACCCATTCCTGACAGCGCGGAAAATGGGAGTGCCTGGCCAGATGCAGCCAGCGCGGACCCGGCCAAACCAGGTGACACAGCCTCTTCGAGCGCGACGGTCAGCGCACCAGCTAGTGATCGCGCTACCACAGCATTGGATCCGTTAAGTGGGGAACCTCCGATCGTTAACGTTGGGCTAACAGTGGAGCAGGCCTACGCGGCTTTACCCCATCGGAGAACGGTGTGGGACGCGAGCAACTCCACCGCCGCACCTGACGAGCAGGCTTATCTCGGCACAATTTTCAAACTGGTGGATCAAGCGATCGCGGTTAAAGTGGCCGGGCTGCAGAACTATTCTCGCGGAGACTTCACTTCGGTCGACATCGACGCGCAGTACGAAGCGCTATTGAACTACGCGAGTGCGATGAACGTTCCTAGCGCGCTAACTACCTATCACCAGGATATCTTAGCGGCGCTCTCAAACGAGCGGGAGTTCTTTCGGGACTGGAACGCCGATCGAACGAATTCAGCGTTCACAGCACAATTCCAGACGAACCCGCAAGTGCAAGCCGCGTCCGCGGCGTCCCGTGCCGGGTACGGTGAACTGATGCGTGCCTTTCCCAACGAGCCTGCCGTCAACAAAGGGGCGTTCTACGACTACCATTGTGCGCTCGATTTCCTCTGATCGATTAAGCCGAACCATTCTGCACCACCTGCCGCGCGCGATTCGTTGCTAGTCTGAAGCTTTCGCACTGATTCTTGGCAGATTTGCGGCGCGCAGCTTGTCGTTCAGCGCGGGAATGTCTTTCGTCTGCACGTCGCTCCAGTTTGCCTGCAACTCGGTCAACGAAGCTTGCAGCGTGGTGTATCCCTCCTGCGCGGCTTGTGTGGGCTCGGCGTCGGCGCTATCGACGTAGCGAAGCAGCATCCCGAATTCGCCGTTCAGTCGCGCGAAGCTCGGCTTACCCGTTTGCGGGCCAAAGAAGCCGCCCCCCGCACCTTCGAGTGCAGCGGCGCTTTTGTCGAGCGCAGCGATAGCATCGGCAACATCTCCCTTTGGCGCGCGACCGGCGAGAGTCTTCAGCTGATCGCGTAGCGAGCGGATCTGCTGGAGCGAATTGTAGGTCGCGTTCATTCCGGCGATGATCTTCGTTTCCAGATTGAACTGTGCTTTCAGGTCGTCGGGAGTGGCCTTTACGCGCGGATCCATCTTTACGTCGAATTGCCGTGCGATGGTCTGGCCGTTTGCTTCGAGCTTCACTGTGTATGTTCCGGGCAGCACGCCGGCACCGAGCGGATAACGCGGCGTGTCGTGCGGAATGGCGGAAATCGGGAATTCGTGGGCGAGTGATTCCGGCGGCGTGGTGCGTAGATTCCAAATCCAGCGGTGCTCGCCCGCGTCAGCTGAAAGAACTTGAGGCGGTTTGATCCAATAGAGCGGCACGTTGAGAGTTTTCTTCAGCTCATCCCATGTATATGGCGGCTTGTCCGTGCTGGCATAGCTGCGAATCACATTGCCGGTCGAATCGAGCACGTCGAGTTTCACCGGTCCTGCTGCATTCGATTTCAGGTAGTAATCGAAGATTGCGCCATCGGGCGGATTTTTCCCCGCCGGTTCTTCGGGCGGCAGAGGAGTATCGGTATTCGCGTTGCGGCGAATCCGGTACGCGGCGGCGGGCTTGAACAGAACTACATCCGAATTTGCCATGCCGGAACCGATCTGCCGCAGCGGGGTAATGTCGTCGAGAATCCAGAACGATCGACCATGAGTGCCGACGACGAGATCGTCGTCGTGGATCCATAGGTCGCGCATCGAGACGTGGGGCAGATTGAGTTGCAGCGACTGCCAGGATGCGCCATCGTTGAAAGAAACCCAGACCGACAGCTCCGTGCCCGCGAAGAGCAGTCCGCGGCGGACCGGATCTTCCCGAACCGTGTTCACATGCGCATCGTCCGGCAAGCCATTCGTAGCCAGCTGCCACGTCTTGCCGTAATCGTGCGTGACATAGATGTAGGGACGATTGTCATCGATCTGGAAACGGCTCACGGCGGCGTATACCGTGCCGGTGTCGAAGTGCGAAGCGTCAAGTTGCGCTACTTTGCTCCAGGGCGTGAGTTCGCGCGGCGTCACATCCGACCAGTGTTTTCCGCCATCGCGTGTGAGCCAGATCAAGCCATCGTCGGTGCCGGCCCACAGCAGGTTCGCGTCGATGGGCGACGGAGCAATCGCGTAGACTTCACCGCGATGCGCACCTTCCGACGTATGGCCGGTCGCGAGATCGCCTAGAGTCGGAGGAAGGATCATTTTCGGGCGCGCAAGGTCTGGACTGATCACCTGCCACGTTTGCCCGCCGTCGGTCGTTTTGAAAACGGCGCTGCCCCCAAGATAAAGAGCATGCGGATCGGCTTGCGAGAAAATCAGCGGCTCGGTACGGACGAAGCGATATTTGCCGCCACGACCTACAACCGGTCCAACCTCGCGCGTTTGGCCGGTGACCATGTCGAAACGCGTGGTCTTGCCGCCGAAGATGAAATTCGGGTGCAGCGGGTCAGGCGCAATGTAGCTGTACTCTTCCGCGCCTACGGGATGCCAATCGCGATAGGTGATCTCGCCCCAATCGCTGCGGCTTGCGGTGCCGACTGAGCCGCTCTCCTGCTGGCCTCCATAGACCCAATAGGGAAAGCGATTGTCGGTGATCACGTGATAGAACTGCGCCGTCGGCTGGTTGTACCAGGAACTCCACGTCTTGCCGCCATCGACGCTGATCGTGGCGCCCTGATCGACGCCGAGCAGGAGAATCTGCGGGTTCTTCGGATTGATCCAGATGGAGTGGTAATCGTCGCCGCCGGGCGCGCCTTTGATTGCCGTGAAGGTTTGGCCGGCATCGGTGGACTTATAGAGCGACGTGTTGCAAACGTAGATTGCGTTCTCGTCGTTGGGGGCGACGCGAACCCATGCGAAGTCGCTGCCGCGACCCCAAACGCGGCGCTCGTTGTTGACGCGAGTCCAGCTTTCGCCGGCATCCTCGGAGCGATACACACCGCCTAGCTGCGGAGCGTCGACCATGGCGTAGAGGCGGCTTGGATCGCTGGGCGCGACGGCGATGCCAATGCGGCCGAGTCCCTGCTGATTGGTCGGGAGGCCTTTGGTCAACGGCTGCCAGGTGTTGCCGCCGTCCGTTGATTTGAAAAGGCCGCCTTTATGGCCTTCGATCGAACCTTCCCATGGCACCTGGCGCGCGGACCACAAGTCCGTGTAGATGATCTGCGAATTCGAGGGATCGAAAGCGAGATCGATTGCGCCGACGTCGGGACCTTTATAGAGGACTTTCTGGAAGGTTTGTCCGCCGTTGATAGAGCGGAACACGCCGCGCTGCTCGTTGGCGCCGTAGGGATGGCCGAGAACAGCCACGAACAGGCGATTCGGATCGTGCGGATCGACGAGAATTCGGGCAATCTGCTCGCCATCGCGCAGACCCAGGTGAGTCCAAGTCTTGCCGGCGTCAGTGGACTTGTAAATTCCGTCGCCGATGGAAAGATCGGGCCGCTGCAATCCTTCACCACTGCCGACGTAAATCACATTCGTGTCGGATGGCGCGATGGCAAGCGAGCCGACCGACTGAGTAGGCTCGTTATCGAAGATCGGCTGCCAGGTGCGGCCGGCGTTGTCCGTCTTCCATACGCCGCCGTCTGTCGGCGCCATGTAAAACACGTTTGGCTGATCCGGCAGGCCTTCGGCGGCGACGGTTCGGCCCGCGCGGAAAGGTCCGATGCAGCGCCAGCGCAGCCCTGCGTACAAGTCCGGGTTGATCTGAGCTTGTTGCGCGATGACAACGGAGCAAATGCCGAGAAGCGCGGCGGTGAAAAACGCGAGCAGTGTCAGGCTGAGGGTCGCGGTATACCGCGAAGAAGATGTAGATGACGCCCGCGCAGAGAGACGCATGTTTCCTCCCGAATTTGAACTGCGCGAGGTTATACCAATCGACTGCAGAGTTCCACGGCAGATGCGCCGGCGTGCGAGGCCAGTACGGATCGTCCATGTTTACCCGGACGAGGGTACCGCATCTCCCCTGCCGTTTCGTTGGACGAGCTAGTTTCGTTTCTCGCCGTCGCGATCTATAATCCCGGCCAAGGGTGTGTGACTGCCGGGAAAATGGGAGGAAATGATGCGTGCGGACCGCGTGGAAGTTTCCTGGGACAACGATAAGTCGAAGTGGCTGGTGCGTATCGCGAGCGGCGAAGAGGTGATTCGGCGTCACTGCGATCTTCCGCAGAGCGCGGATGACCAGTCGCTGCGTTCAGCGGCGCAAAAAACGGCGCGCGACGAAGGATATGAGACGGACGGAATTAACATCCGCCGCTAAGCGCTAAGGCCGCGAACGTCCCAGCCCCCGGACAACCGGAATCGGCAGGGGTGTGGCGTTTACCGCCGGGAGGGGCGCGCGAAATTCAGTTCGCCCCCTGAGAGTCCGCGGCAGGTGCAGCCGCTCCTTGTGGACCGCCCGGCTGGCCCATGCCGCGCGGGGCGTTCATGCCTCGCGGTCCGCGCATGCGGCCGCCCTGATGGAAATTCCCCCTCATTTGCTGCAGCTTCTGCCGCTGGTCGGGAGTGAGGGCGTCGCGCATGGCGAGATGAAAGTTGATGGCAGCTTTGGCCTGGGCTAGCCGTGAAGCGCTAATTGCGTCGAGTTCCTTGTCGATCGCACCACGATCGGGCTGGTCCGCCGAGAGAAGGCTTGCCAGCTCAACGCGGTGCAACTGGATGTTTGCGCGGCCCTGAATTCGCGTCTTGCGGAAGTCGAGAGTCTGTTGCTCAATTTTTGCGGCCTGATCGGCTGTAATGCCGAGGCGCTGGCGCATCTCGGGGTTTCGCGCGATTCGCACGACCATCATGTCGCGCGCGTCCCATCGATTCATTCCCCTTCGCATGCCTCTGTGCCTGAATTCGCGGCCGCGTTCGCCACGAGCCTGACCTCGACCGCGGGCGTCGTTCCAGTCGCGGTGCATCTGCCGGTGCATCATTGCCGGACCCGCAGGCGGCGGAGGTGATGTAGAGCCCTGATCGCTAGATTGCCCCATAGCACAAGGAACGGTGATGGCCGCGGCTACGATCATCAGGCCGATTTTTTGTTGGATTCGCATTTCGCGCCTCGTTGGTTGATGTCGTCCCGCATTGTGACATGTATCTCGAAGTGCGTTGTATTGGCGGGATGTGAGCACTTACCTGTGATTCCGGGATGTGCGCGCCGAAGTTCCAGAATTTTGTAGCCCGAATCGAGCGGCAGACGAAGAGAGATTCTTCGGCCCAAACCTCGGGGCCTCAGAATGACAATCGCCTGGCAGATCAAATTTTCGGAAGGACGATGCCTTGCTGCGACTGATATTTCCCCTTCTTGTCTCGGTAGGAGACCGCGCAGGATTCGTCGGATTCGAAAAAGACGACCTGGCAGAGCCCTTCATTCGCGTATATTTTCGCGGGCAGGGGCGTGGTGTTGCTGATTTCCAGAGTGACGAAGCCCTCCCATTCCGGCTCGAAGGGCGTCACGTTGACGATGATTCCGCAGCGCGCGTAGGTGGACTTGCCCACGCAGATGGTCAGCACGTTTCGCGGAATGCGAAAATATTCCACCGACCGCGCGAGCGCGAACGAGTTCGGCGGCACGATGCAGACCGCTCCTTTGAATTCCACGAAGGATTTCGAATCGAAATGCTTCGGGTCAACGATCGTCGAATTCACGTTCGTGAAGATGCGAAACTCGTCGGCCACGCGCATGTCGTAACCGTAGGACGAAACGCCATAGCTGATTACGCCGTCGCGCACCTGGCTATCTTCGAACGGCTCGATCATCTTGTGTTCGAGAGCCATCCTGCGAATCCATTTGTCGGACTTTACAGACATTTCGTTCTTCTCCTTGTGGTCCGGCGCGGCAGCCCACCCGCAGCGAAGCTTGAGGCGTAAAGAATCGCGCAGTGTAGTACAGGGTGCGCGGCTTGACAACCCGCAAGGCACTGACTAGCATAGGTTTCCAGGATGGGAGGCGGCTGTGATCAAGCTCGATCTGGTAAATGCGATCGTACAAAAGACGAATATCAGCCGGTCGAAGGCCGAACAGGCGGTCGAGACGGTGTTCGAGGCGATGAAGAGCGCCCTCGGACGCGGTGACCGCATCGAACTGCGCCGCTTCGGAGTATTCAACGTCAAGCCGCGTAAAACCGGAATCGGCCGCAATCCCCGCACTGGACAGCAGGTGAATATCCCGCCAGGAAGAGCCGTCCGCTTCAAGCCCGGTAAGGAATTGCAAGCGCTTCCGGCTTCGAAATCCTGAGAGCGTCCCGCATCGGCCGTAAGCTGAAGAAATCAAAGCAAAATCGGCCGGACTGGATTCGCGTGCCGCTCCGCGCCGCGAAGGCATCCAAGAAGTAAGCATGTCAGAGATGCGTTCAGCGAACGGAAACGGACACGGCCATCTTCCGGTCGAAGTGCTCGATCCGGGATTTCCGCGAGCCGCGCAGTTTCAACCTGCGGAAGTCAAGCCGCGGCCTATCTGGCCCGCGACGGTGCTGTTTCTGCTGACCGTTCTTTCCACACTCATTGTGGGTTCGGAATTTGCGCTGTCGTACCTGCAGAATCGCGAGCCGTTTTCCACCACCGAGACACTGATGCAGATGATCGTCGGGCCGCTGCGTCATCCCGATCTGCTCGCCCTGGGCGTCCCGTTCTCGTTTACTTTGCTTTTGATCCTGATGGCTCACGAGCTGGGACATTACTTCGCCTGCCGCATTTACGGCATCGACGCGAGCTACCCTTATTTCATTCCCGCTCCCACTTTGTTCGGCACGTTCGGCGCGTTCATCAAGATTCGTTCGCCCATTACGACGCGCAAGGCGCTGTTCGACGTGGGCTTAGCAGGCCCGGTGGTGGGATTTATCCTTGCTGTTCCGGCGATCGCCTACGGAGTGGCTCAGGCGAAAGTCGTCCCGAACGTGCAGAGCACCGCTGTCATCGTGTTCGGGACGCCACTGCTGATGCGCTGGTTCATTGAGTGGTTCCATCCCAATGTGAACCCATCCTGGGTTCTGCTGCACCCGATCGCGCGAGCGGCCTGGGTAGGCTTATTCGCGACGGCGCTCAATTTGTTGCCCGTGTGGCAGCTCGATGGCGGCCACATCGTCTACAGTCTTTCGAGCAAACTGCACCAGCGAATCTCGCTGGCCGCCGGGCTGACGCTCGTCGCTTGCGGGATCTACTGGTGGCGCGGATGGATCTTCTGGGGGCTGGTGCTGACGGTGCTCGCGTTGCGCTTCCGCCACCCGCCGCTGTACGACCCGTGGGAGCGGCTCGGCCGCGCGCGGTGGATCTGGGCGGTGATCGCGCTCGCCATCTTCATCGTTTGCTTTACGCCGTGGCCTGCCTACGCTCCGTAACGCGCCCTGCCGCCACGATAGTTGAAAAATCTCACTGCCCTAAATGCATTCCCTTATTTTCGGCGCGCTGCGCACCGTGGATCATCGAACGTAGTGGACTGTTCCAATGGCGCATCAGTCGAAGTCTCCTCGGAAGCGAGCTCCAGCACGTAACCGGGCTGCGGTCACGCCCGTTTCCAGGCGATCGGCTCGTCGCCCGCAGCCGCTTAGCATTCCCGCTGGCGTAGTTGACGCGACCGTCAGGATTGGCGGCACTGACGTCAAGCTTACGAATCTGCAGAAGGTCTTCTGGCCTGAGCTTGGCCTGACGAAACGAGATCTGCTCCAGTATTACGTGAGCGTCTCGCCGTGGCTGCTGCCTCACGTACGCGACCGCGCCATGGTGATGAAACGCTACCCGAACGGAATTTCAGGCGAATTCTTTTTCATGAAACGAGCGCCTGTGACGCGCCCGCCGTCAATTCCGATTTGCTCGATCGAGCACCATTCAGGGAACGTTATCGATTTTCCTGTGGTGCAGGACGCGGCATCGCTGCTGTGGATCATCAACTTGGGCTGCATCGACCTGAATCCCTGGTATGCGCGTTGCGATGATGTCGACCGTCCGGACTACCTGCATTTCGATTTGGACCCCACTCCGGGCGCGTCGTTCGCGCAGGTTCGTGAGACTGCGTTGGTCGTGCGCGCCGCGCTGGCGGAAATTGGAATCACGAGCTACGCGAAAACGACGGGATCGCGCGGAATCCACGTATATGTGCCGATCGTCCGCGGGCCGGCCCAGAAGCAGGTGTGGGCGTTCGCAAAAGCGTTCTCCATCGAACTCGCGAAGCGAAATCCGAAGCTCATCACGTCGGAATATCGTGTGGCCAAGCGCCCGCGCGCTCACGTGCTCGCAGACTACAACCAGAATGCCTGGAACCGCACGCTTGCTTCCGTCTACTCCGTCAGGCCTAAACCGGCCGCTACCGTCTCCACGCCTGTGACATGGGAAGAGGTAGAACGCGGGATTGAGATCGAACAGTTCACGATGGGTACCGTCCCGCAACGCCTGAAGAAGATCGGCGATTTGTGGAAGCCGCTGCTGGCCAGCCGCGGCAGAACCGATCTGGCAAAGTTCCAATGAGCCTGCCACTTCCCAAAACATATGCTCCGATGGAGGCGCAGCCCGCGGAAGAGCTGCCCGAAGGTCCCGATTGGCACTACGAGCCGAAATGGGATGGATTCCGCTGCATTGCATTTCGCGATGGAGAGCACGTTGATCTCGAGTCGAAAGCCGGCAAGCCGTTGACCCGCTATTTCCCCGAACTCGTCGATTCGCTGAAAGCTGTTCGCGCAAAGCAGTTCGTGCTGGACGGTGAAATCCTGATTCCCATCGACGGCAATCCGTCGTTCGACGATTTGCTGATGCGAATTCATCCGGCGGCCTCGCGAATCGCAAAATTAAGCCGCGAAACGCCATCCGTGTACATCGTGTTCGATTTGCTCGTCGACGAGAATGGGAAGAAGCTCGTCGCGGAGCCGTTGCGAGAGCGGCGCCGCGCGCTGGAGAGCTTCGCGCGGAAGTTGGCGGCCAAGGAAGACGGCATTCGCCTTTCGCCCGTAACAAAAGACATCGCGATGGCGCGCAAGTGGTTTCACATGGGCACGGGGCTCGACGGCATCGTCGCGAAGCGCGATGACTTGCCGTATCAAACCGGCGAGCGCACCGGGATGCAGAAAATCAAGAAGCAGCGGACGGCCGATTGCGTGGTGGGCGGATTCCGATACCTCGAAAAAAAGCCGCTCGTTGGCTCCCTGTTGCTGGGTCTGTACGACGGCACAGGAAAGCTGAATCACGTTGGCTTTACGTCGTCGATTCACAACGAAGACCGCGCATCGTTAACGAAGAGACTGAAATCGCTGATAAAGCCGCCTGGATTTACGGGCAAAGCGCCCGGCGGGCTGAGTCGCTGGAGCACGAAGCGGTCGATGGAGTGGGAACCGCTCGATCCTAAACTTGTGGTCGAAGTTCAGTTCGACCATTTCACCGGCGGACGTTTTCGCCACGGCACGAAATTCCTTCGCTGGCGGGAAGACAAGAAGCCGTCGGCTTGCACGATGGAGCAGGTTCGGCGGGAGAACAAGTCGGCGCTGAATCTGTTGTAGGTTGCCGCCTCACGAGCGGCATGGAAAATGCCGCGTGGAAGTCGCCGCTTGCCCTGAACCGCGTCGCTCTTGCGACTCCTCAATTGCTAATGCTTACTGCGGGATCTGGATCCGGGGAAAGCTTCTCAAGAACCGCATCGTTTCCGACCGACTGCATCACAAACTGAGCGTCGTACAGTCCCATCTGACCAAAACCTAAGAAATCCGCCTCGTCCGTAGCTTTCCGTTTTAGATGAAATGCGTGGACGTCATCCGAAACGCCGTCGATTCTCCCGACAAACGTCGCCGCCACGCAATAGAAGACCGGTGAGTTGGGATTCTTTTTCTCCGAGCGCGCATCTGCTTTGGCTGCAGCTACCATCAATTTCCGGAAACGGCGGAAGTCTGAATTCTCCAGGAGCTGCACCGGAATCGGCAATATCAGTCTGCCGTCCGAGTCCTCGGCGCCCGGCCGCGCTCCACCGCTTACATAGGCGACCAATGCGGGAGGTGCCCCTCCGTTGCCATACTCGAACCAAATGGATTGGGAGCATCCATTTGCTCCCAGTTCTGAGTACTCGAAATTCGCTGAAACGTATCCGTGAATGCGAACCAATTTGTTGTTGAATGCTGCAGGATCGTTCAGGATCCCGCAGACTGTGGCGCCGAACGGTTTCTGTTGCGCGGCTAATTTCGAGGCCTGCTCATCTACGGGTATTGCGCATGCGACGATTCCTCGTTCAGTGCGGGTTATCCGAATAGGCTTGATGCATGGGGTAACTCTGATCCGGTTGCCATTGAAAAGCTGGGCGTTCTTGTCCGCGTTGAGGTTGAGCAATCCTCGCGAGTCATAAACCACTTCATGCAGATTGCCTTGAGAGTCGTCAGCGAGCCCATAGGCGGAATGCGAATGGAAGATCGAGCCGATTGGGCCTGAGTTCGGACCTGAGTACAGCACGATGAAGGGCTTGCGGTGGTTGAATGCGACTTCCGCGCACGATGATACGCTGTCGCTCGGCCTGTACATATCCGTCGTACCGCAGTCTGTCGCATGTGCGCCGTTCATATCGGCCAGCGACGCCAGCCTTTGACTGATTAGCTGGTCCTCCGGATCGCGTTGCGCGCCTAAACGCGAGCACATAAATACTAGCCCGAGGGTTGCCAAGGTGACTGAGCGACCAAGCCTCATGTGCACGCCTCTTCGTTGTCTCCGAAGGTACAAGCGGCTGCTCCAGTATCTCTCATCGGACTCGGCATCATGACAAGCTTGCCGGATCGACGTCTACGATCATGGCGGTCTCTGGAATTTCCTGCTGTGCGCAAAAGTCGAGCGCGCCGCTCAGAACGTGCGACAGCGCGCCGCGTTGCCGCGATTTCAGGATGAACTGAAAGCGGTACTCCTGCCGCAATCTTGCCAGCGGAGCCGCCGCCGGCCCGAGAATCTTCACGTCCTTGCTGTCGAGCTTTTCAAAATAGGATGCGAGCGCGCGCGACCACTTGATCGCGTTCTCAATTTTGCGGTCGCGAATCAGGACGCTCGCGAGCGCGGCAAACGGCGGATAGTGCAGCATCTGCCGAAACTGGGCTTCTTTTTCGTAGAACGACGCGTAATCCTGCTGCCGCGCATACTGGATCGCGTAATGCTCGGGATAATACGTTTCGACCAGCACTTCGCCCGATAATTCTCCGCGACCGGCGCGTCCCGCAACCTGCGTCAACAGCTGAAACGTGCGTTCTGCAGCGCGAAAATCGGGACGCCCTAGGGCTAAGTCGGCCGCCACCACTCCCACCAGCGTGACGCGTTGGAAGTCGTGTCCCTTTGCCACCATCTGCGTTCCCACCAGCACGTCGATCTCGCCTTTGGCGAACGCGCCGAGCACCTGCTGGTATTCGCGCTTCGTACGAACCGTGTCGCGATCGAGCCGCGCGATGCGCGCGTGCGGAAACTGCTCGCGCAGATATTCCTCAACGCGTTCCGCGCCGTCGCCGACGAAATACAAATATTCCGAGTGGCATTTCGGGCATTCCTTCGGCGGATGGACCGAAAAACCGCAGTAGTGGCAGATCAGGCGCTGTCTTTTCTTGTGGTACGTCAGCGCGATGCTGCAATTCTGGCACTGGACGAAGGCGCCGCAGCTTCGGCACAGCAGCGACCATGAATAGCCGCGGCGGTTGATCAGGATCATCGACTGCGTCTTTTCTTCCAGACGCAACGCGATCGCCGCGCGCAGCGGCTCGGAAAAGGGCGCCGCTTTTCCTGACCGGCGGAACTCCTCGCGCAAATCGATCATGCGGACTTCCGCCAGCGGGCGGTTGGCGACGCGCTGCGTCAGTTCGATCAGCCGATATTTTCCGGCGCGCGCGTTGTGATACGTTTCCATCGACGGTGTGGCCGACCCCAGCAGCGCGACCGCTCCTTCCAGGCTCGCCCGATACACGGCAACATCGCGTCCGTGATAACGAGGCGTCTCCTCCTGTTTGTATGCGGACTCCTGCTCTTCATCGACGATGATCAGACCGAGATTTTCGAGCGGTGCGAACACCGCCGAGCGCGTCCCGACCACGACACGCGCGTCGCCGTTGCGCACGCGCCACCATTCCCGTGCGCGTTCCACGTCGGGCAGTCCGCTGTGCAGGATCGCCACGCTGGCGCCAAACCGCGCTCGTACCAGCCGTCCAACCCAAAGCGTCAGGGCAATTTCGGGAACGAGGACGATGGCCGTCTTGCCGCGTGAAAGCGCGGCTTCGATCGCGCCGAGATACACTTCGGTCTTTCCGCTGCCCGTTACGCCGTGCAGTAGACCTGCCGCGAATTTGCCCGCGACGATCCAGCGCCAGATTTCTGCGAGCGCCTGATTCTGCTCGGCGTTCAGGATATTTTCCGGCGGCGCAAAATTCGTTTCCCATGGGTCTTCATCCGGCGTGATCGGCTCGTCCCAGGTGAGGAGTCGTCCATTTGTCCTTAGCCGTTCAATTGCAGCGCGAGAAACTTTTGCTTTTTCGATCAGCACGGGCAGAGGCACAGGGCCGCTCGACGCGAGGAATTCGCGGATCCGCATTTCCATTTCTCGTTCGCGCTCGGCGCGCGGCGACGGCTTACCGACCGCCACGTGCGATTCCGTTGTTTGGCTCTTTACCGAAGTATCTTCGTCGGAGCGAACACCTGCTTGACTTGGCTCGTCCGGCTTCCACGCGATAATCGTCTGCACGCGTGCTTTTCGGTGACGCGTCACTTCGCATGCGGCAACGAGCCCCTGCTGCACCAGTTTCTCGACGGCCGCTTCGCCTTCGGGCCAGCGGCTCACGCGCGCTGATGTAGTTGTTTCGTTCGGCTCGAAGCGACGCAGCAAGGTGAGCGATCCCGCTTCGGAAAGACTCGCGGCGTCTTCAATCAAAGCCATTTGCGCAAGTTGCGCGCGCCCCGCGTCGGTAAGCGAATATTCGCGGTCGTGGCGCAGTTCGATTTCCGGAGGAAGCATGGCTCGGAACGTCTCACCAATCGGCGCGAGGTAGTAGCGGCTGATCCATCGGCCTAACTCGATGAGGGCCGGTGTGAGCGCGGCGCGCGAATCCATCAGTTCCGTAATTGCCTTGATGCGGGCGCGGCCCGCCGCCACTGGGGCGTCTTCCGTTTCTTCGATTGCGACGCCAATCATCGGCCGGTTGCGGAAGGGAACGACAACGCGGCGTCCAACGAGAGATTCGCCGTTTGCCAAAGCCGGCACTGCGTAGGTGAAGCTCGACCGCAGCGGTAGGGGCAGAGCGACCTCGCAGTAGCGTTGCGGCATGACGCGTAGTTTAGCAGCGATTGTGTGAGTGGTCGCTGCGTCGTGGTGCGCGGGGTCGAACCATCGCGAAGCCTGTTCGCGCCAATCGAGCCGCCAGATTAAATGCTTACGGAAATGATTCCGATGAAAATCAGCGCGATGCCCACCCATTGCGAACGCTCGAGGCGTTCACGCAGAAAGATCCACGACAGCAACACAGTGACGGCGCCGTAGAGCGAGGCGAGTACGCTTACGACGGACACGTGTCCCGTGCCGAGGCCCGCGTTGTTCGCGAAATACGCCGTTGTGTCCGTAACGCCGATCGCCGCGACAAACCACCAAACGCTTCCGCTTGGCAGCTTCAGAGTCTGCCGCGCCGGCAAGACCAATAGCGCGAGAGTGCCGATCGTCGACAGGCGGATCATCCACACGGAAAACGCGGCGCCCGTAAGCGGCACGACGTGAAAGCCGATAAACCAGAACATGATGCCGAAGGCAATCGCGGCAAAAATCGACCAGCCGACGCCGCGCGAAAGCTGTGCATGCGGCGCAGAGTCTGTTGGGCCGGCTTTTGCCGTAAGAGCTGCGAACGATGTTGCCGCCAGAATGACGCCGATGATGATCACAACCAGTCCTGCTACGCGATGGACCGGCAGGCGTTCGCCGCTGACGAACGCGAGGACAACGGTGATTGCGGGATAACTCGAAGAAATCGGCGCAACGACGCTCATCACGCCGATTCGAAATGCGTGGTAGAGCGCAAGCGAACCGACGGTGCTGAGCACCCCCGCGATAGCCGCGAACGCCCAGGGCCGCCATCCGTGAGTGAGCGGCATGAGTCCGCCGTGCGGCTCCAGGTAAACCGTCATGAGGACGAGGCCGACAATTTGCATGTAAAACAGCGTGCGGAAAGCGCCGATGCGCTGCGAGCCAAACCGCGCGCAAAAATCCGCCACACCCCAGCAGATCGCAGCGGTCAGTCCGAGAAAGATGGGCAACAATTCCTCGCGTGGGCGCTAGCGCCGGTGCGGCTCGAGTTTCAGCATCGCAATCATCGACGCGGCTTCGGCTTGAGGCCGAGCACGGCCATCACCTTCTGCAAATCCTTCCAGACTTCGCCCTTCGCGTTCGGATTGCGCAACAGATAGGCGGGATGATACGTCGCAATCAATTTTGCGCCGCGGAAGTCGAACCATTCGCCGCGAAAGCGCGAGATTCCCTGATTCGTCTGCAGTAGCGTCTGCGCGGAGCAGGCGCCCAGGCAGCAGATTACCTTTGGCTGAATCGCGGCGAGCTGGCGCATCAGAAACGGCGAGCAGACTTCGATCTCGTCGCGCTCGGGCAACCGGTTTTCGGGCGGACGGCACTTCACCACGTTGGCGATGTAAACATCTTTTCGCTCAAGGCCCATCGCTTCGATCATCGACGTGAGCAATTTTCCCGCGCGTCCGACGAATGGCTCGCCCTGGATGTCTTCATCGTGTCCCGGACCTTCGCCGACGAAGACGAGTTCCGCTTTGGGATTGCCAACGCCAAAAACGATTTTCGTGCGCGCTTTGTGGAGCTTACAGCGCGTGCAGTCGCCAATATCGGCGCGGATCCGTTCGAGCGAATCGTTTTCGACGCGCTTGTCGAAAAGCGAAGGCCCGCTCGGAACCTGAATCACCGGCAAGCTGGGACGCACAGCCGGCTCGTTAGCCTGTAGCGGCCGCGGAGTTGGCTGCGATGCGGGGCCGCGGCTTGTCTGATCGGGAGTTCTCGCGGATTGTGGCGAAGCCGACGCGGCTGCAGCAGCGGATGCAGCGGCAGCACGCGAAGCAGCCTGCGCCGGCGCACCCGCGGAAGCGGACTGTGCGGCCATGCAGTCAGCACTGGAAGCGCTAGCAATTGGCGATGAAGTTCGTTTCATGTAAAAAGGTCCGAGTCCAAGTTCGTCGGCGTAATGGAGAAAGTTTTCAAGAGCATTGCGCGCGTCGTCGTTCATCGGCTGCGAATTATCGCGGAGCCGCGGCGAATCCACAAGCGGGAATCAGGCTTTGAAGAGAGGTGAACTGTGGATTTCTACTGCACTGGATGCAATGCGAAGTATTGCCCGAGCCCGGCGACGAGCTGGCCCAATCCAGTCTCGGCGTTGCGCTGCAGCGCTTCGACGACGGCATTCACAGTTTTGCTCTGCACGGGATCGTCGTGCGAGTAGGTTTGCGACCAAACGACCGTCCCCGTCTTCGGCTGAAATAGCTCCAATTCCATCGCGAATCGCGCGACAACCCCGGATGGACCGTCCATTTCTTCCAGCGAAATCAACCGGCCATGCACGACGTAGTTTCCGCGGGTCGCACCGGCGAGGGGCTGCACGGATTTGTACTGTCCTGTGGCGCGAAGGCGCTCGATGAGCATCGTTTCGATCATTGCCGGCGGCGGCTCGGCCCAGCGATGCGAATGATAGACGCCCATTTCGACGGGGCTCATGCCATACACGATGCGCTCGCCGTCGAGCAACTGCGTCGAACGCACGCGCGCGACGAGCAAGGAGACGGCATACGGTTGCGCCGCAGGAGCATCAGCAGAAGCCGGCGGCTGTTCTAATGTGTAATAGCGCACTGGCCGCGCCGCTCCGCACCCGCATATGACAAGCAGGCAAGCCGCTGCCGCGATCAGTCCCGCCCTCCGCCGGATCGTTTGCTTCACGGTTTTTCCGCCTGTCCCGGATTGCGCCGCTTCGGCTCGGAAGATCTCAGCAACGTGTAGGGGCGCTCTTTAATGCCCTCGGTAAACTCCTTCAGGTTTTCGCTCGCATCGCGGAAATTCGCGATGATGTCGTCGAGATTGCCGCTGTTCGCGTTCAGCGTGCCGTTGAGCTGATCGGTCAGCGAATCGGCGTTGGCGAGCGCCGTGCGAAGCTCGGCGATAGATGCGCGCAGGTCCGGACGATTCTCTGTCACCGTAACGTCAAGGTGGCCGAGCGCCTGCTGCGCCTGTGCGACGGTCTTCTTGAAGTCGTCCATCACAGGACCGAGCTTCGCGGTTGCCGCATCGACGTTCTTCAATGTGTCGTGCAGCGCCGGGCGATTTTCTTCCAGCGTTCCGCGCAAATTGTCCAGCGTGGCGGCAAGATTCGCGCGATTCCTGGCGTTCACCAGGTCGTTCACGCGCGCCACGGTGACCTGCAGCTCCTTCACGCGATCGTTCAGGTTCGCGAGCAGTTCTTTTGCCTGCGGCCCCAGATCGTTCAGCTGCGATTCCAAATCGGCAAATCCAACGTACGGTTTTGAGTTGAGGACGGAACCAGCCGGAGCGCGCGGCGCGGATCGCGAGCCCGCCGCGATCGCCAGAAAGTTGTCGCCCAGCGGGCTGATGCTCGTGATCGAAACGACGCTGTCGGTTTTTATCGGCACTCCCGGCTGCACGCCGAATTCAATTTCCATCCGCGAAGAATCGTTGGGATCGCTGTGCACTCGGCTCACGCGGCCCACCGAAGGCCCTCCCGCATAGCGAACCTCGCTGCCCGGATGCAGGCCGCCGGCACTCTTGAAGTAGGCGGTGTAGTTGGCCTGTCCACGTCCGAAAAATCCGGTGAGCCAGAGCAGCGTGACGACCAGCAGGGCCGCAGCGATCAGCATGAACGCGCCGACGTACGCCTCTTCGCGTTTGCCGGCCGCTCCCGACGGCCGTTCTCGCTGTTGAGAAATCGTCCCGACTTTCATGCGTTTGGAGGCCGCGAGTATAGCACCAGCGCGGCGCTATTTCGGCGAAAAGGTCCCTATTGCCGCTGGGGTACGACCTGGCCCGTCAGGAGCTGCAAATAATCGAGTTCCTGTTCCATCTCCGGTTCGGGAACTCTGTCGAGGAACTGCCGGACGCGCGGGTGCGTGCTGGCTTTCATTTCGTCCGGCGTGCCTATCGCTACGATGTTTCCTTTGTCGACCAAGATCATGCGATCGGCGATCAGGAAGGCGCTGGCAAGTTCGTGAGTCACCACGACGATGGTGATCTTGAACGCCTGCTTCAGTTTGAGCAGCAATTCGTCGATGCCCGCGGCGATGATGGGATCGAGTCCGGCGGAAGGTTCGTCGAAGAGCAGTATTTCCGGATCCATCGCCATGGCGCGCGCCACCGCGGCGCGTTTTTTCATGCCGCCGCTCAACTGCGCGGGGTAATAATCTTCGTATCCGCTCAGACCGACTTCCTCGAGCTTCAGCCGGACCATGATGTCGATCGTCGAGCGATCGAGCTTTGTGTGCTCTCGCAGCGGCAGCGCTACATTTTCGCCAACCGTCATCGATCCGAACAGCGCGCCATTCTGGAAGGAAATTCCCATGCGGGTCCGCAACTCGTGCCAGCCTTCGCGCGAGAGCGTCTGCAGGTTCTTGCCGCGGATGCGGACTTCGCCGCCGCTCGGCTGCTCGAGTCCGGCGAGCGTGCGCAACAGCGTGCTCTTGCCCGATCCCGAACCGCCCAGGATCACCATCGTCTCGCCCGCGCGCACGTTGAAACTGACGCCATGCAAAATTTCGCGCTCGCCATAAGAGACCCGAAGGTCGCGCACTTCAATCGCGAAAGGCGGCGCTTCATGCTGCGAGCTGTTTTCGTCGATGCTCACCCAGTTGCTCCAAAATAGAACAGCGCAGTGAAAACCAAGTCCACCAAAATGACCAGGAAAATCGATGTGACCACGGCGGATGTCGTCGATTTGCCGACTTCTTCCGAGCCGAGGCCCGTCTTGAATCCTTCCTGGCACCCGACCAACGTGATGACCAGGCCGAACATCACGCTCTTGATCAGACCCGTAACGATGTCGCGCAGCATGAGCGCATTCATCGTCGCGTGCAGGTAAGTCCCGAACGTGAAGCCGGCGCTTGTGACGCCAAACAGCGCTCCGCCGCACACTCCCATGGCGTCGGCCCAAATCGTCAGACAGGGCATCATGATCAGCATGGCGATGAACTTTGGCACTACCAGGAATCGCACGGGATCGAGCGCCATCGTTTCGAGCGCGTCGATCTCTTCGTTCACCTTCATCGTCCCGAGTTCAGCCGCGAAGGCCGACCCCGACCGGCCAATTACGAGGATCGCCGTCATCAGCGGGCCCAGTTCGCGCGTAACGGAAATCGCCACGCCGTCCGCCACGTATTGGAGCGCGCCAAGATTTCTAAGTTCGTAGGCAGCCTGCAGCGCGAGAATCAGGCCGACGAAAAACGAAATCAGCGACAGAATCGGCAGCGCATCCACTCCGACCGCCATCGCCTGATGAATCGCGCGCCGGAAGGGAAGGCGCCGCTCGCGAAAGATCTCGCCGAACATTGCGCGCGTTGTCCCGCCCGCCAGCCGCGTCAGGCCGCCGAGATAAGCCAGGCCATCAATCGTTGCCGCGCCGATATTGCGAGTCATTCCCATTGGCTGGTGAACTTCAAAATTCCTTTAGGTTTGCAGGCTCCTGCCGCGCCAGGAAGTTAAGCGGCGCGAACTGGTGACGTGCGGTGGCCTTCGCATCGCGCGCAAACTGAATCACAGATCTTTTACACTTTCGCAACGAAGCTCGGCTGCTCCTTGCCAATTCGTGTACCGCCGATCGAAGAGCAAATGGAGGCCGCAAATGAAAAGCATCTAGGAAATGGTGTTTTATACCGCTAAATCCCACACATCTTCTGATCCATGCGTCAAAGACCGCGATTGCCGGCTCCTCGCGCCGCATCCGATTTAGCGGGATTTCCGGCGAGCGCCTGCTGCTCCGTCTCGTGTACCTCGAAAACGCGCATCAGCCGGGTCAATTCCAGTACCTCGCGCGCCGTTTTCGTAAGGCCGTAAAGCGCGAACCTGCTGCCCAAGTCTCGCGACGCCTTCAATCCTTCGACCAGCGATGCCACGCCGGAGCTATCGATGTATCGCACAGCGCGCATATCCACCAGCAATTCGGGGACGCGCTTCTCTTTCAGCAAGCCGAGAATCGCCTTGCGCACCTCGGGCGTGTTGTAAAGGGTGATATCGCCGCTCAACGCGAGAATCGTGGCCGCGCCTTCGTACCTCGTAACAATATCCATGAGGGAAGCTCCCTGGGGAACGTGCACACCCTTTTGCCAGACTTTGCCGCCCCGCGCAATCTATCTTTTCGCTGCTCGGACCATCTTTGGTCGCGACAAAGAACCGATTGCGTCGCGCGGTCCCCAACAAGTCGCGTAGCCTGGCCGTGCGTTGACTGTGGGTAAGACTGTGGGGTATACTCCACAGTATGGAAACCATCCAAGTTGTGCTCGACTCTGGCCTGCTTCGCGCCACGGATGCCGCGGCGCGCCGGGCCCGGGTCAATCGTTCGGCGCTTGTGCGGCGCGCTCTGAGAGAGCATTTGCGGCGGTTGGAGATGCGGGAATTGGAAGCGCGCGACCGTGCCGGTTACGAGAGCAGTCCGCAGGATCAAACTGACGCGACAAGCTGGGAGCAGGTTGCAGCATGGCCGGAGCGGTAGAGCGTGGCGATGTCCGGCTTTACCACTTCCCTCGCCCTGACAAGCAGAGACCCGTTCTGGTCCTAACCAGAAGCAGTGCTATCAGTTATCTCTCATCAATCACCGTAGCGCCCATCACCTCAACGACTCGAGATGTGCCCTCGGAAGTTCGCCTCACCGAAGAGGACGGCATGAAAGGACCTTGCGCCGTCAATCTCTACAACATTGTTACGGTATCCAAAGCGCATCTGGGACGGCGGTTAGCAACTTTGACTCCGGAGCGCCTGCAGGAAATTTGTCGCGCACTTGGCTTCGCCCTGGGCTGTTCCTGAAAAAACAGCAGGCTGTCCTGTCTGAAACTCAGAGTGCAAACAGAGAACTTCACGCCACCGTTACCTAACACGAACCCTCCGTACAGCGATTCGTTGTGACAGGGGATCAAGCGTGTTCTAATGGCCTGAACCCGGCAAATTCACCATGAATCCGACGGACTTTTTCATCGTCGTTGCTGCGCTCTTCCTGTTGGTTGTGGTTCCGATTCTCGCCATTGTTGCCATCGTGCGCGTGTCGAGCCTGACGAGAACCGTCGGCGAAATTCCAAAGCTCATCAACCGAATCTATGAGCTTGAGCGGCGGCTGGAATCGCTCAGCCAACGAATTACTGCGTTGTCTGGCGGCGAAGCGCGGCCTGCTACGTCGGTCCCGGCACCGGGCCCTTCTCCCGCTCCGAAGCCGCAACCGGCGGACATGTTTGCCTCGCGGGTTCCTGCCGCCCAAGTACATGAGCCCGCGCTTCCGACAAGGCCTCCGCAGCCTGCTCCAACAACGGTACCGGTTCCCCGCATGCCTGCGTCAGTGCCATCCACTGCGCCGCCTCGTCTGCCGGTAAGCCAAATCCCCGCCGCCCATCACCATATAGAAGATCGCGACGTGGAAAGCACCATCGCCGGCCGCTGGTTCAACTACGTCGGAATTCTCGCGGTTGCGCTCGCGGTTTCGTTCTTCCTGAAATACGCGTTCGACAACAACTGGATTGGGCCCGTCGGTCGCGTCACCATCGGGTTGATCGCAGGCGCCGCGCTGTACCCGCCGAGCCACTGGATCTTCAAACGTGGCTATACCTATTACGCTGAGGGAATCACGGGGCTCGGCGCAGCCATCCTTTACCTTTCGATCTGGGCCGGCTGGCACTACTACCACATTTTTTCGCAGGGTCTCGCGTTTCCGTTGATGATCGTGGTCACCTGCCTGACGGTCGCCGTCGCGCTGGGCAGAAATTCAGAGCGCATCGCGGCCTTGGCGCTGGTTGGCGGCCTGGTGACTCCAGTTCTGGTAAGCACCGGCGAGAACGCCGAAGTCACCTTATTCAGCTATCTGATCGTGCTCAGCGGCGGAATGCTGGCCATCGCGTGGATGCGCAAATGGCGGTCGATTGCGCCGGTCGTCTTTGCGGGAACTCTGATTTATTTCTGGGGTTGGTATTCGGATTTTTACCGGGCTCGCGAACTGGCTGCGACTCTGCTGTTCGCGACGGCTTTCTTCGTCCTGTTCGCATCTCTTCCCGCGGCGCGAAGTTTGCGCGATGGCGAGCTTTCCGCGCTGGAAATCGGCGTCGTTGTGAGCAACGTGTTCTCGTATCTGATCGCGTTGCGGTTGATGCTGTGGACCGAATATCGCTGGGGGCTGACGTTTGCCGTCCTGGCGCTCGCAGCCGCGCATTTGTTTGCCGCGCGCGCCCTGCCGCGCAAGAATGCCGCGTCGAATCGCATCGCACGGATGCTCTACGACGGCCTGGCGCTCACTTTCGCCACTCTTGCCATTCCCATTCGCCTGGAAGGCAAGTGGATCACGATCGCCTTCGCCGCAGAGGGCCTCGTGCTGATCTGGAGCGGGTTGCGTGCGCGGTCGCTGGCATTGCGGGCGGCGGGTCTGGTGCTGTTCGCTTTGGTGGGGCTGAGGCTCGGCATTCTGGTCTTCACGGCCCAGACCGCAGCGACGTTCCTGCTGAACGAACGCTTTTTGACGCTGGCTGTTTGCGCCGCGTGCTGGGTGGCGGCATTTTTCCTGGCTAGGACCTCCCATTGCCAATTGGACCAGCCGGAGACGCACATCTTCTTCTTTCTTCAGATCGCCGCCAATTTTGTATTTCTGATCGCGCTCTCGATGGATATTTGGGACCTGTTCGGACGCATGCCTTCGCTCGGAATCGACCGCGAGCACGCGCAGCAACTCGCGCTTTCGCTGCTTTGGGTCGCCTACGCGCTGGTGCTGCTCATCGCGGGAGCCGTTCGCAAATCCGCGCCCTTGCGCTGGCAGGGACTGGCTCTGCTGGGCCTGGCCATCGCCAAAGCCTTCTTCTTCGACCTTTCATTCCTCACCACCTTCTATCGGATCGTTTCGTTCTTCGTTCTTGGACTTGTGCTGCTGGCCGTTTCTTTCTTCTATCAGAAGCGATCCAAGGCGCGCCTGAAACCGAGCCATCCATGACCGCACACGCCGGACGCCGCACTTCCGGGAGTCACGATGGGTTTCTCGTCGCGGCTTTTGTCTGCGCGCTCGGGGTCCTCGGCGCCTCGCTTCCGCCCGCATGGCAGCACTGGCGCTACTCGCGCGCGATCGATCTTCCCGCAACGCAGTCGCCGCGGCTCGTCAGCCTGAAAGTGCCTCAGAACGTTTACGCTCATGCGGCGCCTGGCCTTGCCGATCTGCGAGTGATCGACGAGACCGGCGCGGAAGTGCCGTATGCGTTGCGCGGGGAAGTGGCACCGGCGGGTCCGGTGCCTTCGCAATCCGCTGCGATTCTGGAGAACAGCTTCGCCCCGGGCCATTACACGCAGCTGGTGCTCGACTTGAAGGACGTTCAGGGGTTCCACAGTTCCATTCAAATCGACACGCCCGAGCGCGAATTCATGGAATGGGTGGAAGTCGCCGCGAGCGACGATGCACGCGTGTGGCGGACCGTGCAGGAGCGCGCGCCAATCTTTCGTTTTCCGCGAGAAGGGCATTCAGGTACGACGACGGTGAGCTATTCGCCGAACAATGCGCGTTATCTGCGCTTGCGCATTCTGGATGGGGACAAGCAATTTCCCGTGATGAGCGCCCGGATCCTTTTCAACCCGGTGGTCAAGCCGCAGAAGGAGCCGCTGCGTGCCACATTCGTGCCCGCGTCTGCGACGGCGCCCAACGAAACGGCGTGGTCCGCCGATCTGGGTGCCAGCTTCTTGCCGGTGAGCGAGGTCCGTTTTCAGGTTGGTCGGGGCGAATTCGTGCGCGAAGTGACGATCGAATCCAGCCGCGACGGCTCGCAGTGGTACTGGGTCGGATCAGGCGAGGTCTATCGGTTCGCACAAGGCGGACGCGAATGCGAACAGCTTACCGTCCCGACCGAGGGGAACGCAGAACGATACTTGCGAGTTGAGATCGCCAACGGCAACGACAAGCCGCTTCCGGGAGTTGCTCCTGCGGTGTACATCGCCACGCAGCAAATCGCGTTCGAGCAGAGCCCGGACAGGACTTATCGCTTGCTCTACGGCGATAGCGCGGCGAAGACGCCGCAATACGATCTGTCGCGACGAGTTGACTCAAAGCAGGTGGAAGCGGCGCTTGTAGCACAGGCTGGCACGGAAGAAATCAATTCGGATTGGGCCGATCCCCGTCCATGGACCGAAACGCACAAGTTCGTACTGTGGCTTGGCGTTGCGCTGGCTGTTCTGCTGATCGGATTTGCCGCCATTCAGTCGCTTCGACGTTCCAGTCCATCCACCGGCGAAGCCCACGATTCATAGCGCGCCGGTGAACCGCGCGTACATGCCGATTGAGCCGGTGCTACTATCCGTCAATTGTGAGGATTGATTTGGGATCGACGGCGAAGACCCGCTGTTCGCAAACACCGCGA
>DASUJR010000410.1:0-19913 GCA_036279175.1 Candidatus Acidiferrales bacterium | reverse complement strand
GAACAGGACCGCTCTGCCTTTGTCGGCAAACCCGAAGACGCTGAGCGTGGCAATGATGCAGATCAGAAATGGAAACAGCGCGAGCAGGAAAAAATAGGCAAGCTGAGCGGCGCGTCCAAACACGTCGTGCGCGCGGATTTCGCTCCAGACCTCTTTTACTAATGATTTGATGGATGGTTTCAAGGCCGCGAACTCCCGACCCGCTCGCGCGTTGCGCCGGGGTGCCGGGGCATGAGTTTCGGCGCCGCTGTAAGTTAGATTACCGGAAGATTCGGTGCGACCGCGAGCATTCGTCCAGAGGCGCGGCGGGCGGGCGGTAGTAACAGTACGAGGCTTGGCGGGAACTGCGCAGCCGAGGGCGCCCTTCGGCTGAACACCTTCGCAAGGGACTCAGGGCAAGCGCGACAAGGCTGTGCCACTCAGACGGGGAGCGATCGGACGGACAGCGGCTACTTCAGGACGCGCCAGAGGCTGCTGTAGTCGTCGGTCCAGAGCTGCGAGGCGGGCACGTTCGCGGGAAGGATCTCGCCGGCTTGCTCGATTTGCGAACGGCCAAGGAAACCGTTGCGACTGCCGATGAGAATCCAGCTGGAAGGATAGACGCCTTCGCCTACGGAAATCTGGTGATTGACGATGACCGCTTCCCTGCCGAGCGCACTGGCGGCGGCCGCGACCACCGGCTCAAGATTCAAATATTGATTCGAGATGTGAACGGCGAGCACGCCGTCGGGCTTCAGGTGCCGGAAATAGAGCTGGAATGCCTGGCGCGTCAGCAAATGCACGGGAATCGAATCGCCGGAGAAGGCGTCGACGACGAGGACGTCGAAATTTTGCGGCTGCTCGCGTTCCAGCGAAAGGCGCGCGTCGCCGAGAACGATTTTGATCTTTGCGGGCGAGTCGCGCAGAAATGTGAACTGCTGCTCGGCCACTTTTTCGACCAGCGGATTAATTTCGTAGAAGGTGTAGGAATCGCCGGGGCGTCCGTATGTGGCGATGGTGCCGATGCCGAGGCCGATGGCGCCGACGTTTAGGGGGCGCGTTTGAAACGCGACTAACGCGCGGACGTTTATTCCGGCTCTAACCGAGCCGGTTTCGTCCATCGCGGCTCTCGCCGAGCCGGGTTTCGCTGCGGCCGTGACCGGGCCGTCTTTGTCCTCGGCTCTAGTTGGGGCGCCCTCGTTCGCGGCCCTGACCGGGCCGGCACCCGCGGCTTGCAACGCGATTCCGATGCCGGAGCCCATACCATAGTACGTTGTCGGCGCGCGACGAAGTAACGGGCTTAGGAATTGCAGACCATGATCGATTGTGCCGTTCATCAGCTTGCGGAAACGCAGATCCTGTTTCAGCGGCGATTCGCCTGTGTTTGCGCGCGGCTGCGCGACGGTGCCGGCCTGGGGGTGCGCGACTGTGCCGGCGTGCTCGGGTGCGTCAGCCGGCTCGTTCGAACCGATCACGCGCAGCTCGCCGTAGAAGTTGCGCACCATGAGGCGCGCGCCCGACGCCTGCTCACGCGCCATTACGAAGAGGCTCGCGATCGCGACGACCACAAGTCCCGCCATTACGAGCCAGCCCAGATTGAGTTGCTTGCCGTAGAAGGGGCTTTGCGGGTCGCGATAATGGACGACAAGGACGAGAATCGCGCATAGCGCAAGACCAACATGCAATTCGTAATAGCCCGAGAAAATCAGGGGCGCGATGAGCGCGACAAAGATGGCGCCGATAGCGCCGCCCAGCGCGACCATCAGGTAGAAACTCGTCAGGTGTTCGGGCGCGGGCTTGAGGCGCTCGAGTTCGCCGTGACAGAACATGCAGCACACGAAGAATCCGGCGCAGAAGAGCGCGATCATCACCTTCCATGGCAGACCCGCGAACGACGGCGCGAGCGCGTACGCCATTCCTCCGATGGAGATGCCCAGCAATCGAAGGAACAAGCCGCGGCGATACCATCCGCGCGCGTCGAAGCAAAGAATGAAGCTGAGCAGGTACAAACTGAGCGGCAGAATCCACAAGAACGGGACCGAGGCGATGTTTTGCGTGATGTGATTCGTCACGGCAAGCAATAGAGCCGAGCTGCACGCGGCGAGCGCCAGCCACAGAACGCGCAAACCGGCAGGTACGCGAGAGAGTTCGGCTGAATGCGCGGCTTTCGTCACGCCCGCTTCAGTGGCCGCCGGCATCGGAGCCGGACTGGGGGGGCGATTCGACTCACTTGCGCTGCGTGGTTCGTCGTTGCGCGAGGTGAAGACAACGATCGCGCAAAGCACGACCACAAGGACATATCCCGCCGACCAGCCAAGAGCCTGGTGGGAAGTGGAGGTCCATGGCTCGATCAGAATCGGGTAGCTGACCAGCGCCAGCATCGAGCCGGCGTTCGACAGCGCATATAAACGATATGGCCGAGCATCGCGGCGCGTTTTCGCGTACCACGATTGCAAGAGCGGGCTGGTGGTCGAAAGAACAAAAAACGGGAGACCGACCGTTGCACAGAGCAGAAGGAGAATGCGGATGGCGGGATGTTCGGGACCCGTTGGTTTCCACCGCTCGCCAGGAACGATTCGGATCGCCAGCAGGCTAATTAGCAGCAGCGCCGCGTGTATGCGCCGCTGGGCGACCGGGGAGAAGCGGCGAGTCAGCACGTCCGCGTACCAATATCCCAGCAGCAACGCGGTTTGAAAAAACACGAGGCAGACGGCCCAAACGGCGGCGACGCCTCCAAACCAAGGCAGGATCATCTTCGCGATGATCGGCTCAACTTCGAATAGAAGCAGAGCGCTGGCGAAAATCGTGGCTCCATACATGAGCCGGCGCAGGCGCCACGTCGAAACCGATGATGCGGAATCGGCTGCGAGGGTGCGCGGCGAGGGCGTGGTCGAGGACGCAAGGGTCACGTCCGTACTGTGCCATAGCAATGGGGCCAGCCAAAATCGAATGCGTATAACCAATGAACGGCGTCGCCAGGATGGTGATGACATCATGGCGTGAGGTGTCGCGGGGGGCGGAGAGCCGTCCCTACGGCGGTCACGCTCAGGGCAAGCAGGACAGGGCCGTGCCACACACGCCAAGGGCTTCGGAACGTGTGAGGATGTAAAGCCGCGTGGAAACGGATCGTCGACCGAGTGGATCACACCAAAAAATGGCTTCGGATTACGGGAGGGTACGAGTTGTTTCTGCGCGACATACAGCAACGATAGTTCCGTTGCCCGACACGAACTTGCTATATTGGGTTGATTTGTCTTGGGGATGGTATCGGTTCTTTTGCGGCTGGCGAAGCATCGCCGGCGCTTTTCAAATCCAATAGGAGCGAGGAAAACTGAATGGCGGAGCGGACTGCTGACTTTTTCGCCGGAAAAGGCATCAAGATCGGGATCATCGGCTGCGGCTACGTGGGTCTGCCGCTGGCGCTGCGATTTTCTGACGTCGGCCAGCGCGTCACGGGATTCGATCTGGACAAGACGAAGGTCGACAAGCTGAACGCGGGCCAGAGCTACATCCAGCACATTCCGGCGGAAAAGATCCGCCAGCACGTGGAAGCCAAGCATTTCGATGCGACCACCGATTTTACGCGCCTGCGCGAAATGGACGCCGTGTTGATCTGCGTTCCTACTCCTCTCGACATTCGCCGCGAACCGGACATGAGCTACGTGGAGAACACGGCGCGCGCGATCGCTCCGAACCTGCAGCGCAGCCAGTTGATCGTGCTCGAAAGCACGACGTATCCCGGCACGACAGAAGAACTCGTATTGCCGATCCTCGAACAGGGCGGCCTGAAGTGCCCGATCGACAGCGGCGCCAGCGGAAAGAACGTCGCGACCGATTTCTATCTCGCGTTTTCGCCTGAACGCGAAGATCCGGGCAACAAGCAATACGGGCTGGCGCAGATTCCGAAGGTGGTTGGCGGCCTGAATCCGGCGAGCCAGAAGGCGGCAGTGAATCTGTATTCGCAAATCGTTGCGAAGGTGGTTCCGGTCAGCTCGACGCGCGCGGCAGAGATGGTGAAGCTGCTCGAAAACATCTTCCGCTGCGTGAATATCGCGCTGGTCAATGAACTGAAGCAGCTCAGCCTGCGCATGGGTCTCGACATCTGGGAAGTGATCGACAGCGCCGCGACGAAGCCCTTCGGCTTCATGCCGTTCTATCCCGGACCCGGACTCGGCGGGCACTGCATTCCCGTCGATCCGTACTACCTTTCGTGGAAGGCGCGCGAATACGATTTCGCCACGCGGTTCATTGAACTGGCGGGCGAGATCAACACGGCCATGCCGTACAACGTGGTGGAACGGGTGAGCGAAGCGCTGAACGAGCGTGAAAAGAGCCTGAAGGGCTCGAAGATTCTGTTGCTCGGCATTGCGTACAAGAAGGACGTGGACGATCTGCGCGAATCCCCTTCTTTGAAGCTGCTCGAACTGCTGACCGAGCGCGGCGCGAAGATCGACTACAACGATCCGTACTTTCCGGCGCTGCACAAGATGCGGCACTACGATTTCTCGCACATGCGGTCTGTGGAGCTGACGCCCGAGAAGCTGGGGAGCTACGATTGCGTCCTGATCGCGACGGACCACACGAGCTACGACTACGACGCGATCGTTCGGCACTCGAGGCTGGTTGCGGACAGCCGCAACGCCACCCGCAACGTGAAGCAAGGCAAAGAAAAGGTCGTCCACTGCTGACGTGGGAACGACAGGCCTTTCGCCCCAGAGAACACAGAGAACACCGAGAATGGCAGAAGAACAGCCAGGCGAAAGACTCTCGACTTAGCCCCAGCAGGCGAGCAAGCCTTTTATTATCAGCAGCCTACCGTATCTTCGGACCGATACTTTAGAACCTTCGGTCTATTGCGCTGGACGGGGCGTACCACTATTGTGGGCTGACTATGGCCCTCACCAGTCCCGCAGAAACGAAGGAGCGCAACTGGATACCCGATCCTGGCCGGCGGCGCAGCATGCGTGTGCTGCTCAGTGTGCCGGTTGCGGTGACGGGGAAAAACGCCAGAGGCGAGGACTTCGTGGAGCAGACGCGGACGCTGGTGGTAAACGCGCATGGTGCGTTGGTCACGCTGTCGGCGCAAGTGCTTCCGGGTCAGAAGGTTCGAATCGTTAATAAAGCTACGGATGACTCACTGGTCTGCCGCGTGGTTCATGTGAGTGCGCCGCAGGCCGGACGCCTGCAGACCGGAATCGAGTTCGAGATGCCGTCGCCGTCGTTCTGGCATATCGACTTCCCGCCTGAAGACTGGGTCGAGCCCGAAGGTTAGACCGACCTATTGTACAAACGTCGAAAAGCGAATCAAAGACGAACGAAAGTTGCGGCAATGACGTCAAGAATCTTGATGTCTGCGCGCCTTTGAATGGGTGCTAAATGCGCGTATAGGGCGCGGAAATGCGCGGATGGCGAAGCCCTCGATCGGCGGCGAAACCCGAGTCAATACCGGGAGAAGCAGATCCCTCACCTCCATTCCCGCACGTGCGGCGTGACTGCGTTTCCACCCCAGCACGCAAACAGCGGCGTGCCGGGGACCCTGGCGTTCGGGATGACACGCGCGGGCTGTAGACGGCGCTACAAAGGCCTCGCCGATGACGAGGTGAGCTACATTGCGAACGTAATTGCGCCGCCGAGCGACGTGTTCTTCGTGTCGCAGAGCGACGGGTTATTCATGCCGCAAAGCGGCAATCGGATCGACTCGTGAAGCGATTCGCGCGGGCCAATAACAGGCCATGCACGCAATAGCGACGAGCAGGATGGTCGCGAGCGCAAACGTCGCGGGGTCGGTGGCACTAACGCCGTAGAGCAGCCTTTGAATGAGCCGCGTAAGGACGAATGCCGCCGCGAGACCGATCACCGTCCCGATCAGCGTCAACTTCAGTCCCTCACCGATAACCAGCCGGAGCACATCCAGCCGATTCGCGCCCAGCGCAACGCGAATTCCAATTTCGCGAGTTCGCTGCACAACGGAATACGCAATCACGCCGTAGAGCCCGACCATTGCCAACGCCAGGGCGAGCGCGCCAAACACTCCGAGGAGCACGCCCGTGATACGCGCGAAAAACAATGGCACGGTCATGTAGTCGCTCAGTGTCTGCGACGAGAGGATTGGCAGAGCCGGATCCAGCGACTGAATCACCTTCCGTACGGGCTGAATCTGCGGCCGCGAATCTCCCGCTGTTTCGACCACGAGCGTCGCTCTGGGATCGAATCCCTGCGCGAAGGGGTGATACAGAAACGGCTGCGGGGATTCCCGCAGGCTGCGGTATTTGCCTGTTTTCGCCACTCCGACGATTTCATTCCAAACCCAGCTCAGCTTGCCGTTCGCGTATAGCGTGGTGGCAATGCGTTTCCCGACCGGATCTTCGCCATGGAAGTACCTGCGGGCCAGTTCTTCGTTCACGATAACGACCTTCGGCGCATTTTGGGTGTCGCGATCGGTGAATTCGCGTCCGTCGACGAGCGGAATACCCATCGTCCGAAAATATGCGGGACCGACGGACATTGCGCCCGCACCGAGGCCCTTGTTCTGCTCGGGAGAGCGTCCCTCAATCTGAATGGCCTGCCCTGTACTGGAAAATCCGAGCGGCAGATGATCGGTGATGCTCGCGGAGCGCACGCCTGGCAGAGCGCGGACGCGTTCGACAACCTGCGAATAAAATGCCCGGCTCTGTTCGTCGGTATAACCGAGAATTCGCAGGTCGAGGCCCACCACAAGGCGGTTCTGAACGGCAAATCCGGGATCGATGGATCGCGCATTCAGCAAGCTGCGGACGCACAAACTCGCACCGATCAGCAAGAGGAGGCACACGGCGACCTGAACGATGACGAGTGTGTTGCGGAAGCGCGATTTGTGCGTGCTGCTGAGGCTTTCATCCTTCAGGCGGGCCGCCACGTCAATTCTGGAGCATTGGAGTGCGGGAGCCATGCCGAAGATGAGGCCCGTCAGAGTGGAAATCAGGAGCGTGAACCCCAACACGCGCCAGTCGAGCGGCAAATCAAATTTCAGGAACGACAGCATGGCCGGCTTCAGTGTGAGGATTAGTCGCCCGCTCCAAATCGAGAGCAGGATACCCACGCCGCCGGCCATCAGCGCGAGAAGCACGCTTTCCGTCAGCACGAGCCGGAGGATGCGGCTGCGCTTCGCTCCCAGTGCGACGCGAATAGTCATCTCTCGCCAGCGCGTAGAAGCTCTCGCCAGAAGCAAGTTGGCCGCGTTCGCGCATGCGATCAGCAAGACCAACCCGACCAGGACCATGAGCAACGCGCTGAAAGCGTCCACATACGTCAGCGCGCCCGGATCGATTCCCGAGTTCGGAGTAACGGCTGCGCCCCAGTTTTTCCTGTTGGGGTCTGGATGCTCGCGCTGAAGCTGACTGGCGATGACGCTCACGTTAGCCTGGGCCTGTGCTCGCGTGACGCCTGGTTTGAGGCGTCCAACAACGAATATCCAGTAGCCCTCGCGGTCGGTGAGAAAATCGGCGCCGGGCTCGAGTTCCCGTTGCATCGAGATTGGCGCCCACATATCCGTCCTAAATTCCGGCCGAAGATCCTCGAAATTAGCGGGTGCGATGCCCACGACGGTGAACGCGTGGGTATTCAGGGTCAGAGTTTTACCCAAGACGCTTGGGTCCGCGCCGAAATGGTCTTGCCAGAACTTGTGACTGAGAACGACGACCGGATTGTTTCCAGGATTCGCGTCTTCATCGGGCAGAAATCCGCGCCCAGCGATCGGGCCCACACCGAGCGATGGGAAGAAGTTCGCGGAGACCATGCGCACATAAATCAAGCTGCTCTGGCCTTTCTGCGTCCAGCTTGCCTGAGTGGGATCGCTGTTGAAGGCCACGAAGCTAGAAAACACCTGGTTGTGGTCTCGGAAATAGAGATAGTCCGGATATGTGAACTGCATCAGATCGCCATTGGGCAATCGGTTCCATACCGCGAGCAGCCGGTTCGGCTCCGAGACGCCGGAAGGCGGCCGAAGAAGCAGTTCATTGATGAACGTGAAAATTGTAGCGTTCGCGCCAATGCCGAAGGCTAACGTCAGGACCGCCGCCGCGGTGAAGCCCGGCGCCTTCCTCAGCATGCGCGTCGCATAGCGAATATCCTGCCCAAAATCCTGGAGCCAGCGGACGCGGCGGGTGTCGCGGCATGCTTCTTTCGTCTGCTCGATTCCTCGCAGATCAAGGAGGGCCTGGCGGCGGGCTTCGGCTGGAGCAAGGCCTTTGCTCACGTAATCCTCGATTTTGTGCTCGAGGTGATCGCGGAGTTCAGCGTCGAGATCGCGGTCGGATTGTTTGCGGCGGAATAGCGAGCGGAATCGCAGCGGGACCGTGTAGAGCCAATGTTCTGGTCGCATCAGTTAGCCTCCGCAAAAGCAAAGACGCCCGCCTGAAAAGCAAGCAGCCGCTACAAAGTCAAAGGCCTCACCTCTACGAGGTGAGCTACAGCGATCGCATTCCACATCTGCACGGTTGCCGAAATGAAGAGAGATTCTTCGGACCCAAATACGGTCCTCAGAATGACAACCGTTCCGGCGCTCAGGCCTGCTTGAGTTTGACCACGTGCGAAATTGCGGTCGAAAGTCTGGCCCAGTTGTCCGCTTCCCTTTCGAGATGGCGCCGGCCAAGCCGCGTGAGTGAATAGTATTTCGCGCGGCGGCCGTTCTCGGACGTCTTCCACTCAGCAGTGATCCAGCCTTCTTGCTCGAGCTTGTGCAGAGCCGGATAAAGCGACCCGTCGCTGACCTGCAATACGTCGCCCGATACCTGTTTCAATCGCTGGCTGACGGCAAAGCCGTTCATGGGTTCAAGCGCGAGAATTTTCAGTAGCAGCATGTCGAGAGTGCCCTGCACCAAATCGGAAGGTTTGCTCATTCGCGTGTCCTCGGTAACCGAGAGTAGCACCGCTGGTCTCGGTAAGCAAGGGGAGAGGCGGGACCAGTTCAACGTCGAGTGTTGCGAGTTGAAACTTAAGAGTTGAGAGCTACGAGTTAAGAGTTGAAAGCACATCCAAACGGTTGCAGGCGACTCGAAGGCGGCAGCAATGGCGAAGCCCTCGATCGGCTGCGAAACCCGAGTCAATACCGGGAGAAGCAGGTCTCTGCCTGCGGCAGGCAGGCCTCACCCCCCTTTCCCGCAAGTGCAACGAGGCTGGGTTCCCACCCCAGCACGCGAACAACGGCGTGCCGGGGACCCCGGGTTCGGGATGACATGCGTGGGCCGTCGGCAGGGCTCCAAAGGCCTCACCTGTGACGAGGTGAGCTACGGTGCGCAAAACCAACCGAAGAGAGATTCTTCGCCACGAACGGGCTCAGAATGACAAGGTAAAGCTTCAGATGCGGGCACTAACGGTGGGCGCGATACTTCGGGCGCGGCGGGAGGCCGGTTCGGCGGACGATGGTGTCTTCCATGTGGTAGGCGCGGCGTTCGGGCGCGCCGGTGCTCACGTCCTGGAACGAAAATGTGATGTCGGCATGCTCGGCGGGGACGCTCTTGACGCTGAGCGGCAGCTTGCCGCAAACACTGCTATCGGCAAATGCCGTTTCATATTGCTGATGCTTCTTGCTCCATGTATAGACGCGAACCTCGTTGAAGTCACACGGCTGCCCTTCGGGGCCTCGCGCACCCAGCACGAGATATTGCGGCCGAGTCGATCCGGCGCCGTCAGGAACGCGGTTCAGCTCGAACCACGACACGATGCGCACGCCTGCAGAATCAGCGTAATCGGGAAGCGGCTGCGGCACGTCGAGATCGATGAAGCGACCGAGCATCCAACCGGCGATGGCGCCGTCGTCGGGCGTTTTGGCGAGGACGAGCCACCAGTCTTCTTTTTGTCCGGCTTTGCGGCCGGGCTGCGCAGCGGCCGTTGAAACTTCTTCTTCCCCGCCGTTTCCGCCTGCGGGCTGATAATCAACGACGCGCCGTTCCAGCAGCAGGAGCGGCACGCCCTTCGTGAGTTGGTCGATGCGCGGCATCTGACGTCCGGGCTGAATGTGAAGATTGCTCAAGACTCCGGTGTGTCCGCGAGCTTCGATCGCCATTGCGCCAGCCTGTTTCGCGAGTTCGCGCGCCTGGTCCCAAAGTTCGGAGGAAAGCAATTCGCGGCTGTTGACCCAACCGGTCTGGCCGGAGTCCGTGCGAACCTCGACGTGGTCCTCGAAGGAGCGAACGATGCGGAGCCGGTCGCCGAACGTAGCGGTGGCGACGGGCTCGCGAACCTGAGCGCTGGTGCTCCAGAGCGTCACCTGACGGTTGCCGGTATAAGCGATTTCTTCAGCGCCTTTGGAACGTCGAAGACGCAGATACGCCGCGGCCGCAATCACTACGAAGATGAGAAATCCGATACCGATTTTGCGCATTCAGACTCCGAGGTTCGGCGGTGCATGCGGCTCGGACGCGTTCCTCAATGAAAAAGAACACGTCCCAGCGGCTAAAGCCGATCTAGTGTGCGTCACCGTCGGTACGACTGAAGCCTACCTGCGGCAGTCACTCGTACCCTGACACGAACACCCCGTGCAACAGCAACGTGCAATTCTACAGCCAATGAGATGCGGTTCGAGGGCAACTACAAACGACGAAAGTGGGCGCGTGTTGCGACAAAGTCATACAGCATTTCTGCTACAATGCAACGCTCTTAAGCGGTTTAGGACGAGTTGAGGCCTGCTGACAGGCAGGCGGAAGGATGCCGATGCAAGCTCTGGAAAAGCTGAAGCCGCTGGCGTTGCTGCTGGCCCGAATTGCGGTGGGAGTGATCTTTATTTCCCACGGACTGCCGAAATTGGCACACGCTCAGCAGTGGGTTCAGAACTTCCATCACATGGGCTTACCGGGATATTTCGCGTACATCGCCGGAATTCTCGAGGTGTTTGGCGGGGCGCTGCTGATCGTGGGGCTGTTCACTCGAATCGTCGGCTTGCTGCTGGCGATTGAAATGGGCGTTGCGCTCGTGCAGGTTCACGGAATTGCGTCGAATCCGAGTAATGTGCACGGTTACGAGTTCCCGCTCGCGCTATGCGTGCTGTCGTTCGTTCTGGCGACGGTCGGCGCAGGAACTGTTTCGATTGACCAGATGCTTTTCGAAAGGCGCAGCGGCGGCGCGGCCGTCCGAAAAAGGGCGTGAACGCGGCGCAATCACCAGCGCGCAACTAATTGCGAACCATCGTCAGCTGTTTGGCGCCGGATGCGGAGTCGAGTTCGGCGGAGGCGGCGTGACGACCACCTGCACGGGAACCGGCGCTTCCGGCATCAGCACCCACGCGATGGCGTAGGCGATTGCTCCCGGAACGAAACCGGTAAAGACCCACACGATCACCCAGACCAATCGAACGATGGTGGAATCCGCGTCGAGATATTCGGCGACTCCGCCGCACACGCCGGCGATTTTGGAGTCCGTGGACGAGCGCATCAGGCGCTTCTGCGCGCCCGGAACGGCCGACGCCCGAGTCTGACGCGAGCCGCAAAAATAACAGAAGTTCGAATATTCGGCGATTTCCCTGCGACAATTCGGGCACATCATAACCTTGTCCTCCTGCGCGCCGGGCTCACGCGCGTTCATTTAAGGATACGATTCGGGGTTCGAAAAAGTTTCGTGGCGGAATGATAGCACGCCCGGAACAACGAAGGCCTCGCCTCTTACGAGAGTCAGGTACGTTGCATCGGCGCTCACGCCCAAAACAAAGAGAGATTCTTCGGGCCGAAATGCAGCCCTCAGAATGACAACCCGTCACGACGGTGCTACTAAGAACGCGGCGAAGTCGCGGGCAGCGCCAGATCAGAAAGCGGCGAGATCGCGGACGGCGTCGATGATGTCGCTGGTCTGCGGCAGAATTTCGTCTTCCAACTTCGGCTGGTACGCGACGAACGTGTCGGTGGCGGCGACGCGGCGGACGGGCGCGTCCAGATCGCCGAACAATTGGTCGGCAATGCGCGCGGCAATTTCCGCGCCGTAGCCCCATGAAATCGCGTCTTCGTAGGCGACGATCACACGATTCGTCTTGCGCACGCTCGCAGCGATCGCGTCCCAATCGTACGGGCTGAGGGAGCGCAGATCGAGAATCTCGGTCGAAATTCCCTGGCGTGCAAGCGTTGTGGCGGCAAGTTCGGTTCGGTGGACCAGCGCTCCATAGGTGACGACGGTCACGTCGGTGCCTTCGCGCACGAGGCGCGCTTTGCCGAACGGCACGGTGTAATCGGGTCCGGGATATGCGGATCGATTGTAAGGCTGGCGATAGAGATGTTTGTGCTCGAGGAAGAGAACGGGATCGTCGCAGCGAATCGCGGTGCGCAACAAGCCGCACACGTCGAGCGCCGTGGACGGCATCACCACGCGAATGCCGGGAGTGTGCGTGAAAATCACCTCGCCGCACTGGCTGTGATAAATTGCGCCGCCGCTCAGGTATCCGCCGATTGTGACGCGAACCACGACGGGCGCCTTGAAGCGGCCTCCCGAGCGCCAGCGGATGGTGGGCAGCTCGTTGCGGAGCTGCATCATCGCGGGCCAGATGTAGTCGAAGAACTGAATTTCCGGCACCGGCTTGAGGCCGCGGATGGCCATGCCGATGGAACGTCCAAGGATGGCGGCTTCCGCTAGCGGCGTGTTGAAGACGCGGTCGGCACCGTAGCGCCTCTGCAAGCCGGATGTCGCCTTGAAAACGCCGCCCTTCCCTTTCACGTTTGCGAGATTTTCTTCGCGGCTGCAGTCGGCGACGTCCTCGCCGAAAACGGCGATGCGCTCGTCGTGCGCCATTTCGTCGAGAAGCGTGGCGGAAACCATCTCGACCATGGTCTTCTGCGCGCCCTCGGCCTTAGAGGCAGGCGACTCGAATCGTGCGCTGGCCGGATCAATATCGGGCGAATACACGAACGAGAAAATGGATTCTTTAGGCGCGGAATGCGCCGCAAGAGCGCGGTCCGTGGCTTCCGTGATTTCGCGATCGACGGCGGACTCGAGCTCTTCGAGTTCGCCTTCTTCCACAATTCCTTCGCGGACGAGAAAGAGGCCAAAGCGCGGAATCGGGTCGCGATGAGCTTCCGCTTCGCGCTCTTCGGCAGGCTTGTAAAGACGTTCGTCGTCGGAAAGCGAATGCGAATACGGACGCGTCACGCGCGCGTGAACCAGCGCAGGGCCGCGGCGCGAGCGGCAATGATCAGCGGCACGTTCGAGTACGGCGTAGCTTTCGAGCGGATCCGTGCCGTCACAATCTTCGATATGGAGGTGCGGAAAATTCGAGACGAGCTTCGAAATGCTGCCGCCGGCGGTCTGCACTTCGATGGGGACGGAAATCGCGTAGCCGTTGTCTTCAACCAGAAACAAAACGGGCGCGCGGCGCAAACTGGCCGCATTCATGGCTTCGAAAAACTCGCCTTCGCTGGTCGAGCCTTCCCCGCCCGAAACGTAGGCGATGTCGTCTTTATGGGCGCGGACAGAGTCGCCGAGCGGAGCTTTGCGCGCCTGGTCGAATGCTTTCGGAAACCGCTGATAGTAGACGGATGCTTCGGCCGCGCCGACGGCGTGAAGCCATCGGCTGCCGGTGGGCGAAGAGCCGGTCACGATGTTGAGGTCGCGATGGCCCCAGTGCGATGGCATCTGGCGGCCGCTCGACGAAGGATCGTCTTCCGCGCCGACCGCTTGCAGCAACATCTCGTACGGCAAAACGCCAAGCATCAACGCCAGCGTCCGGTCGCGGTAATAGGGAAAGAACCAGTCGTACGCCGGCTTCAAGACCAGCCCGGCGGCTGCGAGCACGCCTTCGTGTCCGGCGCCGCTCATCTGGAAAAACGTTTTATTCTGCCGCTTGAGCTGAATTTCGCGGTCGTCGAGCCGCCGCGACGTGAACATCACGCGGTAAATCCGGATTAACGCTTCGCGGTCGAGGCCCTGATATTTTGCGGAATCGAACTTCGGCGCTGTTTTGATCTTCGTTTGAGAGGCCACTCGGTCGCCTCCGGCGCTGTAAAGTTCCGGCTGGAAACTCTTCGCCTCATTATATGCGAAGCCATTCTCGTGCGCGAGTCTCTAGAGGACCGGAGCGGAGCAATAATGACAACGTATACGCCACCCCGGCGCGATTCGCGGATTGTAACGGAGTTTACCCTACGCGACGAGCGGAATTGACCTCAGAAGCGGCTACCCGCGAAAGATCATGCGTACACGAAGCCGCCCGCATCGGTCAGGAGCAGTGCCGATTGTGGCCGTGCAGTTCTGGTCTAAGCTGAAAAGCAACGGGCCCCTTTTTTCGGGAGTAATCAAACATGAGACGAAATCCGTTGACCATTCTGCTGGCCATTATCCTGGTGATTCTAATCATCGGGATGCTGCCCATGTGGCCGTATGCCGCCGGCTGGGGTTGGGGTTACTACCCGAGCGGCGGATTGGGCTTGCTTCTGCTTATCGTGATCGTTGTGATTATTGTTGGCAGGGTGTGACACAGACGAACAATCGCGCGAGCGATGCGGAGAAAGCAAGCAGACTGTGCCGTTACTTAAGTCCGGCGCTACTCGCGCGAGGTGAGCTCTTCAAACCCTCGGCAAAAAACGCCCGCCTTAAAATCAAGGCGGGCGCTACAAATGCACGGCGTTTGCGTCAGGTTTTGGGGTACCAGTTCAGGATGCGGACTTCGATGCCCGTGCCCTGCAAATCGCGCTGGAAGATGCTCGTGTCCGTGCCGCGGTCGTGATACGGAATGACGACGCGCGGGTGAAAAGCCTTCACGGCGTCGGCGGCTTCGTCGGGCGTCATCGTGAACGGAAGGTTCATGCAGACGAACGCGACGTCGATATTTTTCAAAGCGCGCATTTCCGGAACGCCTTCGGTGTCACCTGAAAAATAGAAGCGCTTCCCGCCGTACGTGAGGACATAACCGTTGCCGCGCCCTTTTGGATGGTAGAGCGCGCCCGGCGAGGGGCCGCGCTTGAGGTTGTAAGCGGGAACCGCTTCGATGGTCCATGCGCCCCACTTTTTCGTTTCGCCGTTCGCGATTGGGTTCGCGTTCGACACCTTCTGCGTTACCACTTGCGGCGCCATGATTTGCGTGTCCGGCTTACTCAGCCGCGTAATCGTGGCCGGGTCCATGTGGTCGCCGTGGTCGTGCGTGATCAGGATGAGGTCGGCCTGAGGAAGGCCGTCGAAATTACCGGGATGCACCGGATCGACGTAGATGTTTTTACCACCGGCCTGAAGCAGAACGCTGGCGTGGTAAATCGGCGTGATGCGGACTGGACCCGCCGCGGTATCGAACGTTTGCGCCTGACTCGCGAGTTGGGCTCGGGCACCCGAACGCGCCGACGACGAGCAGCCGAGCACGAGAGCTCCGGCAAAGAGGCACAGTCCCATAGCGGTTGTAAGAGAGATTTTCATTGCGCGGCTCCTGGCGGCTCGCATTCGCGGACGCGACCTGAGACTTCGCAGCAGTTTGCGTCAGTCGCAATGAGGGCGTCAAGAACGATCCGTGGCGCGAGTCGCCGCCGAATTTCGCACAGAAGCGATGGTCCGGCGGTCAGCGATCAGTGTCGTCCAAATAGAACTTTTGTGGTTTAGCCGGACCAGTCTTAGCTTGAAACTTTCGACGAGCCAGCGCCGACGATTCGCAGGCTTTTGTGATCTTGCACAAAGACGACGACGCGCAGGTTGGACTTATTCCAATTCGATTTGAATTTTACGCGCGGATCGGCGGTGAACCCGGCTCCGGTTTTCTCGGAAAGCGAGCCAATCTTTTGGAGCGACCGGATCACCAATGCGTGCTGGAGCGTACGGCCGCTGTTTTCGCCGCCCGTGACCTGCATCTGCAAACCGTCTTCGGCGACCGCGAGCCAAACATCGGCTTTCGATACTTTGGTTGCGCCGGGAGTGCCCGCCACACGAATCGCGAATTGGCGCGCGTCGTTGCCATCGGCAGCGCCCGGTTGGATGGAGACTTGGACGTTTTCCCGTTCGGCTGCCGCGCGGATCGCGTTGAAGATCGCAACGGTGTTCGATCCGACCATCTCCTGCGCGCCGCCGACGATCAACTGCGGCGTGAACGGGCTCTTATCCTTGAACTTCATGACGTATGCTTGCTGGCGTCCGGTCCACTCGAGCGACGAATACGGATCCACCCAGCCGTCCTGGTTCCAGTAGTCGACGTGTTCCTCAAGGCCGATCACTTCGACGCCCTTGATCGGCTGCAGGTCGTCGACTTTGCGGAGAAACGTGTCGACAGGCGGGCAACTGGAGCAACCTTCGGATGTAAATAACTCAACGACGACGGGCACAGGCGTTGTCGTATCGCCCGTGCGTCGCGCGAAGGCAACAGCGACAGTTCCGGCAATCAGGACGGCAGCCAGGGCGACCGTCGCCACTCGATTCGCGCGTATGATTTTCAGTGACCGACGAAAAAACTTATTCATAGCTGGGAACTCCGCCGAGGATGACAACATTGTACGCCTTCCTTTCCCGATCGTAGGCGGGCCGCGTCTGTTGCCCGACGCGCGCCCAAGGATTGTCGCCGGCAATTAACTCGCATCGACTTTAACGGTGCTCGGCGCGTGTTCGCGCACGCCTACTGGGATGCTTGCGTTTTCGTTGGATGTTGCAGGCATCGCCCGCGCCAGCATCAACGCGGCGCCGGCCAGCATGAAATGGATCGCGACGTAGTTCAGGCCGATGCCGATATTCGCCGGATTCTCGATCGTCGCTGGAAGGTAGACAAACGCGGTGATGACAAGCACAACCGCCGCGAGGAACTCCGCGATGAGCCGGGATCGCCGGTTGAGAAGCAGCGCGATGCCGCAAACGAGGAAGATCGCTCCGCTCGCGTAGGTCCACAGGGCATGCGCCGGAATCCATGACGGCATTTGGATTACTTCAGGACCTTGCTGCGGAATTCCGGGCGCGTAATTCGGGAACAGAAACTGTTGGATGCCGTAGTCGACGAGCACCACGCCGATTACGATTCGCGAGATACTCGCCATTTTCGTCCAGGCAGCGGAACTGCGCAGTGCCAGTCCCCATCCGCGGTATCTCCCGCCTCGCCAGTCGTGCGCCAAGACGGCGGCATAGGCGAATGCCCCGGCGCTGAGCAAGCATTCGCGCGCCGCGATCGTGTAGATAGACCGATCGTGCGGAGCTCGAAAACAATTGGGTATGTGGATCATCAGAACGAAAAGGAAGAGCATCACGCCGGTCAGCGCAGCCGCCAACTGCGAGTGTCTGTGCGCCGCAAGGCTCAGTGCAGCGGCAATCAGTGCGGCACCTACAAAGTAGGCCCAGAAAAGATGCCACGGCATCCATTTGGGTACGATCGTAGCGACAATGCGAGGCGTGCCGAAGTGGTCTCCGCTGAAAACCGCGATTGCGACGGCGTACAGCATCGGACCGAACGGGATGAGTTTTTCCAGGCCGCGCGAATGGCGCGCTTCGCTCCACGAAAGGGCGGCCAGTCCGATCAGCAAGATGGACGAGCCCTCGACCCACGGCCAAAAGACGGCGGGCTTAAAAGCGAACAGTACCGCAGTGGTGGAGAACGTTGCCATCATCGGCTGATTATCTAGCCCCTCGTCGCGACGATCGCGCGCCAGGGCGACCTCCTGTCGTAATGAATTCACGGAAAGGGGGACGCCGGGGCGGCGCCCCTCCTGACCGGTCCGGCGGGGCGAGCGCCAGATCTCGTAAAAACATCAAAACCATGCCGGCGCGAGGCGGCTTATAAATGCCCTGTATTTCCGCGAGACGCTGTACTCTTTGTCTGCCCCTGCTACGCGAAGCCACATCGCACCGGCTTTCGAAACGCGTATTTCCTCGACCAGCGTTTCGTTGACAATCGTCGAACGATGGATCCGAACAAACCCGTACGGCTTGAGCTTCTGTTCCAAGGCAAAGACGGATTCGCCGGCCAAATGCGATCCGAAAAACGTCCTCACGAGAACGCGATTCCCCCGGCTCTCGATGGAAATGATCTGGCTGGATTCCGTGAGAATCACTTTGCCCGCGACTCGAATCGCGATGCGAACCGGCTGGGCCGGCTCTGCCATCGCGCCGAGAATGTTCGCACACTCCGACACGATCGTTCCCCACCCGGCTCGGAGTCTGACAGAAGAGTGGTATGGCGCAATAACCACTTAGGAGGATTTCGATATGACCACTATACTCTAGACTATAGGGACTCAAATGGCTGCTCTCGTTGGCGGAATCTCGCCTATCATCGCCGTTGACCGCAAGGCGGCCGCGCCTCTTTACGCGCAGATTTACGCGGCGTATCGCGCTCGCATCCTGGCAGGCGAACTGCGTGCGGGCCAGCAGATTCCCTCCACGCGAGAACTCGCGGCGGAGTTAGGTATTTCGCGAATTCCCGTTCTGGATGCATACGCTCAGCTTCTGGCGGAAGGATATTTCGAGAGCCGCGTTGGTTCCGGCACTTTCGTGTCGAGTTCCCTTCCCGACCGGCGCGATGCCCGCGACGACTACAAGTACAAAGGGCGCGCCGTTCTTCCGCCGGCGCAGTCGGGTCCGCGAAAGGTTGCGGCGCGTGCCAAAGCGATACCGCGCTACGAAAGGCCCCCTTGGATTTTGCATCGGAGCGCGTTCAACCTGAGCCAGCCCGCGTTAGAGGCGTTCCCTTTTCGCGTTTGGTCCAATCTGGTTGCGCGGTACGCGCGCGAACTGCAGGTGGGAGCGCTGTACTACGGGAATCCGATGGGCCTCGATGAACTGCGCGAAGCGGTTGCGGGTTATCTGCGGACAGCGCGAGGCGTTCATTGCGATACGGAACAGATCATGATCGTGAGCGGGTCGCAGCAGGCGATCGATCTGTCGGCGCGCGTGCTTCTCGATCCGGGCGAAGCGGTTTGGCTCGAGGAACCGGGTTACTGGCTGATTCAAAACACGCTGAAGGCGGCGCAATGCCGCCTGTTGCCCGTGCCGGTGGATGAGGAAGGTCTGGACGTGGCCGCGGGAATCCGTTTGAGCCGCAAAGCTCGCGCCGTGTACGTGGCGCCTTCGCATGAATACCCGCTGGGAGTAACGATGGGCGCCTCGCGCCGGCTGCAATTACTAGCGTGGGCGCAATCGTGCGGCGCGTGGATCATCGAGGACGACTACGACAGCGAGTATCGGTACGAAAGCATGCCCGTTTCGTCGTTGCAGGGACTCGATCGCGAGTCGCGTGTGATTTATATTGGCACGTTCAGCAAGGTGCTGTTCCCGTCACTGCGGCTGGGCTACATCGCGATTCCGCCTGATCTGGTGAACCGCTTTACCACGGTTCGCAACGCGACCGATATTTGCCCGTCGCACCTTAATCAGGCCGTTCTCGCTGATTTCATTCGTGAAGGCCATTTCGCGCGGCATCTGCGGCGGATGCGCCGACTGTATGGCGAACGTCGCAGCGCTCTGGTGCAAAGCATTCGTGCGGAGATTGGGGATGCGCTGGAAATCGTCGGAGCGGAAGCAGGTATGCACCTGTGCGCGATCATGCGGAAGGGTCGCGGCAAGTCCGGCCGGCGCGATGTGGAACTGGCGGTGAAGGCGGCGCGCGAAAAACTGTCGCTATGGCCCCTTTCGCCGTGCTATCTGGGTCGCCGCAAACGCGAAGGCTTCATCCTCGGCTTCGGCAACACGCCCGCGGAAGAAATTGCGTCGGCGGTGCGCCGGCTTGGGGCGTTGCTGCGCGCTTGAGTCGAATTCGAAGTTCGCTTTGGTGGAACGCTCGCGCATGCAAAAAACCCTCTTACCGCAGAGGCGCGGAGAACGCGGAGAAAAGCGAGGGCGGGCAAGCGGGGCCTACGGACGCCAATTGTCAGATCGCTGCCAAAACTCGGGACGCCGCAGGATGATCGTTGTCGACGTTTGCTTCTTTTAGAAGCCTTCGCGCTGTTTGGAGCGATCCCTTGACGCCTTTACCTTCCAAATACGCAATCGCGAGATAGAAACGCGCGTCCTCTCGATCAGCTTCGGAGAGA